>CADCHO010000027.1 GCA_902801255.1 uncultured Eubacteriales bacterium | reverse complement strand
CTGGGGAATCGACATCCTCGTTGAGATGGAGTCCCTGAACTTCACAAAGGTCCTCGAGACAGAGGACAAGGAAGAAGCTCTCATGGACCTCGCAAGACTTTACGAGCGTATGGTAATGAGAAGACACACTAACGGCGGTTACCAGAACGTAGTCGACGAGATGTGGAGACAGGTCGAAGACTGGAGAGCCGAGATCATCATCATGTACCAGAACGTAGCATGCAAGAACATGGCTACACTCCAGGGTATCCTCGACGACACATGCAGAGACAGAAATCATCACATGATCTGGATCGAGCATGACCTGATGGACCCTAGAACGGTATCAAGAAAGACCATGAGAGACAAGGTCAACGAGTACATGAGAACAGTCATGAAAGCTGAGCCGGTAGACCCGACCCTCTGCGACTTCGACGACGAGCTCGGAATGTAAAAAATTCAAAAAAACCAACGCAAAACTGTTAAAATTTCAAGGTTTTGCTGGAACAGGGAAACTTAATAGTGTAAAATAGTTTACGCAAAACTGCACTTCATTTTTAAGAAGTTTATAAAGGAGAAAAAGAAATGAAATATTATGGCGGCTGTGATGTAGGTTCAACTTATACCAAGGCAGTAATTCTTGACGAGGCTGGTAAGATCGTTGCCGACACCACTATCAAGAGCAAGATCAATTCTGAAGCATCTGCAAGACTGGCTATGGACGAAGTACTCGGCAAGGTTGGTCTCAAGTCCTCCAAGGACCTCGCTTACCTCATCGGTACAGGATACGGACGTAACAAGGTTCCTTTCGCTGACGAGAACATCTCCGAGATCTCCTGCCACGCTATGGGCGTACACGTAACTGATCCGAGCGTAAAGGCTATCATCGATATCGGCGGACAGGACGTTAAGGGTATCGCAGTTGACACAGACGGTACAGTAAAGAACTTCGCTATGAACGATAAGTGCGCTGCAGGAACAGGCAGATTCTACGAGGCTATGGCAAGATCGTTCGAAATGACTCTTCCTGAATTCTCGAAGCTGTCCCTGACTGCAAAGAACGTTATTCCTATCACTGCACAGTGCACAGTATTCGCTGAGTCCGAGGTAATCACACTCGTTGGTGAGAACAAGCCAATGGACGAGATCGCTGCAGGAATCCAGATGGCTGTTGCTAAGAGATGCTTCGTAATGGCTAAGAAGGCCGGCGCTACAGACTCCATCACACTTACAGGCGGATGCGCTAAGAACGATGGTCTTAAGGACGCTATCGAGCACGTACTCAAGCTCAAGGTCATCAACCTCAAGACAGACCCTCAGCTGATGGGAGCACTCGGTGCTGCTGAATTCGCTCGTCAGAAGGGACAGGCTAAGTAATCCAGAAAAGGAGTACTACAATGAAGAATAAAAAGAAATGCCCTGTATGCAGAGCACTGAAGCTCGTCACAACGATTCTCGGGCTTGCAACAGGAACACTCTTCGTGGTCTATTTCCTCAACCTCGACCAGAAGCTCCTTGCATGGGCGTATGCGAGAGTAAATGAGATCTTCGACCGTAAGCCGGTTGACATAAAATTCTAACCACAAACTTATGCCAATGCCCCTGTGGAAGCGCAGGGGCATTGCATTAATGGAAACGATAATCCGCTGTTCCGGACGGGCTATGCTCCGCTGAGGGCGCGGTTCAGAGAGAGGGACTTCCATGGAACTGTACAATTCAATTATCGAAAAAGTCGATGGGCTGCTCGGTTCTGCTCAGCCTAAGCGTTATGATTATAATCCGGCAAAGTGCTGGGAAGATGTTGGCGGAAACCAGCTCGTAATGATGAAGGAATCCGCATATGAGCTCGGCGGTGACAGCAAGCCTGCTGTCAATTATGCATGCGTAACCTCTACAGACGGGTTTGCCGACAAAGATGAGATCCTGGTTTACGGAAAGGATCTTAACCAGATCAAAGGCAGCGTATCTTTCGCGAGAATAGTTATCGTAAAGGTCAACATACTTGACGGTGAGGGCGAAGAAGATACTGAACCTCTCTTCAGAGCTATCCAGGACATCGACTTCGTGAAGTATCACGTATACCCGAAGGGATACATGATCAGATCTTCATCGGACAGCTACCGTGAGCAGGTCAGAGTATCGAAAGAAGCTGTCCGCAAGGGAATCACCTTTGAGCAGGTCGGTAACTCCTACATTTCGCAGTACAAGAAAAATCCGAATATCGTAGCGGTGAAGGTCATCTTTATCACTACCGATGATGCAGATTATGCAGGCATGAGAGCTGACGCAAAGAAGACAAGAGACATCACCATGACTCTATCGAAGATCCTTGAAGGAATGGCGACTGACTGTCACAGCTGCAGTCTCAGAGAGATCTGCGATGAAGTTGAAGGACTCAAGGAGCTCCACTTCGGCAAAGAGAAGAAGGAATTCAAGGGCTAGAAACATAAATACTTCAGGGCGCTTCGCGCCCTTTTTTCTTTTTGGTTTCAATATTAAAAGTTATGTAAAATAGTGTTCTTTCTACCCTCTCAGCGTGCATGCGTTTGCAAGTTAATGTAAAATAACTATATATTCCTAAAACCGGAGACATTATACAGACGTGTTTCTCTTACATGCTTAGGGATAATGAGTAAAGGACACCCGATGGCAAAGCCTGAGAATAACAAGGAAAAAGATAAGGAACGGGAAAAGGCTGCAAAGAAGCGCCGCAGATTCTGGGACGCGGTGCAGCTTGTATTGGGAGGATGGTTAAGAAACAAGTTCAGCTTCTCCTTCGATAAAAGCTTTGAGCCTGCAGACATAGACGGCCCGGTGCTTGTGGCGATAAACCATGCCTGCGCGTATGACCCCCTCTTTGTGGGAGTTGCTTTCAAAAATAAGCCACTCACCTTTATTGCGAGCGAGCATATACTCAGGGGCAAATGGGGGCCTTTTCTGGAGAAAAACATATCGTTTATCCCGCATCAGAAAGGAGCAAGGAGCAGTCGCACGGCTCTGGTGGCGATGAAGAGGATGAAGAAAGGCGAATCCATTTTCCTTGCAGTTGAGGGTGAACAGACGTGGAATGGCCGGCCGCTTCCGGTGATGCCGTATACGGGCAAACTGGTAAAGGGCAGCGGCGCCACTCTGGTAACATATCGGCTTGAGGGAGCATATCTTTCGGCGCCGCGCTGGGCGCTGAATACGCGCAAAGGAAAAGTCTATGGGCGGCCGGCCGGAGTATACGGTCCGGAAGTCCTTAAGGAAATGACGGATGAAGAGGTCGAGCAGCTGATAGCAAAAGACCTGGGCTTCGACACCTGGGAATGGCAGAAATCACAGGCAGAAGGGCCTGTAAGGTATAAGTGCTCAAAAGGCGGTAGCGCAGATGGCCTTGAACGTTCCGTGTTCACCTGCCCTTCCTGCGGAGCTTTCGGAACACTGAAGTCACAGAGTGACAGCATTGGCTGCAGCTGCGGCTTCAGAATCCGTATGACTGATACGGGATTCTTTGAGGAAGGGGCACCATTTGAAACGGTTGCGGACTGGGAGGAGCTCGACAGAAAGAAACTGGCAGGACGCATGGATGAGATGAGGCGCGCGGCCGGTGAAGACGTGGTCTTCACCGACGACGGAGTCGTGCTTCATCGCATCGAAGACGGCCACAGCGATGAAGAGGCCGCGCGCGGAAAACTTGCTTTGAGTTTTACAGGAGAAAAGTTTATACTCAGCATTGGTGACTATTCATTTGATCTTGAAAACATATCCAATATGACAATGGTGCTCGCAGGACGCATCGTTTTCAGCGACAAAACCGGCTACTACGAGCTTGTATCGGATAAAAAGAACAGAACAAATCTGAGAAAATTCGTTATTGCAAGGGATTTACTTATGTAGGAGTAAGATTTGGATTATTCAGCAGCAAATCACGCATTGTGGAATGTTATCATACAGATGGGATATATCTCCGCTGTCTTACTGATCGCAATCAGTCTCAGGCAGACGGTCAAACCTATACGCAAGACCATGCTTCCGGTAGCGGTCCTCGGAGGATTCATCCTCCTGATCGCCAAGGAGATCGGGCTCATCGATCTTGATGAGAATCTGCTCTCTGCCCTCACCTACCACGGTATCGCGCTTGGCTTCATTGCAATGAGCCTGCGAAATCCTGTGCAGAGAGAGGCCGGCGACGAAAGAAAGGTCGGATTCCGCTCAGGCGCTGTAATAGTCAGCACATACATGATACAGGGCGTCACGGGCCTCATCATCACGATCGGTCTTGCGCTCACGGTAATGCCAAACATGTTCAGAGCCGCAGGGCTCCTTCTTCCTATGGGATTCGGACAGGGTCCGGGCCAGGCGAACAACATCGGAGCCAGCTACCAGTCCCTTGGTTTTGAAGGCGGACACAGCTTTGGTCTCTCGATAGCTGCTGCAGGCTATATAGTTGCGTGCCTTGTCGGAGTCATCATCCTGAACGTGCTCCGCAAGTCGGGGGAGCTTAAGCTGTCTGAAGTGAACAGCATGACCGTTCTTCGTGACGACCACCTCGGAGATGCCGAAAGCGATGACGTAGCAGAGTCTATCGACAAGCTCAGCGTGCAGCTTGCAATGATCGTCATCGTGTATCTTGCAACATATGTTGTGACCGCGGGTATCACAGGCGGCATCGCTAAACTCAGCGAAGGCCTTGCCGGCACAGTCAACACCCTGCTCTGGGGCTTCAACTTCATCGTCGGCTCAGCGCTTGCCATACTCCTCAGAGTCATACTTGAGAAGCTGCGCAAGAAAGGCACAATCAGGAGGCGCTATCAGGACAACTACCTGCTCAACCGTCTTTCAGGAGCGTTCTTCGATATCATGATCGTCGCGGGAATCGGCTGTATAGATATAGAAGATATCCGCGGACTCGTGCTGCCGTTCATCCTGCTCGTCATTGCAGGAACGGTTGTCACATGGTTCCATCTGCGCTGGGTATGCAAGGCGGTTTATGGCGATTATTATTACGAGGGACTTATCTCAATGTACGGAATGCTTACCGGAACCATCAGCTCCGGGGTGCTGCTCCTGCGTGAGATCGACCCTCAGCTCGAGACTCCTGCTGCCAATAACCTGGTAGTCGGATCCAGCTTCGGAATCCTGCTCGGAGCCCCTGTGCTTATACTCGTGGGACTTGCCGCAAAGAGCAATGTAATGTGCTTTGTAACACTAGGGCTTGCGATTGCTTATCTGCTGATACTCGACATATTGATCTTCAAGGTCGGCCGCCACGCAAAGGCACATAAATAAACAATATCGTCAGAAATAAATCCTTTCGTTCGTGCCTCGTCGTCACGAAGCACAAGCCGCTGCAGGATTATTTCTGCCGATATATATTTTTGTGAAAACCCTTGCAATCACTTGCATCGAATGATATACTACACAAGCTGTCGCCTAGGGCGGCGGCTTGAAACGTTTCAAATTTTTATAGAAAGAGGTACCAACATGAAGGACATGACTCTCTCCGATAAGGCAGAGATGAGAGTAGACATCTGCTCAGAATGCCACCCATTCTTTACAGGCCAGCAGAAGTTTGCTAACAGAGGCGGCCGTGTAGAGAAGTTCAAGAACAAGTACGGCCTGAAGTAATAACAGGAAAAACAACTGCCTTTCGAGTGACATGTTTATTCAGTGTAAATTGACGAGACGTGTCACTTGAAAGGCGGTTTTATTATGTCTAAAAATATCACTATGACGCAGAAGGAAATCAGTATTGAACAAGGCTTTGAAAGGTTTTTTAGATGGTGCAGATTGAAAGGTTTTTCAGAGTACACTATAGAATTCTATGATGAAATTAGGATGAATTTTGCGCTATTTCAAAACCTTGATGTTCCAATTGAAGAGATTAACAAAGAACTTTTAGAGGAATACATACTCTTTTTACAAAAGAAAGATATAATTACCATTATTCCAATAGAGCGCAAAAGGACTTATGTATAAGGCAGGAATCAAGCCCGGACTTAAGAAGCCCGGACTTTTTCTTGCTTTCAAAACCTATTGCAGATTTGGCATTATTCATTGTATGCATTGACTCATCTTCGTCCTTTAAAAAGTCATATAGGATATAAAGCACGATTATTTTCGTTATTGAACGTCGCTTTTTATGTGAGCAGAACGAACCCAATTTTCTAGAGTCTGCCCTAACCGGAATGAAAAGACTGCAGCTGAATTCACAGCTGCGATTACGCTGATTTGAACACGGTTTCTCGGGATTAAACATCCATTCAAGTGTGTTTATATACATTAGTCTTGTTTTTTAAATTCTGAATGCGAGCTGCAGAAAACCTGATTCGTGCCTCAACTATGAAGAATGAGGAATGAGGACGAAAAAAATCGTTATTGACCGGCAATTATTGCTTTAGAAACACGAAGCACTCTCCTGGGATCCTGTAATAAACAGAAGGCAAAAGCTTGCAAGAGCCTGCAAAGAATTCTATAATACACATTCGCAGCATTCATAAATCACAGGCTGTACTACTGCTCTAATTTTGATATAATTAATTGGTTAAGATTTAAAAAGGAGAAGACAATGACAGACAGAACTGGACGCAGAATACTTGAAGGGCGATAGCGGACCACAACCATCATCCGTTATTGATTTTGCGTACAGAAAGAGGAATATATATGTTTGATAAATTAGACTTTATTACTGAAAAATATAAGGAGCTCTCCGAAAAGGTCGCGGATCCGGCTGTCATCGCAGACCAGAAGACATGGCAGAAGCATATGAAGGAGATGGCCGAGATAGAGCCGGTCGTAAGAGCTTACGAGAGCTACCGCAAGATGCAGAGCGATCTTGCTGACGCCAGAGAACTCATCGAGCTTGAAGACGATGAGGAAATGCGTGAGATGGCCAAGGAAGAGGCCAAGGAGCTCGAAGAGAAAATGGAAAAGGCTCAGGAAGAGCTGAAGATCCTGCTGCTCCCTAAGGACCCTAACGATGACAAGAACGTAATCCTTGAGATCAGAGCCGGCACGGGCGGTGAGGAAGCTGCCCTCTTCGGCAACGACCTCCTGAGAATGTATCTGAGATACGCTGAGCGCCGTCACTGGAAAGCTGAGATCATTGAGATCAGTGATACCGGTATCGGCGGCATCAAAGAAGCCGTTGTTATGATCAAGGGACGCGGCGCTTATTCGAGACTCAAATTCGAGTCGGGCGTACACAGAGTACAGAGAGTGCCTGAGACAGAATCATCAGGGCGTATACATACTTCTGCAGCTACTGTTGCCGTACTTCCGGAAGTCGATGATGTAGAGGTCGAGATCAACCCTAACGACGTAAAGGTAGATGTTTACAGAGCATCAGGCAACGGCGGCCAATGCGTAAACACAACAGACTCTGCGGTCCGCATGACTCACCTTCCTACCGGCATCGTAGTCACATGCCAGGATGAAAAGTCGCAGATCCAGAACAGAGAGAAGGCCATGAGAGTACTCAAGGCCAGACTCTACGATAAGATGGTGCAGGAGCAGAACGACAAGATCTCGGCTGACAGAAGGAGCCAGGTCGGTTCAGGCGACCGCTCAGAGCGTATCCGCACATACAACTTCCCGCAGGGACGTATTACGGATCACCGCATAAACCTTACAATGTACAAGCTGGATCAGTTCCTCGACGGTGATATCGACGAGGCTATTGACGGACTTATCACAGCCGATCAGGCAGCCAAGATGAAGGACTTTGGTTAGTGGAGAATTATCTGCTTGAAAGAAAACTGAGAGAGGAATCCAAAGATCTCCACAGAAGGGCAGCGGAGAGCGTTTTCGTGCTCCAGACTATGCTTTCAAAGTATCTGACCCGCTTCCCGGATTTCACAGACCACTCATTTCTTCACAGTATGAACGTCATAGATTACTGTAACAGGATAATCGGAGAAGAGCAGATAAAGAAACTAAACCCTGAAGAATGCTACGTGCTGATCATGAGCTGCTACCTCCATGATATCGGCATGGGAATCGGCAACCGTGATTTTGCTGAGTTCTCAAAAGAGCTGGACTTCGGGGATTACTTTGATAATCACGACAGGGATAATGATGCGGAGACGGTCCGCGCCTTCCACAATGAATACAGCGGGCTTTTCATACGCAAGTATTCGAAGTTATTTGACATTCCCTCTGAAGCGATGACCAGGGCAATAATACAGGTTGCCCGCGGCCACAGAAAGACGGATCTTTTTGATCGCAGCGAGTTCGGCGACATACATGACGGAGATGCCATTATCAGGACGGCATATCTGTCGGCTGTCATGCGGCTGGCAGATGAAATCGATGTGGCGTCCGACCGCAATCCGAAATTGCTTTTTAAAGACAAGACTGTCACGGATGAAGCAAGCATTATTGAGTTCGGCCTTCACGAGTCGATCCTGTTTGTAGATGTGGGAGATGACGCGGTCACGCTGCACACAAAACCTATAACTGCAGAGTACAGGCCGAAAATCGAAGAGCTGGCAGATAAGATAACAAATACGCTCAGCTACTGTAAGACAGTCGCGGAGCAGACATCGGATCTGAGGATCAGACAAAACAGGGTAATAATAAAAGAATAAATGGAAACTTTGAGATTGAGCACAAGAGAAAACGACTTGAGAAAGGCCGGTGAGATCATCAGAGCCGGCGGGCTTGTTGCTTTTCCAACAGAGACGGTCTACGGGCTGGGGGCAAATGCTCTCGATGCAGAGGCCGTCGCTTCTGTGTATAAGGCAAAAGGCCGCCCTTCCGATAATCCGATGATAGTCCACATCGCCGACGCTACGGATCTTTACGAGCTCATCGACGGAGGCATAAGAGGCCTGAGCGATGACGCATCGAAGCTGATGATCCGTCTCTGGCCGGGACCGCTGACGCTCATTTTCAAAAAGGCAGACATCGTACCGGATGTCACTACCGGAGGCCTCGATACAGTGGCCATACGCATGCCGTCAAATCCGACAGCCAGGCGTCTCATAAAAATTACCGGCAGACCGGTCGCTGCTCCGAGCGCAAATCTCTCAGGCAGACCAAGCCCTACCACCGCAGACGACGTTTTGGAAGACATGGACGGACGCATAGATGCTGTCATCATGGGAGAGCAATGCGATGTGGGTATAGAATCCACTGTAGTAGATCTTACCGGTGACAAGCCGTGCATACTTAGGCCGGGAGCGGTCACTAAAGAGAAACTCGAAAGAATTCTCGGGAAGGCAGTTCTTTATGACGGATCACTGCTCGAGAAGCCTGCAGGTGTAGCCGATCCGGAGGATGGTGTTGCAGACACAGGATTCAAGCCGAAGTCTCCGGGTATGAAATATATCCACTACTCACCGAAAGCGACTGTAAGGCTCATTGAAGGAGACGATAAAGAGTTCCGCGACAAGGTGTTGAAGCTTGGACTCGAAGCCAGGGAGAGAGGCGAAAAAGCAGCAATACTGGATTATGGAAATGACCCGGGTAAGGCTGCTCACAAGCTGTTCGCAGAGCTCCGCGAGCTCGACAGACAGGGTTATGACCTCGTGCTAATCAGAACACTCGAGGAGAAAGGCTTCGGCTTCAGCGTCATGAACCGCATGCTCAAGAGCGCGGGATACGACGTAGTTAAATAAGATAATCAAGGGAAAACGGGACGGTTTTCTAAACAAATTTATAAAAATCGCAATTAAATTACATATTCCAGGGAGGTAAGCAATGGGTAAAGTAATGATTTTCGATCACCCTCTTATTCAGCACAAGGTTTCACTGATGAGAGACAAGAACACAGCGAGCAAGGAATTCAGGGATCTGGCACGCGAGGTCGCTATGCTGATGACCTATGAGATCACCAGAGATCTCCCTACAAAAGAGGTGGAGATCGAGACTCCGATCTGCCCTGCAAAGGTTCCTATCCTGGCAGGAAAGAAGCTTGCCATAGTGCCTATCCTCAGAGCGGGACTCGGTTTCGTTGACGGAATGCTGGAGATAATCCCGAGCGCAAGAGTCGGACACGTTGGTCTTTACAGAGACCCTGAGACACATGAGCCGGTGGAGTACTACTGCAAGCTGCCTGAGGATATCGACCAGAGAAAGATCATCATCGTCGATCCGATGCTTGCTACAGGAGGAAGCGCAATCGCTGCCGTTGACTTCGTAAAGGCAAAAGGCGCAAAGGATATCGCTCTGATGTTCCTCATCGCTGCTCCGGAAGGTATCGAGGCGCTTACCTCAAAGCATCCTGATGTAGACATCTTTATCGCTGCAAAGGATGATCATCTCAACGAGAACGCTTACATCGTACCTGGACTGGGCGACGCAGGCGACCGCATCTTCGGAACGAAGTAAAGGAGACAATTATGAAGATCGTAGTTGGAAGTGACCACGCAGCATATGAGCTGAAAGAAGCAATAAAGGAAAAACTGATTGGCGAAGGACATGAGGTCATTGATGTTGGCTGTGACTCGCCTGAATCAGTAGACTATCCTAAGTACGGACACGCTGTAGGACGCACTGTGGCGTCCGGCGAGGCCGAGCGCGGCATCGCCGTGTGCGGCTCGGGAATCGGCATCAGCATTGCCTGCAACAAAGTGCCTGGCATCAGAGCCGCACTCTGCACATCTGTAGAGATGGCAGAGATGTGCAGACGCCACAACAACGCGAACGTTGTCTGCATGGGTGCACGTATGATCAGCCAGGAGCTCGCTTTTGACATCATCGATAAGTGGATGACGACGGATTTCGAGGGAGGAAAACACCTGCGCAGAATAAATGAGATAGAGGACCTTGATTTTTAGTATGCAGGCAGCGGTCACGCTGCCTGTTTTCATCATGAGCTGAAATAAAGGAGATTAACTATGAAGATCGTTGTACTTGACGGATACACGGAGAATCCCGGCGATATCAGCTGGGCACCACTGCAGGAACTGGGCGAAGTAACCGTTTATGACAGGACCGCTTATGAAGAATCACCTCTCATTGCCGAAAGAATAGGCGATGCTGAAGTAGCGGTAATAAACAAGACTCCGATAAGCAAGGAGACCATAGACAAGTGCCCGAATCTTAAGGCAATCGCTGTGCTGGCCACCGGATACAATGTGGCGGATTACAAATATGCTGCTGAAAAGGGAATACCGGTGATGAATGTACCTGTCTACGGTACAGACAATGTGAGCCAGTTCGCGGTAAGCCTGCTCATGGAAGTGTGCTCTCATATCGGACATCACAGTGACTCCGTTCATGCAGGTGAATGGGCATCCAACGTTGACTGGTGCTACTGGCACTACCCGATGATCGAGGTGTCGGGAAAGACTGCCGGCATAATCGGCCTCGGCCGTATCGGCACCAACACCGCGAAGATACTCAGGGCCATGAACGTAAAGGTACTGGCATACGATCGCCACCAGCATGATGCCGGAAAGCAGGTAGCGGAATACGTTGAGCTGGACGAACTCCTGAGCAGGTCGGATTTCATCTTCCTTCACTGCCCGCTCTTCCCTGAGACAGAGGGCATCATCAACAAGGAAAACATTGCAAAGATGAAAGACGGCGTGATACTCATCAACAACAGCCGCGGACCGCTTGTCGTAGAACAGGATCTGTATGATGCACTTGAGAGCGGCAAAGTCGCGGCAGCTGCTGTCGATGTGGTTTCCACAGAGCCTATCAGCAAAGACAATATTCTTCTTAAAGCAAAGAACTGCATTATTACGCCTCATATTTCCTGGGCAACAAAAGAAGCGAGAGAGCGTATCATGAATACGACTGCAGATAATATCAGGGCATTTATTGAAGGCGCACCTGTCAACGTTGTAAACAATAGCGCCCGGATATAAAATATCCGGACATAGTACAGTTGTAATATGATAAGCAAAAAAGCTGCCGCTATTCTTAACGGCAGCTTTTTAGTGTTTTTTTAAGCTATAGTTTGATAAGATTCCTGGCCTGACCAATGTGCTTCATTGTTGCCATGTAACTGCCTCCGACATTGCCTGCTTTCATGTTATCCAGCATTGCTTTGTGTTCAGTGACCGTTTGTCTGAGTCTGTCCTCAGTCTGAAGAGATGCGACAGTCTGCCGGCTCATACAGTAGTGATATGCGTCGAACACTCCGGACATGGATTTATTATCGAGCGAATAAACGAGCCTTTTATGAAATTCGGAGTCATAGCGCTCGAACTCCTCTATATCTTCTGTAGTTGAAGCAATGGCATCCATGTCACGTAATATACTTTCAAGTGTGTGGAACAGGCGCTTAGCCTCAGGGGTTTCGTAAATAGTTGCATAATGGACTGCGCAGAAACCCTCCAGTGCGCATCTGATTTGGTATGTTTCTGTCAGGTCTTTTTCCGTCATTTTGTGAAGACGGAATCCTTTGCTTGGAATCACATCAATATAGCCTTCCTGCTCAAGCTTCTGTATCGCATCACGCATCGGAGTTCTGGAAACACCAAGTTCCTTTGAGGTCTTTGTTTCAGAATAAATGGTATCCGGAAGGAAGTGACCATCCAGGATCATCTGTTTTAATTGTTCATATGCCTGAATCTGAAGGGGTTTTACAACTGCCATGCAATTCACCTTTTATATATAACAAGAGCATTGTAAATCGTTAACTTCAATATACACTATACCGGCATTCCGGTCAACAAGACAAATGGCGGGTGCGGGAAAAAGCTTGCTTTGCAAGGACTTCGCTTGACAAAAAATAATCTATATTGGTTAAAAAATTATCTTTTGTTGACCGGTATACCGGTATGTAGTAAATTATAACCACAAGATATCAAAAGAAAGAATTCATCAACAATCATAAAAAACCTCTACGCTATATCTGAAGCACTAAAGGGAGAAAGAACGTGCCAAAGAACTTCAGCGAAATACTTTCAGATATCAATAACAAGTCGAAGACCAGCTTGCTGATCTGTGTCACGATGCTTATCGCTGCCCCGGTAATGCTTCTGACGCGGCACAGTGTCGGCTGGCTTTTTGCTATCATGGGCGCAATACTTGCTGCCTCCCTTTATAGCAAACATCAGCGCACGCAGAAGGAACTGTCAAAAGTCCACGACTTCGACGGCTTCTGCACGCAATACGATTCAGCCTGCACAAAACTCGAGCTTCTGGGTTTGACGATCACAGATGAATATGCGGTCGTAACACTCCCTTATCTCCAGATCTTCCCGCTGAAGGATATGGAAAAATTCGAGGTCGGCCTTCAGGGTGATATCCGCAAAGTGCTTTTCCTGACTGACAAAAGCGGAAAGCGCCACAAGATTGCAGAGACACAGAAAGGTGACGCGCTGCAGGAGGAATTTGACAAGGCATATGAAGCTGTCAGGGCTCACTTCAATAACGGACAGGAAGCCTGATTCAATAAACGGTATCAATTACACTTTAATAAATACTTCTATATAAACGAAAGGATGTGGAAACAATGAAACTTGGATTTATCGGACTTGGTATCATGGGACGCCCAATGGCAAAGCATCTTGTACAGGCAGGTCACGACGTAATGGTAGCAGATCTCAATCAGGACCTCGTGAATGAGCTCGTTTCGATGGGCGCAAAAGCCGGCACATATGCTGAGATGGGTAAAGAGTGCGATATCGTAATGATGATCCTTCCTACAGCAGGTATCGTTCAGGGTGTTATCTTCGGTGAGGATGGAGTTGCTGCAAACATGAAGGAAGGCGGCATCATCATTGATCACAGCTCCGTAACTCCTGTAGAGTCAAAAGAGTGCTATGACGGCCTCAAGGAAAAGGGCATCGGATTCCTCGACGCTCCTGTATCCGGAGGAGAGCCTGGTGCTATCGCAGGAACACTCGCAATCATGGTAGGCGGAGACGAGGACGTATTCGAAAAGGCAAAGCCATATCTTGAGGCATATGCTTCGTCCGTACTGCTGACTGGCGGATGCGGAAGCGGAAGTGTTACAAAACTCGCTAACCAGATCATCGTAAACAACAACATCGCTATCGTTTCTGAAGCTCTTACATTCGCAGTCAAGGCCGGCGCTGATCCTGAGAAAGTCTATATGGCTATCCGTTCCGGACTCGCAGGATCCGCAGTTCTCGACGCTAAGGCTCCGATGATGTACAACAGAAACTTCGTACCTGGCGGCACTATCAAGGTAAACCACAAGGACATCACAAACGTGGTAAAGACTGCGCACGCTATCGATGCTCCGATCCCTTATACAGCTCAGCTCTATGAGATCATGCAGACACTCAAGGTACATGGACATCTGATGGATGACCACTCCGGAATCGTTCAGTACTTCGAGACTCTCGCTGATGTAGTAGTAAAGAAGCCTGAATAAACTGCAGAAAAGGTACAGATCGCAGTAAAGAAGTAAAAGGAGATTGAAATGGCAATCAGTGCAGATATTTTGAACAGTTATAAGCCGATCGATGTCGAGAAGATCGACGCTCTGCTGAACGCAGAGATCGCAGCCAACAACAAGAAGATCGTCGTGCTCGATGACGACCCTACAGGAGTTCAGACCGTTCACGACATCACTGTTTACACGGGATGGGACAAGGAGAGCATTCTTGATGGATTCAATGAGGAGAACAACCTCTTCTATATCCTTACAAACTCAAGAGGCTTCACAGTTGAGCAGACTACTCAGGCTCATAAGGAGATCGCTGCAGTCGTAGATGAAGTCGCAAAAGAGACCGGAAAAGAGTACATCTTTATCAGCAGAAGCGACAGCACACTGCGCGGACACTTCCCTCTCGAGACACAGCTGTTGAGAGAAGCTTATGAAGCTAACACCGGCAAAAAGATCGATGGCGAGATCCTCTGCCCGTTCTTCAAGGAAGGCGGAAGATTCACTATCGACGACGTGCACTATGTTAAGTACGGCGACGAGCTCGTTCCTGCAAACGAAACCGAGTTCGCCAAGGACAAGACTTTCGGCTATACCGCAGCAACCATGCCGGGTTATGTCGAAGAAAAGACAGGCGGAGCTTTCAAGGCTGAAGATGTTACCTGCATCTCACTCGAAGACATCCACAACATGGATATCGACAAGATCCAGGCTCAGCTCATGGAAGTGAAGGATTTCAACAAGATCATAGTCAACGCTGTGGACTATGCAGATGTAAAGGTGTTCTGCGTAGCTCTGTATCGCGCCATGAAGGCCGGAAAAGTATTCATGTTCCGTACAGCAGCAGCCATCGTTAAGGTCATGGGCGGAGTCACAGACCAGCCGCTCCTCACAAGAGAGAAGATGGTAACGCTCGACAATGACAACGGCGGAATCATCGTAGTTGGTTCGCACACCGCAAAGACTACTGCACAGGTCGAGTGCCTGAAGGAGATGGAGGAGGTCACATTCGTAGAACTCGATGCTACCCTCGTCAAGGACGAAGAAGCATTTGAAAAGGAAGTTCAGAGATGCCTCGCAGTCGAAGAGGAGTGCATACGCGCAGGAAAGACTGTCTGCTGCTACACAACAAGAGCCCTCATCACTGCTGATACAGGCAACAAGGAGGATGAGCTGAGACTTTCCGTACGTATCTCCGATGCAGTTCAGTCACTGGTAGGCAGACTTACAGTTACACCGGCTTTCGTAATCGCAAAGGGCGGAATCACATCGAGCGATGTAGGTACCAAGGCGCTTGCAGTAAAGAAGGCTAACGTTCTCGGACAGATCCGTCCGGGCATCCCTGTATGGCAGACCGGCGAAGAGAGCACTTTCCCAAAGACACCTTATGTCATATTCCCTGGCAATGTCGGAGAAGCAACGACTCTTAAAGAAGCGGTTGAGATACTGCTCGCCAAATAGAGAAGTGAACATTACTGATGTCTGCAGAAAGGAACTGACATGGCAGAATGTGTAGTAATAGCAGATGACCTTACAGGCGGCAATGCGACAGGTGTTCTCCTCAAGAACATGAATTATCAGGCCTACACGGTACTGAATCTCAGCGCTCTGGACAAGGAAGTCCTTGAGAACGGCCAGTGCATAATACTGCCGACTGACTCCAGAGGTATAAGCGCCGGGGAAGCATATGACAGAGTATATACAGCGACCAAGGCCCTTGCGGGAGATGAAGTCAAAGTGTATGCACACCGTATCGACAGCACGCTCAGAGGAAACCTCGGAAGTGAAACTGACGCGATGCTGGATTTCCTCGGAGAAGACTTTGTGGCTATTGCAGCTCCATGTTTCCCGTCGACGCAGAGAGTGGTGCTGGGAGGATATATGCTGGTCGAGGGGATCCCTCTTCACAAGACAGGTATCGCCATCGACCCGAAATGTCCGGTTAAGACTTCAGATGTTGCAGCTATCTTCCGCGAGCAGAGCAAATACCCTGTGGCAGCTATCGATACGAATGAGCTGATGCATGGAAAGCACTACCTCGCAGACAGGATGAAAGAAGCTGTAGCAGCAGGTAACCGTACTATAGTACTCGACTGTGTCACGCAGGAAGATCTCGACCTGATAGCAGATGCAGCTATAACGAGCAAGATGAAGATACTTGCTGTAGATCCGGGAGTCTTCACGGCAACGCTTGCAAGAAAGCTGATCACTCCATCCAGGAGCAGGGAGAAGAGCAAGATCCTTGCAGTCATGGGCAGTGTACATCCGAATGCAATGACACAGATGGAACAGCTATGGCTGTCGCAGAGAACGTACAACGTCATGATAACGACGAAGGAGCTCCTTGAAAGCGACGAAAGACGTGAGGCAGAGATCGCGAGAGTAGCGGCTGAGA
Organism: uncultured Eubacteriales bacterium; assembly: GCA_902801255.1. GTDB lineage: Bacteria > Bacillota > Clostridia > Peptostreptococcales > Anaerovoracaceae > Crickella. The sequence continues at coordinate 14,849 of CADCHO010000027.1, read as the reverse complement.
TACTGGAGTACTGCGACCGCAATCAGATCTCAACCGTGACCGGAGACGGGATCTATCCTGAAAACAGGATAGACTTCAGACCATACATGGAGAGATTCAACTGCTCCATGAATGACGTGACCGATATCATCAACAGGTCACTGGCGGAGATCGCTCACAGGATATTTGTGGCAGAACCTACTTTCAGAGCGCTGTATACGACAGGCGGAGATATTACGGTATCGGTATGCGAGAGATTCGGTGCAGCAGGGCTCGACCTTAAAGACGAAGTACTGCCGCTTGCGGCATACGGAACGATCCTTGGAGGGCCGTTCGAGGGTACGCACCTTATCACCAAGGGCGGAAGCCAGGGCGATAATGACGCTATCAATAAATGTATCACTTATCTGAAGGAGAAGATCTTTATCTAAGCATAATGTGCTTATGACTGAGATCCTGAGAAAAGGAGGTATTAGCAATATGAAAAAACCACTCGTTGCTGTTACTCTGGGAGATCCTGCCGGAATCGGCCCTGAGATCGTAGTAAAGACTGTTGCAGATAAAGATCTCTTTGAAGAGGCAAACTGCATAGTTATAGGCGATGCGGGCATCGTTAAGCAGGCGATCGGAGTAACGGGAGTTGACCTGAAAGTCAACTGTGTAGAGGATCCTGCAGACGGCGACTACAGCGAGGGAGTCCTCAATCTTATCGATCTTGCCAATGTTGATCTCGACAAGTTTGAATACGGCAAGGTCAGTGCAATGTGCGGCAAGGCTGCATTCGAGTACATCGAGAAGAGCATAGAACTCACGATGGCAGGCAAGGCTGATGCGGTAGCAACAGCTCCTATCAACAAGGAAGCCATCCGCGCCGCTGAGATCGACTTTATCGGACATACCGAGATTTTCGCTGAGCTCACAAAGACCAACGACCCGCTGACGATGTTCGAGACAAACGGTATGAGAGTGTTCTTCCTTACAAGACATGTATCGCTGCGCGACATGCTCGACATGATCACAAAGGAAAGGATCATCGACTACGTGGAGAGATGCACTGAAGCTCTGGCAAGACTCGGCGTCAAAGAAGGCACCATGGCTGTTGCGGGACTCAATCCGCACTCGGGCGAACACGGACTGTTCGGCTGGGAAGAGGTAAATGAGATCGCACCGGCTGTAGAAGAACTCAAGGCCAGAGGATTTAACGTAGTAGGACCTGTACCTGCTGATTCGGTGTTCCACCAGGCAGCGCTCGGAAGGTTCAATTCGGTACTGTCGCTTTATCACGATCAGGGACACATCGCTACAAAGACGCTCGACTTTGACCGTACGATCGCTATCACAAACAGCATGCCTATCCTGCGCACCTCCGTTGATCACGGAACAGCATTCGATATCGCGGGCAAAGGCATCGCAGGCGCGGTAAGCATGATCGAGTCGGTAAGACTCGCTGCGAAGTACGCGCCATATTTCACAAGATAATTAACAGGCCCCGGCAGCTGGAGGAGAACTACCAATTCATCACACCGCACGGGACCTGGAGATTATATCCTGCCGGGGCATCCTTTATGATGCCCTGGCGAATACAAGCTAATTCCTATTATAACGTATTGGAGGTTTATATGGTAAACGGATTAGACGGAACCAGGATGCTGATCGCACTGTTTATCGGTATCGCGATCCTCATCGTTCTCGTTCTTAAGACAAAGGTCCAGGCTTTCCTGGCACTGATCCTTACTACTGTACTCGTTGGTGCGATCGGAGGCATGCCGCTTCTGAATATCACTCTCGAAGATGGTAAAACATTCGGTATTATCAACTCGATCACGTCGGGATTCGGCGGGACGTTAGGAAGCATAGGCATCATCATCGGCTTCGGTGTAATGATGGGACAGATCTTTGAGATCTCGGGTGCCGCCAAGCGGATGGCTTACACCTTCCTTAAGCTCTTCGGAAAGGGCAAGGAGGAAGAGGCGCTCGCTATCACAGGATTCCTGGTATCGATCCCTATCTTCTGTGACTCGGGATTTATCGTACTCTCGCCTATCGCAAAGGCTCTGTCTGAGACAACAAAGAAGTCTGTTATCGGACTCGGTGTTGCTCTGGCATCCGGACTCGTTATCACTCACTCACTGGTACCTCCTACACCGGGCCCTCTCGGAGTTTGCGGTATCTTCGGAATAGACGTTGGTAAGTTCATCCTGCTCGCTATCGTACTGGCTCTGCCTATGACGATTGCCTGCATCTTCTACTCAAGGAAGGTCCTGTCGAAGAAGTTCTACAGACTGCCTGACGAGAACGGTAACATCGTAGACGCAGAGTATCAGGAGCCGAACTATGAGGCAGCATTCAACATGGATATGTCGGGAGTTCCTGGAACACTCGAATCGTTCATGCCGCTGATCCTCCCTATCGTCCTGATCCTGATCAACACTATCGCTACAGCACTCGGTGCTACAAAAGGCTTCATGTCCGTTATCGTCTTCCTCGGCCAGCCTATTATCGCTGTAGGCCTCGGTCTTCTGGTCGCTATCTTTACACTTGGCAGACCGTTTGACCGCCAGACCATCCTTCAGGAGATGGAAAAGGGAATGGCTTCCGCAGGTATCATCATGCTGGTAACAGGAGGAGGCGGAGCTCTCGGACAGATCATCAAGGATTCCGGCCTCGGACAGTACATGGCTGACGGACTTGCTCAGACAGCAATTCCTATCATCATCCTGCCTCTGATCATCTCAACAGCTATGAGATTCATTCAGGGATCAGGTACAGTTGCTATGACAACTGCTGCAAGTATCTCTGCACCGATCCTGATTGCTGCAGGTTCAAATCCGCTCCTTGGGGCAGTCGCATGCTGCGTCGGATCACTCTTCTTCGGATACTTCAACGATTCGTACTTCTGGGTAGTCAACAGAACACTTGGCGTTTCGGAAGCTAAAGAGCAGCTGACCATCTGGTCTGTCAACTCGACGATCGCATGGGCAGTCGGCGTAATTGAGATAATTGTACTCAGCTTATTCATGCACTAGTGGTTCTTCTCATAGTGTGATGAAGGCTATGATGTGCGCGGCGCCCCGGCGCCGCGCATATGCTAATTAGAAAAAGGAGGGTCTCATGGCTCTTGTAACAATGAAACAAATCGTAGACGAAGCGTGGGAACAGGGAACATGCATTCCTGCGTTTAACGTCGGAAGTCTGGAGATGGTACGCGGAGCGCTTCGCGCCGCAGAGGAACTTGAAACTCCTGTGATCATACAGATCGCTGAGCGCCTGCTGAAATATTCTCCGATTGAACTGATTGGCCCAGGCATGGTACAGGCAGCTAAGGAATCAAAACTGCCTGTTGCGGTCAACTTCGACCACAGCAGCACATATGAAGTCATCAAAAAAGCTCTTGACCTGGGATTCACTTCGGTAATGTATGACGGATCCACTCTTCCTTTTGAAGAAAACATCGCAGGCACCCGCAGAATCGTTGAACTGGCAAACGAATACGGAGCTTCGGTAGAAGGCGAACTCGGACTTGTAGGAGGTAGTGAGGACGGACTGTCAGATCACGGCATCCTGTGCACCAATCCTGACAAAGCGCATGAATTCTGCGAGAGAACAGGCATCGCCTGCCTTGCAGTAGCTATCGGTAACGCCCACGGCGACTATCCTACAGCGCCTGTACTGGCGTTCGACATATTGGAACAGATAAATCAGAAGGCGGGTGTGCCTCTGGTTCTTCACGGCGGCAGCGGTATTTCTGACGAAGACTTCCGCAAAGCCATTTCTCTTGGCATCGCCAAGATCAACATAGGTACCGCCAGCTTCAATAATGTGGTAAAATTCGCGACAGAGTATCTTGCGACAGAAGGCAAGCATACATACTTTGAGCTGAACACGGCAATGACGCAAGGTATGTATGAAAACGCACTGAGACACATTAAGGTGTTCCGCGGACTGTAGATATTCAAAGGCGCTGGAGTATAAACTATGCTTCTTATTTTCAGCAAAGTGCTGGTAGTTTTCATTTATATCGGTGTTGGACTCATCGCTAACAGGCTTAAAGTGCTTCCGGAAGAATCCGTGAAGCACTTTATCAGTCTTGTCATGTGTATAACTGTTCCGTGCCTGGTGATAAGTTCCATAACGGGGCAGGATCTCAATGGTGACATGTACAGAAACACCATCCTCACTTTGCTTCTGACCACGTTGGTACTGATAGTGACAGCCTTTGCAACTACTTTCGTATCTGACAGGATATTCCCGTGGAAAGATCAGCAGGACAGGAATGTTCTGGCAACTGCCATGACAGGCTGCAACGCAGGGTTCATGGGACTGCCGATTGCAAGTGCGGTGTTCGGAGAACTGGTTTTCTACTACTTGGTCATACAGAACATCGCAAATAATCTGTATCTGTTTGTGATGAGCCTTGCACAGCTGCACCATCGCGAAAGCGAAAAATCGTCAAAGAGCCTTCGTGAGAAACTGAAACCGTTGGTGAATCCTACTTCGGTGGCTACGATAGTTTCACTTATTATGCTGTTCACGGGTCTGCATCTGCCGGCATATGTCATGGATATAGTCGATACACTGGGAGATATCACGATACCACTATCTATGATCCTGGTAGGCGTGCAGCTTGGCGGAGCAGATTTTAAAAGGCTGATAGCAGATAAAGCTCTTTTGATCACAGCAGCTCTGAAGCTGATCGCAGTGCCGGCGCTGGCATTGCTGATACTCACACCTATGCCGGTCGACCCGGTAGTCAAGCTCACCGCTCTGCTGGGTATGTGTTTCCCATCAGCAGTGATCGGTGTTGCCGTAGCAGCTCAGGAGAACAAAAACTCACAGCTCATGGCTGAAGCGGTAGCGATCACTACTCTGTTGTCGCTGTTCACCCTGCCGGTATGGATCATGATAATCACCCGCCTGTATTTATAATAAAATGAACACATTCCTGCGTTCCGACAGGTTTGACAGCGGAAGACGGGAGTGGTATATTTTTTACGTCTGCGCAGCATAAATGCGCGGCAAAGAATCAAGAAAGATATCTACGTAAGGAGAAATAAGATGAGTTCACTTATCCCTGATAATGTAAGCAAGCACACCAACGTTTATGATGTTCTCGTAGAAAGAGGACTTGTTGCGCAGTGCACGAATCCGGAGAAGTTCAGAGAGCTGCTCGGAAATGAGAAAATCAAATTCTACATCGGATTCGACCCGACAGCAGACTGCCTGCACATCGGACACTTCATTCCGATGATCACCATGATGTACATGCAGAAGTATGGCCACACTCCGGTATTCCTTCTGGGAGGCGGTACAGGCGAGATCGGTGATCCGTCGGGCAAGGCTGACATGCGTCAGGTAATGACCATCGATACGATCGATGAGAACTGCAGACAGTTCAAGAAGCTCTTCGACAAGTACATCGACTTTGACGATGAGTGGAAGTACGAGGGCAACGAGGGTGTATATCATCCGGGACATCAGAACAGAGAGCCGATTCCGGGCAAGGCTGTGAGCGTAAACAATGCCGAGTGGATCAGACCTTGCAAGTTCACCGAGTTTGCAAGATACATTGGCTCGCAGTTCAACGTAAACACCATGCTCCGTGCGGATTGCTTCAAGACCCGTATGGAAAGGGATACAGGACTCACATTCTTCGAGTTCTCATACATGCTCCTTCAGAGCTATGACTTCTACGTAATGCACAGAGACTTCGGTCTGATGGCACAGCTGGGCGGAAACGACCAGTGGTCCAACATCATCGGCGGCGTCGACCTCACAAGAAAGCTGTGCGGCGATGAAGTATTCGGACTGACGGTATCGCTGCTCCTCAAGAGCGACGGACAGAAGATGGGCAAGACCGTTGGCGGAGCTCTCTGGCTCGACGAGAGAAAGACTCCGGTTTACGATTTCTTCCAGTACTGGAGAAATGTTGACGATGCAGATGTCAACACATGCCTCCGCATGCTGACCTTCCTTCCTATGGAGGAGGTAAACAGACTCTCAGCTCTCGAAGGCGCTGAGATCAACAAGGCAAAGGAGATCCTTGCATACGAAGTCACTAAGCTGGTACACGGTGAAGAGAAGGCTCAGAAGGCTCTCGAGGCAAGCCGCGCGGTATTCGCAGGCGGCGGAGTTTCCGACGACATGCCTACAAAGGCATTCGACGCTTCCCTCTTTACAGGCGACGGAATGGGACTTGCAGCACTCATGAAGGAAGCAGGTCTTGAGCCATCGACATCCGAGGCTTACAGAACCATCCAGGGCGGCGGCGCAAGAGTCAACGGCCAGCAGATCACCGACAAGAAGTACTCAGTCACAGAGGCTGACTTTAAGGACGGCGAGCTCATCCTCCAGAAGGGCAAGAAGAAATTCATGAAGATCACGCTCGGATAATCCGGGAGATAACACAAGGGAGCAGGCACGGGCCTGCTCCCTTTTATGTGTTCTGTTATTTGTTGACCGGCGAGCCTGAATGACCGCTAGAGAGCTTCTGAGATCTTCTTAAAATTGATCACACATTTACCTCCGGAAATGCGGACAGGGATCTCATCTTCAAAGCAGTAAGTGACAGGAAGTTTATCTTCTTCGAAGAAGAACACAAGAACATTTTCTTTTGCAGGATCTACTATCCAGTACTCTCTTACACCTGCCATTTCGTAGTAGCGTGTCTTGACTATGAAATCTTTTCGCCTGGTCGACGGAGACAGTATTTCCACCGTCAGCTCAGGAGCCCCGTCATAGTAATCTTCAAGATCCTTTGATTTATCGCAAGTGATAAGAATATCCGGCTGCTCCATGTGTCTGTCATCATCAAACAACCTGACATCGCGCGGCGCAACAGTAACAAGGCAATCTGAACCACACTCCTTTGTGCATCTGTCGAATTCCATAGCCAGTTGAAGCAGTATCCTCTGATGCTTTAGTTTCGGTGCTGTCATGTCATAGATCACACCGTCTATCAGCTCAACTCTGATCTCATCCGGCAGAGCACGTATATCCTGTACCGTGTAATGTCCCTGCCTTGGCCAGCGTGAGTTGGTGTCCGCCTGAAACTGTCTTTCATATTCGACAGAATATTCTGCTGCCTCTTCCTGCACTATATAAGTCGCTAATTCATAGTTGTATTCCGAAAGAGCCTTTGTCAGCGCAAGCAGAGTATCATATCTTGGATGTTTCGTAGCGCCGCAGAAGATCTTCTGAACGGTGCTCAGCGGCACACCGCTCTTCTCAGCGATCATCTCATTGGTATAACCAAGTTCCTTCTTGCGTTCTTTTAACTGTCTGATGCTCATCATAGCTATCCACCGCCCTTCTGCTGATATCCAAATTATGCAATTAAACGGCAACAAGTTCAAGAATAAAAAACCGCATAAATTGCCAAATAATAGCCAAATATGAAGAAGCATAATATGGAGCTTGCTGTTTGTTGTACAATTAAAGTCGAAGACATACATAGGAGGTACAGTGTGAAATACCTTGAATTAACAATAAATGCCGGAAGAGACCGTCTTGAGGATCTGGAAGCAGCCCTTCTGGAGAACGGCTTTGATTTCATGCAGATCGATGATCCTATGGATGCGGTCGATATAACGGAGCATCAGGACCTGTACAAGTACGATTATATAAATGAAGACATCGCGCAGAAGGCTGCTGAAGCGGAGGCATGCCCGGGCGGCAGTGTAACGATCACTCTGTACTTCACGGATGATGAAGAGGGACAAACGCGCCTGGCAGATGCTCAGGCACTGCTCTCACAAATGCCGTATGTATCGTTTGAGACCGAAAAGACAGGCGATGACAGTGAGTGGCTCTACAAGTGGCAGGAACACTTCAGGCCAACAAAGGTCGGAGAGCGCATAGTCGTCAAACCGGGCTGGGAAGATTACGAAGCAGCTGAAGGTGAGCTGGTGATCGAAATGGATCCGGGGATGGCTTTCGGAAGCGGCCTGCATGAGACGACATCGATGTGCATAAAAGCCCTTGAAAAAGATCTCGGCGGTTCGGAAAGATCGTACGATCCGTCGCGTTATCCTATAAAGGTGCTTGATGTCGGTACCGGAACCGGAATACTTGCCATGGCTGCAGTTCTGCTCGGAGCAGATGAAGCTCTTGGCATAGACATAGACGATGAGGCGGTACGCGTAGCGAACGAGAATATTGCAAAGAACGGACTCGAGGGAAGGATCAGCATAAGACGTGGCAATCTGATGGATGGCATTGACTATGAGCCGGACATTATTGTTGCAAATCTTATGGCGGATCTCGTTATAATGCTTTCACCTGCCGCGGCGGCTCAGCTCAGACAGGGAGGCATATATATAACCTCGGGAATACTGGATATTAAAGAAGATATCGTGAAAAAAGCCATTGAGGATGCAGGCTTTGATATAATAGAGGTGCTGGCAGACGGAGAATGGCGCGCAATAACAGCGGTCAGGAGGTAAAGAAGCAATGAAGGTTAAATCGACTGTCGGGCCGCTTCTGGCTCCGCTGCCGACGGTGATGGTAAGCTGCGGAACCAGGAGGGAGTCGAATATCCTGACAATAGCCTGGACGGGAATAATCAATTCGAACCCTCCTATGACATACATTTCCGTGCAGCCGAAGCGCTATTCCCACGATATAATAGAGAATCGCGGTGAGTTTGTGATCAACCTGGTGCCGGTCTCACTGGTAAAGGCGATGGACTTCTGCGGAGTACGCTCCGGCCGCGATGTCGACAAGTTTGAGGTACAGGGACTCACACGCGAGAAGGCAGACACAGTATCGGCTCCTCTTATTGCCGAGTCACCGGTAAACCTGGAATGCAAGGTGAAAGACATAATAAGAATGCCTTCACACGATATGTTCATGGCTGAGATAACAGCCGTACATGTCGATGAGAGATATGTGAACGAAAAAGGTGCCTACGATTTCGGAGCAATGGATCTCGTAGCTTTCAATCACGGGAAGTATTACAGGCTTTCAGCCGAAGAGCTGGGATTCTTCGGGTTCAGCGTAATGAAGCCGAAAACAGCTAAGCGAAAAGCGGCAGAAAAAGCACAGCAAAAAAAGAAAAAATAAAGACAGACGGAGGAGTGTTATGGTCAAAGAAGTATGTATGGAAAAGATGCTCAGTGATGCGACCGAGAATTTCACAACGGGCTTCATGTGTTCTGAGTCGGTACTCGAAGTTCTCAACAGACACTACGAGCTCGGCATAGGTGAAGAAGCGATTGCCCTTTCGACAGGCTTCCCTTATGGGTTTGGCGACGGCGGAAATGTATGCGGAGCTGTTGCAGGCGCAACGATGTGCCTGGGCAAGGTGTTCGGCAGAACGGTCAAGGGCGACCCTGCGTTTAAAAAGTGCATTGATCTCGTAAGAGAGCTCAATGAAGATGTTGCGAAGGAATACGTCAGCAGCATATGCCCGGAACTGATTGCAAATTATGAATTTACGGATCCTAAGCGCAAGATCTACTGCACCGGAATCGTTCATGCATGCGTCAGATCTTTTGCGAAGATCATGGAGCGCGAGTGCGGTGTCGCAATAAAGTAATAAGACGCGAAAAGCATTGAAAAATGCGAGAAAAGCGTTTACAATTTAACCACAAATATGACTATATTTTCTTGAGTTTGCCAAACGGCAAGGAGGATATAAACCATGGATATGGAAACCATTATGAAGATGATGCTTCAGAGCGGAGCTCTTGATCAGGTAAGCGGAATGCTCGGCGTTGACGGCAAAAGTGCAGAGTCGGCAATCGAGTACGTTATGCCTATGCTCCTAAAGGGAATGCAGAGCCAGATGAAGAACGAGGATACAAAGTACGGATTCCTTCAGGCTTTGAATGACCACAGCAAGCAGGATACAAAAGACCTCAAGAAGGCTGTAAAGGACGCTGATGTTGATGACGGTGCCAAGATCGTAAGACACCTTCTCGGAGCACAGGAAGAGGAAGTTGCTGCGAAGGCCACAAAGAAGAGCGGGCTTGATACCAAGACCATCTTCAAGATCATGGCTATCCTTGCACCTATCCTGATGTCCAAGATGGGTCAGACAGCAAAGACTCAGACAGCAAAATCAAGCTCCGGAGATATGATGAAGGTAGTTGGCGGACTCCTCGACGGAGTTGATGCTAAGGACGTTGTTAACATTCTCGGAATGCTGATGAAGTAGCATCGCATACTATACTGATTTGAATGAAGGCCGACACATGAAGTGCCGGCCTTTGTTTCGGGGACTGTTGAGATAGAAGAGTATTGTTGGTAAAATTCAGATATGAATCAGGACAGAAGAGATGCCGCCGCATGGGCGAAGGAATGGCAGATAAGACAGAAGAACCGCAGATTGCTGATGGCACTTGGCTTTCTTCTTTTGCTTGCTGTGATCGGCTATATGATACATTTCACTATTGTGCATGTTGAGAGGACTACGTTCAAGTCTGTTGAGGACATGCGCAAGGCGATGCAGGGCAGATATGCAATAGAGCGTGACTACGAAGACATAATCATCGAAGGTGATGAGATCACTCTCACATATCTGTCATTCAGTCATTACGACAGAGAGTTTGCCGAGAAATACGGTTACGATTACAGCGGAGAAGATTCGGTTTATGATGACCACATTGAAGAGTGGGACTACAGAAACGGCGTAATCCGAACTCAATGGATGGGCGATATTATAGTCGATAAGAACGGCAACATAAGGCGTGGTGACAGATATTATTCTACTTTCTATAAAACAGATAAACCGCGTCCGGAGCCGATAGATCCTTCAACATTGTCTACACCTGAGGGAGACATTAATGCGGATATCTCCGCAGAAGATGAGCAATTGTTTGAGGAGAGAGAAGAGATCATCGAGTCGACGGAGGACGCTGCGGAAGAGGCAGTGCCAGAGGGTGAAAACGATGTGCAGACTTAGAGTCATAAAAACCGACTGCACCGATCCATATGTGAATCTTGCAGCCGAAGAACATCTTACGATGAATGCCGAAGACGGCGTTATGACGATGTTTCTCTGGCAGAACGCACACACGGTGGTCATCGGGAAAAATCAGAACCCATGGCGTGAGTGCAACGTTGAGGCGATAAAACGCGACGGCATTTACCTGGCAAGGCGCATGTCCGGTGGAGGCGCAGTCTATCACGACCTGGGCAACCTCAATTTTACATTCATCGCAAAGGACGGTCTCTTCGATGTGGAAAGGCAGACAGATGTGATCCTGCTCGCGTGCAGACTGCTGGGTATCAACGCAGTCAAGACCGGCAGGAATGACCTCACTGTCACCGGCAGAAAGTTCTCGGGCCATGCATATTTTTCGTCGCATGGCTTCAACTACCATCACGGCACCATAATGATGGATGTGAAAGGTGATGATCTGTCAAAGTACCTGAACGTGTCAGCAGCCAAGCTGAAATCGAAGGGCGTTGAATCTGTAAGATCAAGAGTTACGAATCTCAGAGACCACGTGGACGGGGCTCTGGGAAATGCAGACACAAAAGAGCTGATACTCGCCATGCAGGATGCGATGATAAGGGCTGCGTCGAGAGAATACGGATGTGAGGCAGTAGCAGAGGAGCTTCCGAAGATCCCACAGGAGCTACTTGACAAATATGCGTCCGAAGAGTGGAGGCTCGGCACTAAGATACCGTTCACAAAAGATATAGAGCACCGGTTCGAGTGGGGCGGAGTCGAGATTCAGCTTGCGATGAAGGGTGAGTACATCAGAGACTGCCGCATCTATTCCGACGCGCTTGAGACGGAGGTGTTCGATGTTATCGAGGATCTCATCAGAAACTGCAGATATGATGCTGAAGACATCCGCGCTCTGAGCACACGGCTGCCCGAAGGCACATCTGCGACGGCACACGAGATCGAAATGAGCGAATTCAATTATGATCTCCTGATCATCGGAGCAGGCCCTGGCGGCTATGAGGCAGCATTCTATGCAGCAGAACTCGGCATGAAAGTTGCGATCGCAGAGAAGGACCGCGTAGGCGGAACATGCCTCAACAGAGGATGCATCCCTACAAAGGCACTCATGCATTCTTCGGATGTTTACAGAGACGCTGCCCATGGAGCTGAAGTCGGTGTTGAATGTGACGGACTGCGCGCAAACCGTGCAAGGATCGGCGAGCGCAAGGACGAGGTCCTCGACACTCTGAGAAACGGCATTTCCGGACTGATCAAGAAGAAAAAGATCGACCTCATCGAAGGCGAAGCCAAGGTAGTCGCACCGCACCGCGTTGTGATCAACGGCGAAGAGTACACCGCAGAGAATATTATGGTAGCTACAGGCTCAAAGCCTTTCATGCCTCCTATCCCTGGTTATGATTTGCCGGGAGTCGTTGACAGCACTGAGCTGCTCGACATGGGTGCAGAAGAGATCCCAGAATTCGTCATCATCGGCGGCGGAGTCATCGGCATCGAGTTTGCTACTATTTATGCAGACCTCGGCGATCACGTTACAGTAATCGAGGGAATGGACAGACTGCTCCCTATCATCGACAAGGAGATCGGCCGCAGCATCAAGATGACACTCGAGAAAAAGGGTGTTGATGTACACGTTGCATCCCCTGTACAGAAGATCGAGAAGGACGGCGATAAGCTGGTCGTAACACTGAAGAACAAGAAGGGCGAAGAGATCCAGGTAAAGGCAGACAAGGTCCTGATGTGCGTAGGCAGAAGACCAAACACAGCCGGAGTATTCAGTGAAGAGCTGCTAAAAGAGTATCCTGATCTCGTGGACGGCAAAGGCTTCATCAAGGTAGACGAGAAATACGAGACACCTATCAAGAGTGTATACGCTATCGGAGACTGCAACGGCGGTATCCAGCTGGCACATACAGCATCGGCAGAAGGCCGCAATGCAGTTGCCATGATCAACGGCTGCCAGGCAACCATCAACATGGGAACAGTACCAAGCTGCATCTACACAGATCCTGAGATCGCAGTAGTCGGACTGACAGCAGACGAGGCTAAGGAAGCCGGTATCGAAGTTATCACAAAGAAATATCCTATGTCCGCAAACGGCAAGACCATCATCGCCGGACTCGACAGAGGATTTGTAAAGCTGGTAGCAAGAGCAGACGACCACAAGATCATCGGCGCTCACCTGCTCTGCGGCAGAGCTTCCGACTTGATCGGCGAGCTGGCAGTAGCAATCGGCAGAGGCATGATGCTTGAGGAAGTAGCGAACATCATCCATCCGCATCCATCGTTCGCAGAGGCTATCATGGAAGCTGCAAGACTGTAAAACCGCGGCAAGGCAAACGGCTGCCTTCGTGTTACGGTTAATCAAATCGCGATACAAACTGCGACGCTGCACACGCCAGCAGCATATAGCAAATCAATCAAAGACAAAGATGAAGAGGGCTTGAAAAGCCCTCTTTCTACTGCTCTTGAAAAGCCCTCTTTATATTGCTTTCGCCAACATCATCCACCTTTTCTTCCTTCAGGCGCGTTTTATACAATGGAGAAAACTAAATCTACTGCATTTTGTACTGCTATCCCATAAATCTTGAAAAACATGATGCGGTAGGAGCAAATTTCAAGATTGTATATTGGGTTTTTTGAAAAGTCTGCTATTTAGGTTCAAATCTTGAACAATTTCCAAAAATTAACGGATTTTTCAAGATATATCAGTAAAAATCTTGAAAAAATGCTATTCCAATTTGAGAATTACAAGATTTAGCTCGGTTTCGACTGCTTAACTCGTTGAAATCTTGAAAACTTCGATGGATTATCGGGCTAAATACAAGATTTAGGCCAGACATAAGATCCGCGAAGTGGTTAAGGAGAATAACTGATGGAAAAGGAGATCTGATACGGGATCAGATAATAGGGCAGAGTTCAGAAAGGATTTATTTCTTGCACAAAAAGACTCCGGATCGCTCCGGAGTCTTCTTATTTGTCTGATTCGACTTTTCGATTTGCCCAAACGATTCGACTTTTCGATTTGCCCAAACGATTCGACGATTCGAATGGTCCAAGCTATGCGAATTACTCGAATGTGTAACGCAGATGCGGATCTCTGGCTGCCTTTGTGTCGTCGAGTCTCAGTACCGGTGTGGTCTGCGGTGCATTCTGTACGCTCTCAGGAGCATTGAAGATGCGGTCGTAGATCTCGCGGAATGCTGTGATAGCCTCGTCGAGTGTCTCCTTCGTCTCCGTCTCAGTAGGCTCGATCATGAGGGCCTCGTGGACGATCAGAGGGAAGTAGATTGTAGGCGGATGGATACCGTAGTCGAGGAGTGCCTTGGCTACGTCCAGAGCCGAAACGTGAGTCTTTCTGTAGATCGGATCGAGGCCGATTACGAACTCGTGCATGCAGGTTGTATCGAATGCTACAGGATAGATATCCTTCAGCTTCTCCTGCATGTAGTTAGCGTTCAGTACAGCGTTCTGAGCCAGAGTGTAAACCTCTTTGCCGATGGTCAGCAGGTATGTGTAAGCCTTGACCATTACGAGGAAGTTGCCGTAGAAGCCTGTCATGTTACCGATGGACTTCTCAGCTCTCTCGTAGTTCTCGCCGTCCTTGCATACGAGGCCAGGTGCGAATGGCGCCAGGAAATCCTTGTATGCGCATGGGCCGCTGCCAGGACCGCCGCCGCCGTGAGGTGTCGAGAATGTCTTGTGCAGGTTCATGTGGATTACGTCGAATCCGATGTCTGCCGGACGTACGATACCGATTACAGCGTTGAGGTTAGCTCCGTCATAGTAGCAGAGACCGCCTGCTTCATGGACGAGTCTTGTGATCTCCATGATGTTAGGGTCGAAGAGACCGACTGTGTTAGGGTTGGTCAGCATCAGACCTGCAGTCTTAGGACCGAGGTGAGCCTTGAGGTCGTCGATATCAACTGTACCGTTCTCGTTCGACTTGATGACG
>CADCHO010000026.1 GCA_902801255.1 uncultured Eubacteriales bacterium | reverse complement strand
AAGGATACCCTGAAGAATTCTCCCGGCTTATATGTGCTGAGATGAGCACAGACTTCACTGCAGAAAAGATGATGAGCTATGTGTCCGGACCTAAGAAGCTGCTTGAAGACGTTGCTGATGAGATGGTAGCAATACAGGATCATAATTGCGTGATAATAAGCGAATCTGGGTACAATACCGGGTACAAACGTGGACGGCGTGTTCTCCTCCTTGGAATTTCAACGTTTGTACGCTTCTGACTTCTTCGAGTCCCATGTCCTCCGCCAATGACGACTGTTGAAATATACAGTCGTTTTTATGTTGTAACAAATGGAATCGAATTGTTGTGGTATCATAAAGATGTTAACAAATCACTGCTTGAAGGACTGATGAGGGGACAATTATATGACTACATTATTTGAATATATATCCTCTGCGGTTGTGGATGGCGAGCTGCCGGGAGATTTCTCATTGCCAGACCTGGCAGATGATGAAAATGAACTGAAGTGGGCGGACGGTGCGCTGGATGGAGTTACTATGTATCACATGACCATCCCTGAAATAGGCAAAGGTGATCGCACACTGATTTCAGATGCCGTAAGAGCTGCAAGTAAAGGGGATTATGATCTTGCCGACAGTCTTTTCAAAATGCTTGGCAAGCATCTTCAAGCCATTATTGTGATAGATGATCTTCATTTATATATCATTGATAATCAAAGCAAGCTTAACGCGAAAAATCTGTTTGAATATGCCATACACCTGCTCTTTGAATCGGATAACAGGGAGTGCGTAAAGTTCGGGTTGTCCTTACTTGAGCTCTTCAAAATGAATGATAAAAACGACCTTAAAGAGGTGATCAGGACAATTGGACTAAGTGATGAGTTTGCTCTTTTTGCAATCTTTGTGATGCTCAAATGGGAGAATGGGAATAATGAAATCTGGGAGCTTGCAAAGAAGCTTCACGGCTGGGGACGCATACATGCCGTAGAGCGCATAGAGCCGGATACGGCGGAGATCAGAAACTGGATGCTGATGGAGGGCATTCATAATGATGTGATGCCGGCTTACTCAGCACTGGCATGCTGGAAGAAATCTAATGCTGAAGATATCCTCAGAAACGGTCCGTCACGAGAAGAGTTCAAAGCCATCGGGGAAATCATATACGGACTTCTTGATGAAGGCCCGGTACCGGGGATATCTAAGATTCAGAACAGCGATGAGATACTATCTGTTTATCTGGAAACCGCCGGTACAATGGAACTGACTCTGGACGATTACGAAGTGATAGACGAGATCCTTGGCTACGTTGAAGAAGAATATTCGGATAAATGCCCTATTGCACTTGAATGCAAAAGGCTTATGCACACATATCATGCCAGATGCCTGATGCTGGATGCAGTCAAACAAGGAAGGTGCCTGGAGCTGGCAATCGATAGCGGTATTGACATCAAGCCATATGTTTATGATCTTATGAACTCCTCGATCGAAGGTAATTACCATATGTGCAGATATCTGATGCACGACGATGAATACAGAAACAAAACAATGGAGCTCTACAGACGCGAGCTGCCTTTAGAAGAGATGAAGACTCAGCCTGCGGAAACACTGGGGCTTGGACGTGAGTATTGGAGACAAAGCGCAGTGGAGTTTCTGCTTCAGGAGCTGAGAGATCACTGCTTTGAGGGACAGGACTTTGTGGCAGTCGGACTTCAATCTGCTCCCGTAAGAACGAGGAATGTCTCATTGAATGTTCTTGAATCCTGGGTACAGGCAGAACAGAAACCGCTCTCAGAGTTGTTGCCGGACATGTGGGAACTGCTTTTAACGCTAAATGAAATAGAACCGGATGACAAAGTAAGCATCAGAATGAAGAAACTGTTGTCCGGTTCTATCAAGTTTTAGTCAGAAAGTATTATTTTTTAAGCTTCAGGCCGTCCTTGAAGGCTTCGCCGACGCGCTCGGATACTTTGTAGTATCCATGGGTATATGGATCAAATGCTATGGCGTTGACAAGAGACATGTCAGGTTTACCGTCAACCATCACTTTTTCATCGGCAGTTACGTTTACAACTTTACCGATCACACCGCATCCGTATTCATTATCCTGATATTCGATGAATTCACACTCAAGACAAAGAGGAAATTCATTGATCACCGGAGCGTCGACAGCCTCGGCTTTACCGGCGGTAAGGCCGCTTCGTGCGAATATGTCCTGCACTTTGTTACCGGACTCAACGCCAAAATAGTCGGCCTCAACCAGATGGTCCGCATCCGCTATGCTTACTGTAAAGGCTCCTCTTGCTTTAATGTTCTGCACCGTCTTATGGGATTCAGACAGATTGAGGGCTACATGTCCTCTTTCCTGCATCGTTCCCCATGCAGCGTTCATCACATTGACGCTGCCGTCTTCGTTGTACGTTGCTACCATAAGGACCGGCATAGGGAAAATGCCTTCGGTGATATCAAGCTTTTTTCTCATTCTAAAATAACCTCGCTTTATATTGATTTGACAGGATCAAACATCCCAAATAGTATTTTTACTGTACAAAAATAAAAATCAAGCACCGGTACAAACAGGAGAGCGAAAGAATTGATAAAAGTGGTTCTTATAGACATCGATAATACGCTCCTTAGCTTTACGGGATATGTAAAAGAAGCCATGAAAGAAGGCTTTTCGCACTTTGGATTAAAACCGTATACAGAAGCCATGTTTCCCGTCTTTGAAAGAATCAACAACTCTCTTTGGAGACAGCTCGAGCAGGGAACGCTGAGCTTTGAAGAGCTGACAGAGTGCCGCTGGGATCTGATCTTAAAAGAGCTCGGTATAGATTTTGATGGAAAGGTATTTGAAGAGTATTTTCGTGATAGACTCTTTTACAGTGCCGTTCCCGAGGATGGTGCTGTGGACCTGCTAAAATATCTAAGCAGCAAATATACATTGTGTGTGGCAAGCAATGGCCCATATGATCAGCAGATGAACCGCCTCCGGGTAGGGGAAATGATCGATTATTTTGATCATTGTTTTATTTCTTCTCGGATCGGTGCGCAGAAACCGGCCAGACAGTTCTTTGATAGTTGTTTCAGCATATTGAGAGAGTCCGGGTTCCATAATCTGGCGCCTGAGGAAGTGATAATCATTGGGGATTCGATCTCTTCCGACATCTCGGGAGGGATCGACTACGGTATGCATACCTGCCTGTATCAAAAAAACATTATGCCTGGACGAAATAACTCCGGAGCGGATCACGTGGTAGGAAGCCTTTCCGAAATCAAAAGAATACTGTGACCGGACGACTGTTGAAATATACAGTCGTTTTTTTTATTGAAGTCTTTTATTTCGCGGATAAAAGTGGTATTGTTAGTTAGTTTAAACTAACTAACTTTTTATTTTGAGGATCAATTTTTATGAAAATAGTTCAATTCAAAGATGTAACAAGAACTTATGTGACAGGCGATCACACACAGGATGCTCTGGCTCATGTAGACCTGGAAATCGATGGCGGAAAATTCGTTGTCATCCTCGGCCCGTCCGGAGCAGGAAAGAGCACATTCCTTAATCTGCTCGGAGGGCTGGACAACCCTACAAGCGGAACGATAATCGTGGACGACACTGATATTTCCACTCTTTCAAGCGATGAACTGGCTGACTACAGAGCAGCAAAAGTGGGCTTCGTGTTTCAGTCATACAATCTGATACCAACGCTCACCGTTCTGGAAAATGTTTCTCTTGTAGAGGAGATAGCACCGGATCATATGAGCGCTAAAGAACTGCTAAAGGAAGTAGGTCTGGATGATCATGCTCATCAGTTCCCGCATGAGCTGTCGGGCGGCGAGCAACAGAGAGTTTCCATCTGCAGAGCGCTGGCCAAGAATCCAAAGATACTGCTTTGCGATGAGCCAACTGGCGCACTCGATTCCGAAACGGGTGTAGTCGTACTCAAGCTTCTTCTTAAGATGGCAAGGGATTACGGCAAAACGATAATCATCGTGACGCATAACCAGAATATCGCCAAAATGGCCGATGTAGTTATTCGTATCAGGGACGGCAAGCTGACTTCCGTAGATGAACAGCTTCACCCGTTATCTGCAGAAGAGGTGGAGTGGTAATGCTGAGACGTAAACTTTGGAGAACTGCAAAAGTATATAAAGTCCAGTTCATTTCCATGATACTTCTGATAGCTTTGGGTATCGGAGTCTTTGTGGGGTTCAATGCCGAGTGGGTGACCATTGGCAGGGATACTGAGACTTTCTTTAAGGACTGCGGTTTTGCCGACTTCAGGATAATAGATGAAGACGGGATCTCATCCTCCGATGTCGATAAAATCAGGGATATAGAAGGAGTAGCAGGAGTCAGCAGATTCCTTTCCGTAAATGCCGATGTCAAGGACTCGGATGATCAGCTGGCTCTTACGGTAACTGAGAGCGAGCATACGTCCGGGTTTGTGCTGATGGAAGGCGAAAAATATGACAGATGGGACGCGGAAGGCTTCTGGCTGATGGATAAATACGCTCATCAGAACGGAATAAAGCCGGGAGACAAGCTGACTGTTACTTTCGAGGACATGGAGTTTACAGGCACTGTCAGGGGTCTGATAGAATCTGCCGAGTATCTGATATGCGTACGTGATGAATCCCAGGTGATGCCGGACTTCGATACATATGGTTACGTATATGCCACGCCGGCAATGCTGAGAAAGGTGATCGAAAAGGAGATAAGGGAAGAAGAGCCGGATATCGATGACGATGTTATGAGCATGGCTGTCAAAGAGGTATGCGATGAGACCTTCTATCAGGTGAATGTAAATTCATCAATGGACAAGCAGGAGATACAGGAGGCAGTAGACGATGCTCTGGGCCGATCCCTTATGATACTGACAAAAGATGAAACCGTTTCATATGCTGAGTCAAGAGGCGAGATGAATGAGGGCAGAACGATGGGCGCGGTACTGCCGGTGCTCTTCCTGGCGATAGCGATACTGACGATGATAACAACAATGAACAGGATCACTATCAGCGAGAAAACTCAGATAGGCACACTCAAAGCTCTTGGTTTCAGGGACAGAAGGATAATCCGGCATTACACTTCATACGCTGTCGTCATATCCGTTATAGGCTCTGTGCTTGGCATTGTGATGGGATATGTGCTGTGCAAAATGGTGATGTCGCAGGACGGCATGATGGGTACTTATTTTGTGATGCCTGACTGGACGATACATATACCTGTATGGATATGGGCAATAGTTGTGCTGATAGTCGCACTCACGATCTTCATAGGTTATCTGTCGGTAAGGGATCTTCTTCGCGGGACGGCTGCGGAAACTCTTCGTCCATATACTCCGAGACACATTCACAGATTGCTTCTTGAAGGTACGGCACTCTGGAACAGGATGAATTTCGGCACTAAATGGAACCTCAGAGACATATTCAGGCACAAGTCACGCAGCGCCATGTCATTTATCGGCACATTCGGCTGCATGCTGATGCTGGTAGCGTCATTCGGTATGAATCAGACGATGGATAATTTCCTGGATACGTTTTACGATGGAACTGCAGCGTATTCTTCGAAGATATTCATGTCATCAGAGGCCGAAAACAGTGATGCGATAAAACTTGCAGCGGATCTCGATGGAGATTACAGCGCTTCTGTAAGCGCCAAGGTAGGGGACAAAACGCTCTCCGTAGATGCCTACAATATCACTCATGACATGTACAGGTTTATAGATGAAGACTCAAACATCATCCCTTTGCCGGAGGAAGGAGCGCTCATCTGTAAGAGACTTGCCAGAGACTTTGATGTGAAGGCCGGGGATACTGTGACCATAGAGCCGTATGGTACGGATGAAAGCTTTGATATCCTGATCAGCGGCATCAATGGATCGCTTACAGAAAGCATCTCAATGAATGAGAATTATGCGGAGGAAATCGGCCTGACCGGCAGCGAGGCATATAAGATAAACAGCGTGTATACCATGACGGACAAGGCTCAGATCGATACCGGCAGCAACATCACAAGCGTACAGAGCAAGCAGGACATCATCGATTCTTTCGATGCTTTCATGGAGATATTTTATTTCTTCATCATAGTGCTCATAGTCGCATCTGTACTGCTGTGCCTGATCGTACTGTACAATCTCGGGATCATGAGTTACATGGAACGTTACCGCGAGATGGCGACGCTCAAGGTGCTGGGTTTCAGGAACAAAGCGATCGGACGGCTTCTTATATCCCAGAATCTCTGGATAGCCGTAGCCGGAACACTTTTGGGAATCCCTGCAGGAATCTGGGCGCTGAACTATCTGATGGATATGCTGGCGGGCGAGTATGAGATGGAGACCATGGTCGGACCTGTGAGCATATTGGCTGCTACGGCTTTGAATCTGGGAGTGGCAGTGATCGTTGGCCGGATGATATCCCGGAAAAACCGTAAAATCAACATGGTAGAGGCTCTTAAAGGAACAGAGTAGAAAGAGAGAGAATTATGACTGCAACAGTAATAATAATTATTGGAATACTTCTGATCGCATATGCTGTCTATGGAACAGTTCAGAAGGCAAGAGGAAAGGCGAAATCCAGCTGCTGCGGCAGCGCGGAAAGCGTATTGCCAAAGCGTGTAGAGGATACTGATGAATCTCATTATCCTTTCAAATATCATGTTTCGATCGATGGCATGAAGTGCAGCAACTGCGCGACTAATGTTGAAAATGCGATCAATGCGTCAGGAGATACATGGGCACATGTCAATCTCGGCCGTCACCGGGCAGAGGTACTTTCAAAGAAGGAGAAAACCGAAGAAGATTTTGTCAGTTCGTTGAAAGATACCGGATATACAGTAACCGGCTTTGAGCCAGTGAGGGAATAAGCTGACTTGAGTACAATTCTGACACCGTAAATTCAGCCCTGAGATAGATGTCTCAGGGCTTTTTTCTGTGGTATCATAATTACAGTGACAATTCGGGAATTAGCAGATTTATGGAGCTGTGAGATGAATTTATCACAATACGAGGGGAAATATATACGTCTGAAAGATATATACGGACAAACTTTCACCGGACGGGCGAGTCATGGTAATTACGAGTTCCTGATGCATGAGTACGGTGGAGATGAAGACGGTATTTTCATAGAAGACTGGCTGATCTACAACTCGCA
Organism: uncultured Eubacteriales bacterium; assembly: GCA_902801255.1. GTDB lineage: Bacteria > Bacillota > Clostridia > Peptostreptococcales > Anaerovoracaceae > Crickella. Next base: position 36,824 of record CADCHO010000026.1, on the reverse strand, counting down.
GATCGAGTCCATAGAGGAGATCGTACCGCATGGAACGGTTGAACTGTGGACGGAACAACTTGTTCTGCGCAGATACACTATGGAAGACGCGGAGCCTTTGTATCGCCGGTTGGGATCAGATTCTGCGATGTCTGAATACTCAGGATGGAATCCTTACGCAACCTTGGAAACAGCGCAGGAGACAGTACGCAAATTTATCGACAGTTATGACGACGAGCATTCATATTCGTGGGTAATGGATGTCGATGATGTGCTTGCCGGAACGATCGGAGCGTATGACTATAAGTGCGATCCTGACGGGAAGTGTGATCAGATCGAGGTAGGCTATAGTGTAGTACAAAGCTGGCAGGGACGTGGTTTGGCAACGGCGGCTTTGACGAAAGTGCTTGAATACCTGACGGAAAACGAAGGAATCTCCTGTGTGACTGCCTGGTGCGCTGCAAAGAATGCAGGATCGCGGAGAGTACTTGAAAAATCAGGGATGCAGCTTGTTCGCACAGAGAAAGACAGTATCGCAGTAGGCGAGAAGACCTATGACAAACTGATTTATGAGTACAGAGCAAAGAGGTAAAAATGGCTGATGACTATTTCTTCAGGTATATAGAATATGATGAACTGGCACCTGCTGCATAAATGAAAACAAACGCTCGAATGAGAGCGTTTGTTTTTACATTATTCATTTACAATCAGCTCTTCGAGTGCGCCCTTAAGAACCCAGACGGATACACTCTTATCACCGACCGTGAAGATCCCGTATCCATCCTCATCAATGACAACAGGCTCAAGATTATTACTGAGTGCGTCATAGTACTTTACGCCTGAGCGATCCTTGCCTATGTACATTTTTTTACTGCCGCCCTCTGCGTTGCTCAGCAGAACAGCAAAACCGGAGTCCTGATGCTGATCGTCACCGTTTCTGACCCAGCCTACAATGTGCTTATCATCAAAATAGTCTGTCTGCTCTCCGTACGAATATAAGTGCCTCAGCTTGATAAGCTTACCGAGATTAGGCACCATCGGACGGTTATGCGCCGGATTTCCATAGTAGTCAGCATAAAAGATACAAGGCATCCCATCCTTTCTCAAAAGAATGATGCTATATGCCAGCTGTTTGAACCAGTCCTCCACAAATGACTGAAGACTTTGTCCAAGCTGAGTGTCATGGTTGTCAACAAAAGTGACAGCATTGGCAGGCCGTTCAGATACAAGAGTGCGTGAAAGGATCTTACTCATATCATATTCACTGCCCGATTTGCTTGCATGGTAGAAATTGAAATGCAGAGCAACGTCAAACAGACTCATTGTATTTTCCACTGAATCAAGATAATAAAGGAGCTTGTCAATATCTCCGCTCCAGTATTCACCGACTGCCGGATATGCTCTTCCGGAATCCCTGCGGATCGTTTTCAGAAAATCACGATAGAAAGAAAAGCTGATATGCTTGACAGCATCAAGCCGCAGTGCGTCAACATTTGTCTCTTTTAAATACCACTCCAGCCATCTTCTCAGTTCATTGCTGACCTCAGGGTTTTCCATGTCGACATTCATTCCCATAAGATAGTCAAAACTGCCGAATTCCTGATCTGTATCAGGCTCCCAGTTCTTTCCCGTAAATCGATATATCTTACCGGATTCTTTTGATGCTTCATCCCAGTCTGCACCTGTGAAATGTGTGTGATCCCACTTGAAGGTGCTGTATTTGTCATTTCTTCCCGGGAAAGTGAACTTTGACCATACACTGATCGTTTGCTCATCGCCTACCGGTTTATATCTGTTTTCAGGTGAAACGGGTATTGCACGGACCTTTTCAAGCTGATCGCCGCCCATCCTGTGATTGAGAACGATATCGGCATAAACAAGCATACCTTCGTCGTGCAAAGCTTTAACAGCTTCAATATATTCTTCTTTCGTTCCGTATTTTGTCCGGACTGTTCCTTTCTGATCAAATTCTCCTAGATCATAAAGATCATAAATACTGTAACCCACATCATTCTGAGATGTGCATTTATATGCAGGAGGAAGCCAGATATCTGTTATACCGAGTCCTGCCAGATTTTGTGCCTTTGCAGCACACCTTTTCCACCAGAACCCGTCATTAGGCAGATACCATTCAAAAAACTGCATCATGGTTCTGTTTGTTTCCATAGTTTTACCTTCTATATGTCAATCCGCGATGACATAAAAATCCATATTCATCGCAGAAAAATGTTCAAAAATAAAAATACAAGTGCTTTTTGTACCACAAAGCAGCAGCAATGTCAAATTTTACCGCCGGTTGCAGATAGCCTTATGCTCAGACTTAACGGGCAGAAAATGACTGTGTTATCTGAGAAAGGAACCTTTCGGCTATTGGTGTAAAGGTCTGGTACTTGTTCCAAATCAGATAGAAACTGGACTCCTTGACAGGGTATAGCGGCCTGAATACCAGACCGCTGCTTTCAGAGCAGTCAACAAGGTGTTCGAATGTCAGCAGTATTCCCAATCCTTCAAGAGCGAACATCGAGCCGTTATAAGAAAGGCGAAAAGATCCTTCAAGACTGAGCTCATTGGCCCGGTCAGCTGCCCACTCACTTATTTCGCGATGCCAGCTCTGCTCTGAACAGAATAAAGGTTCACCTATAAGATCATCGAGAGTGACAGCCTTTTTTGCTGCGAGCGGGTGCGTGGCCGGCATGACCGCTCCCCAGATATCTTTTTCCGGAAAAGTGATGTAGTCATATTTGCGGCTGTCAGGGAGTTCGCTGCAAATAACAGCAAAATCAAGCAGCCCCTTGTCGAGCTTTTCTGTGACCTGCTCGGTATCGCCGCTCGTAATATGGTAATTCAGTCCCGGATATGCTGCCTTGAATCTGCGGATCTCCCGCGCGAGGTATCGTATCTGATAGGATTCGGCAAGACCAAAATATAAATTTCCGCCGGTTATCTCACCAAGTGAAATGAATTCCTGCTCGATTTTATCGGCCATTGCAACAAGATCTTCAGCCCGGTCACGAAGAAGTATCCCTTCATCAGTCAGCCTTATGCTGAAACTCCTTCGCGTGAAAAGTTTTTTTCCGAGTTCTTCTTCCAGAGCTTTGAGTGTTTTGGACAGGGTAGGCTGAGTGACATGCAGCATCTCTGCTGCCCTGGTCATGTTTTCTTCTCTGGCGACTGCAAGGAAATATCTGAGACTGCGGATATCCATAAAAACACTCCTTTCAATGATATGCATAAATAGAATATCATGATATTCATTATAACCATTAGCGAATATCAAAACAATACATTACCATACAGACATGAAGAACACAGATATCGAAAGAGTAATAGCCAATATGGGCGATGCAGGGTGCAGCCGTACAGATATCGAAAGAGTGCGCAATCTGCATGAGGCGGGGTTTGATGATGAGATCATAAAATGTCTGCGCAGATGCAGATGCGATCTGATAGAAGAGCTTCACAGGAATCAGCGCAGGGTGGACTGCCTGGATCACCTTATAAGAGCAGCAGAAAACTTAGGATAATAATTACTGAAATAAAAGGAGAACAGAGATGATAAGAAAAGAAGAACTCACATTGGTCAAGGAATGGGATAAGACTTTTGCAAAGAGCGATAAAGTCGATCACAGAAAAGTAACATTCGTTAACCGCTATGGAATCACACTTGCTGCAGATATGTATATACCTAAAGATGCAGAGGGTAAGCTTCCTGCGATCGCAGTCAGCGGACCTTTCGGCGCAGTGAAAGAGCAGTGCTCCGGTCTCTACGCACAGACAATGGCTGAGAGAGGCTTCCTCACGATTGCTTTCGATCCGTCTTTTACAGGTGAAAGCGGCGGACAGCCAAGATATATGGCGTCGCCTGACATCAATACTGAAGATTTCATGGCAGCTGTGGACTTCCTGTCTCTTAATGACAGAGTCGATCCTGACCGCATAGGTATCATCGGCATCTGCGGATGGGGCGGAATGGCGATCAATACAGCAGCGCTTGACACCAGAATCAAGGCGACAGTCGCCTCGACCATGTATGACATGACCAGAGTCAACGCAAACGGTTACTTTGATTCCGAAGACAGTGAGGAACAGCGCTATGCTCATAGAGCTGCTCTTTGCGCACAGAGACTCGCAGACCTTAAGGCGGGTGAGTACGCACTCGGTGGAGGAGTTATAGATCCGCTGCCGGATGATGCTCCATACTTCGTCAAGGATTACCACTCATACTACAAGACAGACAGAGGTTATCACTCAAGATCACTCAATTCGAATGGCGGATGGAACGTGATCGGCTGTGAGTCATTCATGAATCAGCCGATTCTGAAGTATTCCAATGAGATAAGAAGCGCGGTAATGGTTATGCATGGCGACAAGGCACATTCTTTCTACTTTGGCAAGGATGCATATGAAAATATGATCAATGGCAACAAGTATACTGATAATAAGGAACTGCTCGTGATCGAAGGAGCAACCCATACCGATCTCTATGATGGCGGCGAAAACAATGCCATCCCATTCGACAAACTTCAGGCTTTCTTTGAGAAGTATCTGTAGAAAAGAGGGGTGACCCGGAATGAAAAAAGTAATAATTGCTGTACTGGTTTTAGTGCTGGCCCTGCTGACCTCGTGTTCCGGAACCGATGAAACTCAGCAAAGCCAGAGCCCGGATACGGGAATGAAGACAGAAAGTGTTGAGGAGAATAATGAAATGAAGCCAATTACGATGACAATAAACGATGAGAAAGTAGAAGTTGCATGGGAAGACAATGAGTCCGTGAAAGCTCTTGCTGATCTGGTCTCAGACTCGCCGCTTACGATCGACACTTCAATGTATGGCGGATTTGAACAGGTGGGATCCATAGGAACCGATCTGCCAAGCAGTGATATAAACATCACAACAGAGCCTGGGGATATAATGCTGTATACCGGGAGCAACATAGTTGTGTTTTACGGAAGCAATTCATGGTCATACACCAGGCTTGGCCATATCGAAAACAAAAGCGCAGATGAGCTTAAAGCCCTTCTTGGCTCCAATAATGTGAAGATCACACTTTACCAGCCGTAGTCATCCTCAAATTGCAGTAAAGAGGCATCCAGAGGTGTCTCGTTCATGACAGTCTGCATAAATCTGTTAACATCGTCGCGCATCTCCTTGCGCGAAACGGATGTTGAGTCAAGCAGATCATGCCTGACCCTGCACATCGGGATACCGCGCCGCATCGCACCTTCTTCAAACAGTCCGTTGATGGCAGCGACGCCTTTGCATGAGATCTGGTCAAACATAATGATCATATCTGCATGATACTCCTGGTACTTATCCCAGAGGTCGTACAGCATCACTTCATAGCCGCCCTTTGTATGCGCACGCATGGTCGAAGTCTCGATCATGTCTGCTATACCGTAAAGCATGGTTTCTCTGGTTGAGGTATCTATAAGTCCTGTGCCGTGAATGTCGAACATCTCGCATACCGATTCGATCCCCCAGCAGTCCAGGAGCCAGTTGTTGAAATCCGGGTAATTATTGGCCGGAGTGCTCCAGATTATTGCTCTGTGGCGGATCGTTTTGGGACTTTTGCCGGCAGCTACCTGCTTTTTAAGTATGGAATTTACCTTATGGTCGTTATGCAGAGCTTTTCTGACTCCGCAAGCGACCTGATGTTCAAAGACTCTGTACAGCCACACGGACGCACCGGTATGAGGAGGTATCTCCGTGCGGTTCATTTCCCACTTCTCAAACTTTGCCAGATTCTGACCATTCCAGATCTCGCAGGCTTCCTTAAGTGCTTCCCAGTCGCATTTCTTACCGGTATGCTTTTCAATAAAAGCGATAGCTGAAAGAATCTCATCTACGGCATATTCCTGAACATCTTCACGTTTCCAACGCAGCGGGACATTTAGCTGCTGTGTTGGAAGACCTATACGGCGGTCCTGTATCATCGAGGTCATTATGCTGCTGTCACAGGGCATGTTTGAAGTCAGCATACAGCATCCGATCTTAGGATAATCATCCTCAATGGCAAGTCCTGCTTCGAAGGAAGGAAGAGAACAGACATCCGAAGGGAGTCCATATAATTCGCACTGACTTATGTAATGGTCAGGACTGTGCTGATCAAGAAGAGAGGGGAGAAACATCGGATACATCTGCAGGAGGACGGTATCGCAGTCAGGAAAACCCTTGCCGATCAGGGCAGGGAGCAGTTCGTCAAAGCAGATGATTTTACGGTTAAGCTTTTCTGCTTTCGGACTTCCCGGATGCAGATGAAGGTCTGCGGAGAAGATCGTAGTGAGAGTTTCCGTGATGCTCTCAGCCATATGATTCAGATTGCAGCGCGATGCCCGGAGGCCTGCTCCACGCTGCCCGGCGCATAGACGATCAAAAAAAGCCGGTGCTGTCAGATATGAAAACATCCATCTGTAACGGAATAATGCTTTCACGTTCTGCACCGGATTCCTCAGCGCCCAGCTGAACAGAATGCCCCAGAGCTGAGCCCATTTGGCGTAATCATAAGCGGTATCCCGGAAGCCCCGCCACTCCCTGTGACGATAGATCCCGGTGCCTGCTTTTATATTGTCTGCAGCTCCCTTTTTCATCAGAACTCCTATCCGCCGAATCCCTTGCACGGATTTTTACCATATCCGGTCTGCAGATAATGCAGTATTTTTTCAATCTTAAGCGCCCGTGAAACTCTGCCTTTCATATTGCTATGACTGATCGTCAGGAGGAATAATCCGACCATCGACGGAGTATTGAAGAATCTGGCGCGGCCCTTGATCCCGAAATACGTTTTTTCCAGATGATGACATTTGGAGAAAAGGCGATTGAGCTGTGTATACACAGCCTCAAAGCCCGAAGCCTGCAGATCTTCTTTAAGGAGATCTGCACCGTTATACTGTACAAGCGCTGCGGCATCGATAGATTCAGCAAGACCGTTCCCGTTAAGTACCGCCGCTGCGTAGTTTTCCAGACGTATGTGCGTACGGTCAGTCTTTCCGTTTATCTCATGCGTGGAATCTGCTGACAGACCGTTTATGTCAGGATGTATCGCTACATATTCATGCTCAAGGCCTTCCTGCAGACCGCACATATCGATGTAGCTGCAGAAGGAGGAGCATGCACTGAGTATCTCAAAAAGATGCAGGCATTTTACATCCGGTGCCGATGTGACAGCCCTGCACAGTTCCGAAATAGCTGTACCGCATAGTTTTTCTCTGCATAACGATTCAAGGCACTTGAAATCGCAGCGCTTCCCCTGGCTCCCGAGGCTTCGTTCATCTATGCAGATGTTTTTTATCTTGCCTTCAGGATCAAGCTCTGTGGTTACAACTATTGGTACCTCGCGATTCAGACCTCCAAAATGATAAATACTTTTCTGCCATCCTGTAACGACGCGTCCTGATGTTGTCTGCACAACAGAAGTCCCCCGGTAACGGGTTATAAGCTGACTGCGGTCATTATTGTGAGCGTCGAATACAAATCCGTGATCTGAAGCTGTCTCGTGAAGATTGATCTGTGGCAATGAATTCAGTTGCATAACAGCTTTTCCTCCTCAATGATCCGTATGATATCACCGACGGTTTCCAGATCTCTGAACCTTTCATCGGGAATGCGAAGTCCGTAAGTCTCTTCTACGGTGACGACCGTGTCAGCCAGATCGAAAGAGCTCATGCCCAGATCCCCTGCGATATGCGTATTGCTATGGATCTCCGAAACAGGAATGCCCGATATCTCAGAGAGGATCTCTTTTACTTTTTCTTCCATATTATTGATCTCCCTTTCAGGAATAACGTTTGATTTTATTGGTTACGGTTTTTTCAAAGCCTTTATCCCTCAGCACAACATCTGCGATCTGTTTAAAGGCGGCGTTTGAATGATTGATCCTGCTCACGATCTTTCGGGCAGCAGAAACATCAGGTATTATCTCCCGGTCTGCAAACAGTTCTGCCGTGATCTTTCCGTCCTTTTCATAGACTATCGCGTCAAGGACTCCTTCAGCCTGATACAGTTTTTCTTCAAGCTCTTCCGGCGAAACATTTTCACCATTGGATAATATGATCAGATTTTTGATCCGCCCCTCGAAAAACAGATTTCCTTTCCGGTCGATCCGCCCGAGATCCCCAGTGTGAAACCATCCGTCATAGAAGTTCTCAGCTGTGGCATCCGGGTCCTTGTAATAGCCCGGGGAAACGCTTTCTCCTCTGACGCATATCTCACGGTCAATGATACTGACCTCACAGCAGGGCAGACATGGCCCGACGGATCCAATGACCACTTTCCCGGGTCTATTGACAGATACGACAGGTGAACACTCGGTTATCCCATAACCAAGAAGCACCTCAATTCCAAGAACCTTAAAAAAGTGTATGATTTCGGGATCGAGAGAAGCTCCGCCGCATATGACGGTGCGAAGCGCTCCTCCAAGTGGCTTGCGAACCTCTTTAAACAGTCTGCTGCTGAGGTCCAGTCCAAAGCGCTGCAGCTTTTCATTGACCGACATTGCCCGCAGGAGCTTTTCGAGTTCGCCTTGCTTTTTTGCTGTGTTCAGTATCTCTTTGCGCAGAGTCTGCAGTACAAGCGGCACAGCAACAAGGACGGTAGGGTGCTTTTCATACAGGTTTTTCTTTACGGTCCTGATGCTTTCATTGATATACAGCGTACCGCCGCAGTGCAGCGCAGTGGCTATACAGGTCATCATCTCAAATGTATGGCTCAACGGAAGAAGAGATAGTCCCACATCCTTTTCCGAGAGAGAAAGGACCTCAGTCACTGCGCTGATTTGACTGCCCATATTACGGTGTGTAAGCATTACACACCGCGGTTTTCCGGTCGTACCGGATGTAAAATACATGGCGGCAACCGCATCAGGCTTAAGTTCCGGAAGAGAGGTTTCTTTCGCCTCCCTGATTGTTCTGAGGAAATCATGGATCTCAATTACCTGAAGCCCGCGTATTTCTTTGCTGATGGCTTCCGCTGTTTCGGTGCGGCTGCTGTCATAAAGCAAGATGCCGCAGTCAGCCTGTTGAATACATTCTTTAAGCTCCTGAACACGCATACCGTCATGAAGAGGAACGATCACCCGGCCGGCGGAAATTACAGAGAAAAAAGATGATATCCAGGCTGCGTTGCCGGGGCCGAGAACGGCAATGTGCTGCGTATGGTATTTGTCAAGAATGCCCGGTGCTTTGCTGCAATAGCAAAACAATTCTGACCCTGTGATATGAGGCATTCTTTTATCTGAACACAGAAAAAAGCAGGTGTCCGGAAAGCGGTTTCCTGCATGCTGAGCAAGAGCCCTCATATCGGTATATTTCAAAGACTGGGCTGCATCCATTTTTTTACGTGCTGATAATGCCTGACGGGTCATAAGCTTTGATTTAGATTAACACCATTAACCTACTGTGTCAATTGGTGTAAAATATTGTTGAAATAACGAAAAAATAATAAAAAATTTTCAAAATAACAGTTGACAAGCGTATTAAATTGTTATTATAATAAGGCAGGTTGTTAAAGCAACAGAAAATAATAAGAAATGTGTCACGGACACTATCGACACAACAACTCTTATGTATTATCATTAAGGAGGTAATTATGAAAGCAAAAGCAGTAAGACTTCACGCCGCAAACGATCTGCGCCTCGATGAGTTCGAACTTCCTGAAATCAAGGATGATGAGATACTTGTTAAGGTAATTTCAGATACTGTTTGCATGTCCACTCACAAGTGTGCCATCCTGGGCGTGGAGCACAAGAGGGTCCACGAAGATGTAGCTGAGCATCCTGCTATTATGGGTCATGAGATGGCCGGTGATATCGTAAAGGTTGGAAAGGCACATCAGGACAAATTCAAGCCGGGTATGAAATTCACCCTTCAGCCTGCTCTTAACTACAAGGGAACAATGTGGAGCCCGGGATACTCCTATGAATTCTTTGGCGGAAATGCTACTTACTGCATTATTCCTGCTGAGGTAATGGAGCTCGGATGCATGCTGGAGTATAAGGGACGTGCTTATTATGAAGCATCTCTGGCAGAGCCTTACTCATGCAGTGTAGGCGCTTTCCATGCGGCATACCACACAAAGATGGGTGTATACACTCATGAAATGGGTATCGTAGAAGGCGGCAAACTTGCCATCCTGGCCGGTGCCGGTCCTATGGGACTTGGTGCTCTGAGCTATGCTATGAACTGTGACAGACGTCCGGGAATGATCGTCGTCACTGATGTAAACAAGGACAGACTTGCAAGAGCAGAAGAGCTCTTCCCGACTGAAGAGGCAAAGGAAAACGGAATCGAGCTTCACTTTGTAAATACAGCTGAAGTTGATGATCCGGTTGCATATCTTCGCGGAATGACTGACGGAACAGGTTTTGATGATGTTCTGTGCTATGCTCCTGTAGCAGCAGTTGTTGAGCAGTCAAGCGGTATCCTCGGCAGAGATGGTTGTCTCAATTTCTTCGCTGGTCCGACAGATAAAGAGTTCAGTGCAAAAATCAATTTCTATGATGTTCACTACAACTCAACTCATGTAATGGGCACAACCGGCGGAAACACAGCCGACATGATCGAATGCCTTGATCTGACAGCTGCAGGAAGAATCAATCCGGCCGTTATGATCACACACATCGGCGGACTTGCAGTAGCAGGTGAGACGATTCTCGATCTGCCTAAGATCCCTGGCGGAAAGAAGCTGATCTATAACCATATCGATCTGCCTCTCATCGCACTGACTGACCTCAGAGAAAAGGGAAAAGAAGATGAAAGATTTACTGCTCTTGCTGATATCGTAGACGCACACAGAGGACTCTGGTGCCCTGAAGCAGAAGAATATCTTCTGGCAAACTTTACAGCATAGTGGATCGGTACAGAATTCTTCCGGGAATGCTGGACTGATCCCGGAAGGAGGAAGTATGGATTCTGTTGAAAGCAGACGCAGTGCTATCGTCACATTGATCAACGAAAAAGGAGAGGTTACATTCGCACAGCTTAAAGAGGCGTTTCCAAGTGTTTCGGACATGACTCTTCGTACAGATCTGAAAAATCTGGATGATAACAAGAGGATAGTCCGTATCCACGGAGGTGCGCGTTCAGTAGATGTAGTCGTAGGTACAGATGACTTTATGAGCCGGCGGAGCATAAGAAATGTGGACGCCAAGAAGGCCATCGTCATGAAAGCGAAGGAAATGATCGTTCCTGGAACGGCGGTCTTCCTCGATTCGGGAAGCACGACTACAATGCTGGCAGCGGAGCTTGATGACCAGCCGAATCTGATCGTAACAAGCAGCATAAGCTGTGCTATGGAACTGGCCCGCCTGGAGAAACCAAAAGTAATGGTTCCGGGAGGCTCAATGAATCGGTATAGCCTGAGCATCTGCGGATCACAGGGGATCGGAGAACTTCAGAAGATGACGTTTGATCTGGCCTTTATGGGTGTAACAACATACGATAAGGAATCCGGATTCGCATGTAATGTATATGAAGAGTCTCAGCTCAAACAGACTGTGATCAAAAGGGCACTGAAAACCGTCGCACTGATGGATTCCACAAAAGTAGGCAAACACAGCACATTTACATTTGGCTCCCTGAAAGATGTAGATGCCGTGATCTCCGACGGCGGTCTGCCGGAATCATTCCTGGCAGCCTGCAGAGAGAATAATGTGGAAGTCCTTTAAAACAGAAACATAACTTTCGGTACCGTTTCTCATATATTTATCTGTCCGTCAGGATCCTTCTGATCCGGATGGTCTGATAAACCCCAGTCCTGATAATAATTTTGCAGATATAGGATTAAAACTATTGATCAAGGATGAGGAGAATAGATATGAAAAGCGGAGTACAACGTTTTGGAAAATTTTTATCCGCCATGGTAATGCCTAACATCGGTGCATTCATCGCATGGGGATTCATAACAGCTTTATTCATTCCTGATGGATGGCTGCCAAATGAGCAGCTTGCATCCATTCAGCCATACATGCTCTCTTACCTGCTTCCTGTTCTGATAGCATTTACAGGCGGCAGAATGGTAGGAGGAGACCGCGGTGGTGTCATGGGCGCCATTGCAGTAATGGGAACTATTGCCGGTGTCGGCGGTGTTGATGGACAGCCTATGCTGATGGGCGCGATGGTCATGGGACCTTTCGCCGGCTGGATCATCAAGAAGTTTGACCGCTTCATGGAAAACAGAATGCCTGCCGGCTTCGAAATGCTTATCAACAACTTCTCAGTAGGTATTATCGGCATGCTCGTTGCTATCTTCGGATACTACGTAATCGGTCCGGTAATGACTATAATACTGAGCGTACTTACGGCAGGTGTAGACGTACTCGTCAACCACCACATGCTTCCACTGGCAGCTATCTTCATTGAGCCTGCTAAGGTGCTGTTCCTGAATAACGCTATCAACCACGGTATCTTCACACCGATCGGCGCTGAGCAGGTCAAGGAAGCAGGACAGTCAATCATGTACATGCTCGAAGCAAACCCGGGCCCTGGACTCGGCGTACTCCTGGCTTACTGGGCATTTGCAAAGGACAAGGCAACTAAGGACTCGGCTCCTGGAGCTATCATCATTCACTTCCTGGGAGGAATCCACGAGATCTACTTCCCGTACGTACTGATGAACCCGGTAGTTATCATCGCACCTATCGTAGGAAACATCTGCGCAATCACATGGTTCCTCATTACAGGCTGCGGACTTAAGGGACCTGCTTCGCCTGGATCGATCATCGCATTCATGGCTATGGCACCTAAGAACAAGATGCTCCTGATCTTCATCGGCGTAGCGATCGCAGCAGCAGTATCATTTGCTATCGCATCTGTCATCATCAAGGCTACGAGCACAACCGCTTCTATCGACGAGGCAAAGGCTGAGGTAGCTGACAGAAAGGCTCAGGCAAAGGGAACCGTTAATGTCAGCAAGTCAGAATCTGTCCGCAAGGTCATCTTTGCCTGCGACGCAGGAATGGGCTCCTCCGCAATGGGAGCAACAAAGTTCCGCAACAGAATCAAGGCAGCAAGACCTGACATCGAAGTTAAAAACACTTCAGTAGACAATATCCCTTCGGATTGTGATATCGCAGTAGTTCAGACTACTCTGCAGGAGAGAGCGAAGAAGTCCGCACCACAGGCACAGCTCGTGACTATCGAGAACTTCCTGAACGATCCTGCACTGGATGCACTTTATCTGCAGCTGACAACTCTTGATGCTCCTGCACAGGAACAGCCAAAAGATGATGTCGAAAAGGCAGTTGCAGCAGCTGAAAAGAGCGTAAAGAGAGACGTTATCGTAAAGGACAGCATCCTTTTGAACCAGCCTTCCGTAACTAAGGAAGAAGCGATCCGCAAAGCAGGAGAACTCCTGGTTGCACGCGGAGCTGTTGAACCTGCATATGTAGACGCTATGCAGGAAAGAGAGCGCATGGTCAGCACATACATGGGAATGGGTATAGCTATTCCTCATGGAACTGCTCAGGCAAAGGGAACTGTAAAGAAGACAGCCATCTCCATGGTTCAGTATCCGGAAGGCGTTGACTTCGGAGCTGAGAAGGCACAGCTTGTATTCGGTATTGCCGGAATCGGCGAAGAGCATCTTGATCTTCTTGCAAAGTTCTTGCAAAGATCGCAGGATGCCTTGAGGATCCTGAAGTTCTTGAGAAGATGAAGACTACAGATGATGCTGATTGGATCATGAAGATCCTTTCATAAACAACCCCCATATTAATAGATGATAATACATACCAAGCAAAGCCCGGTCATAAAGACCGGGCTTTGTGTTATTATATAAATGCTATGAAATGGGAAATAAACAGAAATAAGAATAAGACAGAGCAGCTGCGTACTGCTTTGACCGAAGCTGAGTCCGTTATTGTCGGTGCAGGCGCAGGACTGTCCACATCGGCGGGATTCAGATATGATGGAGACAGATTCAACAGGTTTCTTGGCGATTTCGGTACTGCGTACAGGTTTTCAGATATGTATACCGGAGGCTTTGTGGTGATGCAGCAAAAGCCTGTTGTTAACTGGGCATACTGGAGCCGCAACATCTACATAAACCGCTATATGGATCCTCCGAAAGCTACGTATAAGAAGCTCCTCTCATTACTGAATGACAAGGATTATTTCGTCATTACAACTAATGTGGATCACTGTTTCCAGAGAGCGGGTATAGATAAAAACAGGCTGTTCTATACTCAGGGCGACTATGGACTGTGGCAGTGCCAGAGCGGCCGTATCAAAAAAACTTATGATAATGAGACCCAGGTAAAGAAGATGCTGCTGTCACAGGGATTCTGGTTTGATCACGTGATGTCAAAAAGAGGTGTGACCGTAGAACCGGATTCCGAGATGATCAGGATGTATGGTGACTTCAATGCATGGCGCTGTGACGAGATTGATTATGAGGCTGACTGGGGAGAACTGCTGCCTCCGAGAGATTCATACGGGAGTACAAACTTCAGTAAGCTGAGGATGAGCATCCCTCCGGAACTTATCCCGCACTGTCCGGATAGTAGAGAGCCAATGAAGATGAACCTTCGCGCTGATGACAGCTTTGTGGAGGATGAGGGATGGCACGCGGCAAGCCGCAGATATACTGAATTTTTGCAGAATCATAATGAGGGGAAAGTGCTTTTCCTTGATCTTGGGTCGGGCGGCAACACTCCGATAATTTTCAAGATACCGTTCATGAGCTGGACCAGAGACTGGCCGGCAGCTATCTATGCAACAATAAATAAGGGTCAGGCGTTCACCGCGTCCGAGATCAAAGAAAAGTCGATTGTGATAGATGACGATATAGACGCAGTTATTGAAGAGCTGCTTAAGGACTGAAAATGAAGATACTTTGCATTGGTGATTCCAATACCTATGGATATGATCCGAGGTCATATTTAGGAGACAGATATCCTGCTGAAGTACGGTGGACAGACCGCCTGAATAAGTGGGATGTGATCAACTGCGGAGTCAATGGAATGACGGTTCCACGGGAGTATTCCAGATATGTTGCGCAGGTCAGGATAAATGAACCTGATCTGGTCATTGTGATGCTTGGCACCAATGATTTCTTCAGAGGTCTCAGCGCTGAACGGATCGCTGAACGGATGGACAGGTTTCTTGATTCGATCAGCGGTGTGGCGAAACAGATCCTGCTTATTTCTCCTCCGGTTCTTCAATGTGGTGAGTGGGTACAGGATGATGATATGCTAGAAGAATCGCAGGAGCTTGGAAAACAGTACCGCGAGCTGGCAGACAGAAAGGGATGCCTGTTTGCCGACTCAGAAGAATGGGGCATAGGGATGACATTTGACGGGGTGCATTTCTCCCCGGAAGGGCATGAAGTATTCGCGCAAAAACTGGAAGAGATCTTAAATGAAGTATTAAAACCTGAAGAATAACATACAAAAAATTGAGTGAGAGCTTTCGCCCCGGGATGAATGTCCCGGGGCTCTTATATTGCACAAATTCCTACAGTAATAGTCGGAATTTTCTTGACAAACGAACCCGGGTTAGCTATAACTAACAATAGTTAAGGATGTTTAATAAAGTTAAGAAAACCTAACGATATAGGAGGAAGCATAATGGAACTCGCATATGCAATGAATAAAAACTCTGCAGGCACAGTGATCAAAAATGAATCACTCGGTACTGCAGCAGGCAATATGACGTTGCTGGATGCTGAACCGGGACAGACTTATATCATCAAAGAGATCAACACCGATGATGATGAGATGAATTCGTTCCTGTTCAGATTAGGCTGTTATCAGGGAGAGCCTATAACTCTGATTTCAAAAAAGAAAAAGAGCTGCATCGTCGTTATAAAAGACGGCAGATACAACCTCGATAAGATGCTCTCTGAAGCCATCATCATCTAGGTAATAAAAGGAAATGTTATATACAAGGAGGTATTTCAAATGAGGATCGCTTTTGCCGGAAACCCAAACAGCGGCAAGACAACCATGTACAATGCTCTTACGGGCAGAAATGAAAAGATCGGTAACTGGGGCGGAGTTACGGTCGGAAGTAAAGAATTCCAGCTCAAGAAGGAATTCGCCGGTGACAAGGAAGTCATAGCAGTAGACCTTCCGGGCGCATATTCGATGTCACCGTTCACACCGGAAGAGGGTATAACGAGTGAATACGTCCGCACTGCAAATCCGGATGCGATAGTCAATATAGTTGACGCTACGAATCTGAGCAGATCACTCTTCTTTACAACCCAGTTGCTCGAGCTTGGTATCCCGGTTGTCGTTGCTCTTAACAAGACGGATATCAATGAGAAGGAAGGAACAAAAATCGATGTAAACAAACTTTCTGCTAAGCTGAATTGCCCTGTTTTTGAGACAGTATCCACCGAAAACAAGGGACTCGCAGAAATGATCGCCAAGGCCATTTCGCTTGCAGGAACGACGCAGAAAGCACCATACCTTCAGGCAGATATCGACCTGCACGATAAAAACGCGGTAGATGCTGAAGACCGCAAGCGTTACAGCTTTGTAAACGGAATAGTTTCAGACGTTGAGACGAGAAAGACCCTGTCTGCAGAGACGACTTCCGCGGATAAGGTTGACGGAATCCTGACAAATCCTATCGCGGGAATCCTGGTATTCGCCGTGGTGATGTGGGGCGTGTTCTGGGTATCCCAGGCATGGCTCGGACCGCTTGTCGCTGACTGGCTGGTAGGATGGATCGAGACCTTCCAGGGATGGGTAGCAGGACAGCTTGAAAACAGCCCGGCTATTCTGTCAGCTCTGCTTGCTGACGGTATCGTGGGCGGTGTCGGAGCCGTAGTCGGATTCCTGCCTCTCGTAATGGTTATGTACTTCCTGATCGCTCTGCTGGAAGATTGCGGATACATGGCGCGTGTAAGTGCGGTAATGGACCCGATCTTCAAGAGAGTAGGCCTCTCGGGCAAGTCTGTCATTCCTGTAGTTATTGGTACAGGATGCGGCATCCCTGCTATCATGGCATGCCGTACGATCCGCGATGAAAGAGAAAGAAGAGCTACTTCGATGCTCACAACTTTCATCCCTTGCGGAGCAAAGATCCCGGTCATCGCACTTTTTGCAGGCGCGTTCTTCAATGGCGCAGGCTGGGTAAGCACGCTTTCGTACTTCCTCGGACTGGTTCTTATTTTCCTCGGAGCTCTGCTTATCAAGGGAATCACAGGATATAAATACAGAAAGTCGTTCTTCATCATGGAGCTTCCTAAGTGGAAAGCACCGAGCCTTAAGTTCGCGTTCAAATCCATGATGGAGAGAGCAAAAGCATATATCATCAAGGCAGCTACGATCATCCTCATCTGCAATACTGTAGTACAGATCATGCAGACCTTCGACTGGCACTTCCAGGTAGTCGAGGAAGGTGCGGAGAATACTTCTATCCTCGCTTCGATCGCTTCGCCGTTCGCAATACTGCTCATTCCTCTGGGATTCGGAGTATGGCAGCTTGCAGCAGCAGCCATCACCGGCTTCATCGCAAAAGAGAATGTTGTCGGAACACTGGCAGTTGTATACGCACTGACATCGTTCATCGATACAGAAGAGCTTGCCATGACAGGCGGTGCAAACACGGTAGCAGCTACAATGGGACTTACATCTGTCACAGCTCTTGCGTATCTGTTCTTTAACCTGTATACACCTCCGTGCTTCGCAGCAATCGGAGCTATGAACTCTGAGATGAAGAGCAGGGGATGGCTCTGGGGCGCAATCGGACTGCAGCTCGGAACAGGATACACGATCGCATTCCTGATCAACCAGTTCGGAACTCTCTTTACTGAGGGACACTTCGCAGCCGGATTCGTACCGGGACTGATCGCAGAAGCATGCATGGTCGCAGCAGTTGTTCTCATTGGCAAAAGAGTTAGAGCACACTTTGATGAGCAGTATCAGCTTCATAAAGCTTCGAAGGCCGCTAAGGCAACAGCATAAACTCCTTATATAGAGGTTCTTAACTTAAGCGTGGTGCGCGGCGAAATAGCTCGCCGCGCATTGCGCTGATTTAAAAATGTGAAAGGAGGACGGTAAAGTGAATGCAGCTACAATAATAGCGATAATAGTAATAGCGGCGATACTGTTCTTCGCCGTCAGATACATATATAAAGAAAAGAAAAAAGGAAAAACATGCATAGGCTGTCCGTATGCAGATTCATGCCCGAGGCACAGACAGAACGGAGCTGCCTGCGGAAGCACTGAACAGCACAATATGAACATTCGCTAGAAACGATTGCAGAAAACTGCAGTCGTTTTTTTATAGTAAAGTATTGTACTATAATAATATACAAAATAAGCGGTAGAGGGTTAGGAAATGACATTGAAAACAGATAGATTGATATTGCGCCCATGGGAAGATGCGGATGCGGAGGATCTTTATAAGTACGCAAAAGACGAACGTATTGGCCCTCCGACGGGTTGGCCTGCACATACAAGTGTCGAAAACAGCCTTTATATAATCAGGACTGTTTTATCTGCGCCGGAAACCTATGCTGTCTGCCTGAAAGAAGACGGTAAGCCTATAGGCAGCATCGGACTGATGGTAGGCATGCAAAGCAACATCGGCTTACCGGATGATGAAGCGGAGATCGGCTACTGGATTGGCGTGCCATTCTGGGGACAGGGGCTAATACCTGAGGGAGTGAGAGAAATCATTCGGTATGCATTCGAGGACCTGCATATCGAAACACTCTGGTGCGGCTATTTCGAAGGAAATGACAAATCAAGACGCGTACAGGAAAAGTGCGGGTTTACTTATCAATATACAAATGAGGACGCAGAATGGGTCAAGATGATGGACAGACGCACAGAGCATATATCAAGGCTCACCAGGGAAGAATGGATGCGTAGGGAAAAATATCAGAATATAAATGCAGAGACTATAGACCGCTGGATCGAAGAAGGCTGGGAATGGGGAAAGCCTATAAGCCATGAGGAGTATGCAGCAGCATTGCAGGGAATCTGGGATGTGAAGTTAACTCCGACAAAAATGGTGCCGCATGCGTGGTTCGGTGACCTGAAAGGGAAGAAGGTACTGGGGCTTGCAAGCGGAGGCGGGCAGCAGATGCCGATCTTTGCGGCTCTCGGAGCGGAGTGCACTGTGCTTGACTATTCTTCGAAGCAGACCGAAAGCGAGAAGATGGTTGCAGAGCGCGAAGGATATCAGATAACGATCATACAAGGTGACATGACTAAGCCTCTTCCGTTTGAAGATGAGTTTTTTGACCTGATTTTCCATCCTGTATCAAACTGTTATGTCAAGGATGTGCGTTCTATCTGGAAAGAGTGCTATAGGGTACTTAAACCGGGTGGGTCGTTGCTGTCCGGAGTCGACCACTATATCAATTACATAGTGGACAGCGAAGAAAAGATGATAGTCAATTCGCTTCCGTTCGATCCACTCGCAAATCCGGAGCAGATGAAACAGCTTCAGGATGAAGATGCGGGTGTACAGTTTTCGCACTCTTTGGAAGAACAGATAGGCGGGCAGCTTGAAGCAGGCTTTGCAGTGCTGGAACTGTACGAAGACACAAACGGCGAAGGACGGCTCCATGAAATGAATATACCGACGTTTTTAGCAATTCGCTCAGCTAAAAAATAAAAAGGGGACTTATAATGGACGAAAGATTTGATTTACAGAAATACCTGACTGAAGGTGTTGAGCAGGTTATCAAGGATGCGCTTAAAGCAACTCTTAAAGATCCGAGGGAGAGTGCGTTTTTGGTGAAGTTTGCTGCTTCATGCGCAGTTGCTGACAAGAGAAGAGCGAAAAACGAAAGAGAAGGCCTTCACGTGCCTTCGTATCTTATCGCGAGCATCACTTCGAGCTGCAATCTGCACTGCGAAGGGTGCTATTCAAGAGCCAATGACGCCACGACTGACTGCGCTCCATCGATGCAGCTGACTGAAGAAGAGTGGATAAAAATATTCAGGGAGGCGGAGGAACTCGGCGTCAGCTTCATTTTGCTCGCCGGCGGAGAGCCTATGCTCAGGTGGGATGTCATAGAATCAGCGGGAAAGATGAAGAACATCATGTTTCCGGTATTTACCAACGGAACGTTCATGACTGACAAGCATCTGGACCTTCTTGAAAAGTGCCGCAACATCGTGCCTGTCATAAGCATAGAAGGCGAACGCGAGGAGACTGATACCAGAAGAGGAGCGGGCGTTTACGATACAGTTATGGAGAAGATGGACAGGCTCCATGAGATGGGCATCATATATGGTGTATCCGTGACTGTCACGAAAGAGAACATGGAGAAAGTGTATTCTGACAGCTTTCTTGACAGCCTGAGGTCGCGCGGATGCAAGGCTGTATTCTATATAGAATTCACTCCGGTCTCAGATGAAGGTGCGCATCTTGCTCCTGTTGACGATGATCGTGAATATATGGCGAACAGGGTAGATGATCTGCGAATGAATAAACAGGATATGATATATATATCGTTCCCGGGAGACGAGAAGAGCTCCGGCGGATGCCTGGCTGCGGGACGCGGATTCTTCCACATCAACTCACATGGAGGAGCAGAGCCTTGTCCGTTCTCACCATATTCGGATATAAACGTAAAAGACACATCGTTAAGGGAAGCTCTGAGATCCAGGCTGTTTACGGCTCTCAGAAGCAGTGACATCCTTGCGGATGACCACAAGGGAGGATGTGTTCTGAATGAAAAGAGAGATCAGGTAGAGGCGCTGCTTGGACTGTAAAATATATTTGTCCGGAGGTAATCAGGAATGAAGATAATATTGTGTGGGAAAGGCGGCTGCGGTAAGAGCACTGTAGCAACACTTCTTGCGAGAGCGTACCAAAAGGACGGAAAGAATGTGCTGGTTATAGACTCTGATGAGTCGAACTACGGATTGCACAGACAGCTCGGTTTCGATCTGCCGGAAGACTTCACGCATTACTTCGGCGGCAAAAAAGGCGCGTACCGGGTGATGGATGAGAAGGGAAGAGTCTTCGACGACAGATGGCACTTTTCAGATATTCCTGAAGAGTTCATGACAGGTGAAGAAAACCTGCATTTGATGGCCATAGGCAAGATCGCTGAGGCAGAGGAAGGCTGTGCATGCGGTATCGGCTTCACCGGAAAGATGTTCCTTGACAATCTTGAGACCGGCGAAGATGACATAGTCATCACGGATACAGAAGCAGGAGTTGAGCATTTTGGCAGGGGACTGGACAGATGCGCTGATGTGATAATTATGGTCGTAGACCCGTCGTTTGAGTCGATCCATCTTTCCGAGAAAGTCTTCGACATGGGCAAGACTTTGGGTAAGCCTGTCTTTTTCGTCATCAACAAGGCAGATGATGAGCAGGCGGCGATTGTAAGAGAAGCCATGCGTGACAAAGGTGCTGTAATTGCGGAAATACCGGCTCAGAACGGGATAATGATGGCAGGCCTTAAAGGTGAGCCGCTCAACTGTGACAGCCCGGGAGTCCGGGAAATCATTGACAAGATTTGTGAATTTAAATAAAAACAAAGGTGTTATTTGTTGATATTAACAAAGAAGCATAGTACCATAGCGCTATATTAAAAATTGAAGTTAACAATAAGCAAGGTCAAATGAAACAGAGAATCAACTTCACAGCAGAATACTATTATTACTACTACCGCGACGGGGTAGCTGTTTTGCTGTGAGTAGTATGATAATGTGACAAACGCACATGGTTGATGACGCTCCGCAGCAGACAGCTGCGGAGTTTTTGTTTTGGGACTCAGATCAACATTAAGGAGGAATTACTGCAATGCCCGCTATTAAGTTTTATGATCACGAACCTATTCCTGTAGAGATGCATAAAGTCAAAATCGTTCAGCAGCTTCAGCTTCTGCCGGCCGAACAGAGACTCGAGAAGATGAGGGAAGCCGGATTCAATACTTTCCAGCTTCACAACGGCGATATCTTCATGGATATGCTTACCGACTCCGGTGTAAATGCTATGAGCGATCAGATGCTCGCCGGCATGATGACGCCTGATGATGCTTATGCAGGAAGCGAATCATTCTTCCGCATGAGAGACAAGCTTGAAGAGATATTCGGCATGAAATACTGCCTTCCTGCACATCAGGGAAGAGCTTGTGAAAACATTCTCGCGACCAGATTCGTAAAGCCGGGAAACTGCGTGATCATGAACTATCATTTCACGACTGCCAAAGCTCATATAACCAGGGTAGGAGGACATGTTGAGGAGCTCGTAAAGGACGAAGGCCTGGTATCGCAGAGCGACCTTCCATTCAAGGGAGATATAGATCTGGATAAGCTGGAAGCCTGCATTGAGAAGGAAGGCGCAGACAATGTCTCCTTCATGAGACTGGAGGCAGGAACAAATCTCATCGGCGGACAGCCTGTATCGGTGCAGAGCTTCAAGGATGCCTGCGCAATAGCAAGAAAGCACGGAATACTGTCGGTGCTTGATGCATCTCTTCTGCAGGACAATCTCTACTTCATAAAGATCCGTGATGAAGAGCGTAAGGACATGTCCGTTCGCGATATCACCAGAGAGATAGCAGACCAGTTCGACATGATATATTTCTCGGCCAGAAAGTTCGGTTTCGCACGCGGCGGTGCCATACTTGTCAGAGACGAGGAGCTGTTCCACTCGATGGAAGATCTGGTCCCTATGTTCGAGGGCTTCCTCACATACGGCGGAATGTCAGTGCGCGAGATAGAAGCCATGACTGTGGGTTTCGATGAATCTATGGATATGGATATCATTTCTCATGGTCCTCAGTTCATAAAGTACTGCGTAGACAAGCTGGTCGAATATGGTGTACCGATGATAACCCCTGCCGGCGGACTGGGAGCACATGTCGATGCGACCACTTTCGTTTCTCACATACCTCAACAGGAATACCCTGCAGGAGCCCTCGTATGTGCATTCTACCTCTGCGGCGGCATACGAGGAATGGAGAGAGGCACTCTTTCTGAAGAAAGAAATGCTGACGGAAGCGAGAGATTTGCGTCCATGGAGCTTGTGAGACTTGCGCTGCCAAGACGTGTATTCACACTCTCACAGGTTGAATACGTGATAGACAGAGTCAAGTGGGTATATGATCACAGGGATTTGATAGGCGGACTCAGGTTCGTGCATGAGCCTGCTACGCTGAGGTTCTTTACAGGAAAACTCGAGGCGACATCTGACTGGCCTGAAAAGCTGGTTGCCGCCTACAAAGCGGATTTCGGAGAGGACCAGTAGATCCGGTCGTATCCGCATATGATATGATCAAACGGCTGTCGAAAGACAGTCGTTTTTTTGATAGAATAACCATGTATATGTTTAACGCAGAAATAATCACAGAAGGGTATATAGAATGACTGATTATGACCTTATGTGCAGACAGCTCGAGAGCCTGTCGGAAGGGGTCACCTGGGACATGACAGTGCTGTCGAACGCCGCTGCACTTTTATGGGACTCGCTAAGAGAAATCAACTGGGCCGGTTTCTACCTTATGAAAGATGGGGACCTCTTACTGGGACCGTTTCAGGGAAAGCCGGCGTGCACTGTGATCGAAGCAGGGAAGGGCGTGTGCGGTACTGCTGTAGCTGAAGACAGAACGCAGCTCGTGAAAAACGTCCACGAATTTCCGGGCCATATCGCCTGTGATTCAGCAAGCAATTCAGAGATCGTAGTGCCGATACATACCGGTGGCACGGTTTACGGAGTACTCGACATTGACAGTCCAAAGCTTGGAAGGTTTTCAGAGGAAGACAAGGAGGGACTGGAAGCATTCGTACACATACTGGAGAACATAATAAAGTAAAAAGGGAGGAAGGAGATGTTTATCAGCGAAGTAATGACAACTGCTCCTCAGGATGAACGCGGAGCATTGGAAACAAAAACATATCAGGAACTGGAGAGACTCAACATCAAATATGAGAGAGTCGATAACGATACCGTTGAAGCTATGGAAGAGTGTGTTGAGATCTCAGAAAAACTCGGAGCTGAGATCCGCAAAACGATCGTAGTCTGCAACAGGCAGAAAACGCAGTTCTTCCTCGTAATTTTGCCTGCAAACAAAAGGTTCGATTCAAAGCTGTTTGCCGCGATGATGCGTACGGCCAGAGTCTCGTTTGCTTCACCTGAAGACATGAAGAACGTTATAGGCCTCACACCGGGAGAAGCTTCGGTCATGGGCATACTCAACGATCCTGAAGGCAAGGTTAAAGTCGTGATCGACAAGGCTGTTGCAGACGCGGAATGGTTCGCCTGCAATCCGGGAGCCAATACCTCGCACCTGAGGTTCAAGACCAAGCAGCTTATCAACAACTTCCTGCCTGCAGAAAAACACAAACCTGAGATCATAATGCTTTAAGGAGAGCCGGTTATGAAAACCATTTATTTTGCAGGAGGGTGTTTCTGGGGTGCACAGAAATATTTTGATCAGTTTGACGGAGTGACAAGGACAGAGGTCGGTTATGCGAACGGACCGGATGACGCGCCGTCTTATCAGGACGTATGCGCAAGCAGCGGACATGCAGAGACGGTGCTAGTGGAGTTTGATGAAAGCGTCATCAGCCTCGGACAGCTGATTAAGTATTACTTCCTCGTGATCGATCCTATATCAGTTAACAGACAGGGCCATGACGTTGGTATCCAGTACCGGACGGGTATTTATTACAGCGATCCCGCCATGCTTGAGATCATTCAGAAAGCTTACGATGAAGAGGAGGCTCTCATCGGACAGGATCTTGCAGTGGAGGTGAAACCGCTCACGAATTTCTTCACTGCTGAAGAGTATCACCAGAAATATCTGGAAAAGAATCCGGGCGGTTACTGCCACATACCGGCAGAGTTTTTCACCATTGCCGGGAATAAGTAGAAGGTACTGACAGAGAGGGTATGGACGATATAAACAAATCAAGACTTCAGCTCATATTCACGATGCTGCTCTTCGGCACCATAGGTACTCTGTCGAGATACATCAACATGCCATCGAGTATCATATGCCTGGGGCGTGCGTTCTTCGGTGTCATCACGATATTGATACTGCTTGCCGCGCGCAGGGAAAAACCGGATGCTGAGGCTATCGGGAGAAACAAATGGTGGCTGCTGCTGAGCTCGGCCTTTATGTGCTGCAACTGGATCTGCCAGTTCGAAGCATACAAACATACCACCATTGCAACAGGGACACTATGTTACTATATGCAGCCGGTGTTTTACATTCTGGCCGGAGCCGTCGTTCTCAAGGAAAAGCTTACGGCAAAGAAACTCATATGCGTGGCGGTTGCTTTCTGCGGAATGATACTGGTTTCCGGAGTGCTGCAGATAGGATTTCATATATCTGAGCTGAAAGGTGTGATCTTCGGAGTGTCCGGAGGATTCTTCTATGCAATGGTCGTACTGATCAACAAATATATGAAGGATATCTCCCCTGTGAACACTACAGTCATGCAGCTGGCTCTTGTATCATTGATGATGCTTCCGTATTCAGCCGCGACCGGGGCTTTCAGCGAGGTCAGTATCACTTCAGTCGGCATCATCTGCCTGCTGTTACTGGGAGTGCTCCACACAGGTATCGGATACATTATTTATTTCGATGCAGTCAACAAGCTGCCGACCCAGACAGTCGGTATCCTGAGCTACATAGACCCGGTAGAAGCTGTGCTGTTATCGGCATTCTTCCTGAAGGAACCGGTCAATATTTATACGATCATCGGAGCTGTCATGATACTCGGAGCTGCTGCTGTCAGCGAGCTGACCGGCAACAGTGAAGCTTCGTAGTAAAAAGAGGTGATATCCCATGAGCAAAGCACAGATAGAAAGAATAAAAAAGATGGAATCGTATCTGGACGAGGCCGGTGCCGCCATATCGGAACTGGCTGAAGCGCTGGACAGATACGAGAAGATACAGAACAAGTACTATAAACTTGAAAACTATTACGGCAGCACAAAATGGATCGATGATTTTGAGGCGGATGAAGCAGGGAAACTGCCTGCAGACCTGAAAAGGGGAGTTCTTTCCGAAGATGCGGTATATGATCTCATTACGGATCACAGCGCATTGATGGCAAGGCTGCAGAGAGCCGTCCTCAGGAGCATTGAAAAGAAGGAATTCTGAAAGGGAGAATGGTGACTGCAATGAGAAATCATGAAGTAACGAAAGTACAGCTGCTGCTTGATGAAAAGGGCGAGCTCAGAGAGCCGGGATGGTCGAGAAGCCTCGTGCAGAAATACCGCAGAGATGATATCAAGGCGCCGGCATTCCGCATCAAGGAATGGGATTACTATCTTGTCGTGAACAAGGACTTCGCAGCCGCTTTCACGATCTCAGATGACGGATATATTGGCCTGCAGTCAGTCTCTCTGCTGGTATTCGGAGATGAGCCGTGGGAGCACACTGAGACTGTGCTGAATGCATTTCCAATGGGCAAGCTGGGTCTGCCGAATGACTCGTCCTACGGTACAACAAAATACTGTGACAAAAGACTGCAGCTGAGCTATGAAGTAAAGTATCAGACTAGACACATAAAATGTCACTTTGAGAACTTTATGGATGGAAAGCCTCTTGATGCCGAAATTGTGCTGGAGCAGCCGCCTATGGACTCAATGGTAATAGCTACTCCGTGGCCGGAGAAACATGCTTTCTACTACAACCAGAAGATCAACTGCATGAGAGCTTCCGGATACGTCAGCTTCGACGGCAGAAAATACTGCTTCGATCCGGCGACTGACTTCGGTACACTCGATTGGGGCAGGGGCGTGTGGACATACGACAATACCTGGTTCTGGTGCTCAGGCAATGCAGACATAGACGGTAACAGTTTCGGCTGGAATATCGGTTACGGCTTCGGCGACACGAGTGCAGCCACTGAAAACATACTGTTCTGGGACGGCAAAGCTCATAAGCTTGACGATGTGGAATTCGTAATACCGGAAAGCGGCTACATGGATACGTGGAAGTTTACATCCTCGGACGGACGCTTCGAAATGACCTTCGAGCCGGTGCTCGACAGGGCAGCCTGCCTTGACTACAAGGTAATAGTATCCGATCAGCATCAGGTATTCGGTAAAATGAGCGGTAAAGCCGTGCTCGATGACGGTACTGAGATCAACATCAAGGATGTGATGTGCTTCGCAGAAAAAGTGCATAATAAATACTGACACCATGCAGGCAGTGGATATAGATAAGCTTAAAGAAATAATCAGAAGATCGAGGCGGATAGTGTTCTTCGGAGGGGCAGGAGTCTCGACTGCGAGCGGCATACCTGATTTCCGTTCGGAGGATGGTATTTATTCGGAGCGTTTCAGGAACGTGTCACCCGAAACGATACTGAGCGCAGCTTACTTTATGCTGCATACAGCCGAGTTCTACGAGTTCTATCGAAGATATATGATTTATCCTGATGCAAAGCCCAATGCCGTCCATAGATATCTGTACGAGCTTGAGAAGCAGG
The DNA here is from genome assembly GCA_902801255.1 of uncultured Eubacteriales bacterium. Classification (GTDB taxonomy): domain Bacteria; phylum Bacillota; class Clostridia; order Peptostreptococcales; family Anaerovoracaceae; genus Crickella. Next base: position 9,477 of record CADCHO010000026.1, on the reverse strand, counting down.
ATAAACTGCGCGGCATAGTAACTCAGAATATCGACGGGCTTCACAGGGAAGCAGGCAACAAAAGAGTTTATGAGCTCCATGGAAGCATCCGTGAAAACTACTGCGTGGACTGTGAAGCAGAATATCCGCTTGAAAAGATACTCATGAGCGAGGGCGTACCGAGGTGCGATAAATGCGGAGGAATCATAAAACCCTGGGTAGTACTGTATGGAGAGATCCCTGATAAATATACGATGATAGGCGCATGCAGGGAGATATCGGGGGCTGACACGATGATAGTCGCAGGAACTTCGCTGTCCGTTGAGCCCGCTGCTTCACTCATAGATGAGTTCAATGGAAGGAACCTGGTGGTTATCAATAGATCTCCGACACCCGCAGATGAAAGGGCAACGCTTCTCATACGTGCAGATGTTGAAGAGGTGTTCAGAGAGCTTGCAGAAGAATAAAAATAACGGATCCCGCAAGGGATCCGCTTTATATTGCTATATATTTTTATGCTATTTTGCTCTCGCCAGTTCAACCAGAACTTCCGCCATCTTTTCAAGCGACTGTACCGGTATGTATTCGGTGTTGGAGTGGAAGTTCAGTCCGCCTGTTGAGAGGTTAGGGCAAGGCAGTCCTTCATATGTGAGTCTTGCTCCGTCAGTACCGCCTCTGATAGGTATTATTATCGGCTCAACGCCGCATGCCCTGAATGCCTCTTTTGCATTGTCTATCAGGAACATGTGCGGCTCTATCAGTTCGCGCATGTTTCTGTACTGATCGCGTATCTCAAGAGTGACCGAATTTTCATATTTGGTGTTGAAGTAGTCTACGCACTTGCGCATGAGCGCGATCTTCTTTTCGAAGAGAGCTGCATCATGATCTCTGATTATGTAACGTGACTCCGCCTCAGCCGGCGTACCGCTCAGTTGTGTCATGTGGAAGAATCCGTCATAACCATCAGTGTATTCAGGCCTCTGCTCCTGAGGGAGCATCCTCTCGAGCTCGGTCGCTATCCTGACTGCGTTTATCAGTACATCCTTGGCATATCCCGGATGGATGTCGCGGCCTTTGAAATATACACGCGCTTCAGCAGCGTTGAAGTTTTCGTACTCCAGCTCTCCGATCGGACCGCCGTCAACCGTATAGGCATAATCCATGTTGAAACCTTCTATGTCGAAGTGTTCCGCGCCTCTGCCGACTTCTTCATCCGATGTGAAGGCGAGACCGATTCTTCCGTGAGGTATCGACGGATCGTTTATAAGAGTTTCAGCCATGGTCATGATCTCTGCGATGCCGGCTTTATCATCACTTCCAAGCAGTGAAACTCCATCGGTTACGATGAGATCGCAGCCTATGTAATCCTTGAGCTCAGGGTAAATATCCGGATCAAGGGAAACTTCACCATTCAGATGCACAACACCGCCGTCGTAGTTCTTGTGGATCCTTGCGTTGCTTGCGTCTCCCGGTGCACTCGGCGAAGTATCCATATGCGAGATGAAACCGATAGCCGGAATGTCTGTATCCAGGTTTGAAGGAATCTCTCCGTACACATAGCAGTGTTGGTCATCGAATCTGACGTTTGACACACCCATCCCGATCATTTCTTCAGCCAGGAGTCTGGCAAGACGGAACTGCTTCGCTGTACTTGGCGAAGTATGGCTGTCATCGTCGGATTGTGTATCTATCGAAATATATCTCATGAATCTGTCAACGATGCCGCTCATTGATAAATTACCTCCGGTCGTTTTTTAGGCGGATCCGACTGACCCACCAAAAATAATGATACTGGTTTTAGGAAGATTTGGCAATTGAGGATTGGAATTGAAAAAAGCTATATGTATCAGTAAAATTCAATTCAAAAGGGGCTTAAATGATTAAAGAAATTAAGAGAGACATTCAGACCCGAATCGAGCTATAAAGCGTTCTTCGTAACGATAATGACGTTTGCTCTTGCTCATGGTCTTTACAAGGGAATAATAGACAACTATCTTGCTGAATCGGTTGGGATGTCAGCATTCGATAAAGGCGTTTCCGAGTTCTTCAGGGAAATGCCCGGGCTGGCGCTTATATTTGTTCTGGCTCTGCTGTATGAGTTTTCTGCCGTGCTGGGACTTTGCAACAGCGCATATGCGGCTACTATCAAAACGCGCAGTCAGACAGCTGATTAAAGTATTTATTTACAGGGAGGGACAAATGGATAAACAGGAAAATGCAGTTCTTACGGTAGTTGGCGTCAATGACGTCGGTATCCTCGCCAAGACGGCTGCGTGTGTCGCAGAGGCAAACGGCAATGTGGTACAGGTATCGCAGATAGTCATGGACAGATTCTTCACGATGAACATGCTGATAGATATTACCGGGCTTAAAGGCAGCATCAAAGAGCTTGAAGAAGCGCTGAAGGAAAACCTTCCGGGCATGGAAGTGCACCTCATGCACGAGAACATCTTCAACTCAATGCACAGGATATGATCAGCGGAGGAAGACGGGTATGTACGACATAAGGGATATCATGGAGACGATCTCCATGATCAGAGACAACAATCTGGATATCCGCACAACTACCATGGGAATATCGCTCATTGACTGTGCGGACAGCGATATAGATAGGTCATGCGCCAAAGTGTATGAAAAAATCTGCCGCCTTGCCGGCGATCTGGTATCAGTCGGTGAGGACATTTCAGCCAAGTACGGTATTCCAATCGTAAACAAGAGAGTATCGGTAACGCCGGTCTCAATGCTTGCGGGTGTTTCGGGCGGAGACCCGGTAAAATACGCAAAGGCTCTGGACCGCGCTGCTCACACTATAGGCATAAACTTTATCGGAGGCTATTCAGCCCTGGTTCACAAAGGCTTCAGTGCAGGCGATATGGAGCTGATCGATTCGATCCCGCGCGCGCTGGCTGAGACGGAGCTTGTATGCTCGTCGGTCAACATCGGATCTACCCGCGCCGGCATCAACATGGATGCGGTGAAAAAGATGGGGAGCATCATAAGAGAGACTGCTGAACTGACAAAGGATGACCAGTGCATGGGAGCCGCCAAACTCGTAGTGTTCTGCAATGCTGTTGAGGATAATCCGTTTATGGCGGGTGCCTTCCACGGCACGGGAGAAGCAGATCATGTGCTCAGCGTAGGCGTTTCGGGTCCGGGCGTCGTCAGATCAGTGCTTGCGGGAATGCCTAAAGACGCGCCGCTTGATGCGGTGTCAGAGGCCATCAAAAAGACAGCGTTCAAAATCACAAGAGTTGGACAGCTGGTAGGTTCTGAAGCAGCTGAGAGGCTGAATACCCAGTTCGGAATCGTAGACCTGTCACTGGCACCAACACCTGCGATAGGTGATTCCGTTGCTCACATTCTGGAAGAGATCGGACTGGAGCAATGCGGCGCGCACGGAACAACTGCAGCTCTTGCCTTGCTGAACGATGCGGTAAAGAAGGGCGGAGTAATGGCCTCTTCCGGAGTAGGCGGTCTGTCAGGAGCGTTTATCCCTGTAAGTGAAGATGCCGGAATGATAGATGCGGCAAGAGAGAGGACTCTTTCAATTGAAAAACTTGAGGCAATGACTGCTGTGTGCTCTGTCGGCCTCGACATGATAGTGGTACCGGGAGATACGACAGCCGATGTGATTTCCGCGATCATTGCAGACGAAGCTGCGATAGGAATGATCAACTCAAAGACTACCGCAGTCAGGCTGATACCGGCGATAGGGCTTGCCGAGGGAGAAGAACTGAACTTCGGCGGACTGCTCGGTTATGGACCGGTAATGCCTCTGCGCACAAAATCACCATCAGTTATGATAGCAAGAGGCGGACGCATACCGGCTCCGCTTCAGAGTCTGAAAAACTAAAAAACTATATAACGGAGAAGAGAGGGAGAAACGATGAAAGTCAGAACGATTGCAGGCAAGGGCGGCGAAAAATATGTGCCGTACAGCAAGCGAAAAGGAAATGAATCTATAGTTTATTTCACGAGAGATCTGTCGGCAGAAGGACTAAAGAAAATCTATGAAAAGGTGAACGCCAACATGACAGGAAAGGTAGGAATCAAGCTGCATACCGGCGAGCAAAACGGTCCGAACATCATACCGCGTCCATGGGTCAGAGAACTCATGGCTTCGGAGGAAGAACTCAAAGATGCTGCCATTGTAGAGACAAACACTTTCTATGAAGGTGACAGATATACCACTGAGCAGCATCGCGAAACGCTCAAGGTCAACGGCTGGGATTTCTGCCCTGTAGACATCATGGATGAGGATGGCACTGTTTTGCTTTCGATCGAAGGCGGCAAGTGGATGACTGAGATGTCTCACGGCTCACATATGCTGGATTACGATTCGATGCTTGTGCTGACGCACTTTAAAGGCCACACAATGGGAGGCTTCGGTGGCTCAAACAAGAATATCGGTATCGGATGTGCTGACGGTCGTGTCGGCAAAAAGTGGATCCACCAGAGGGAAGGATCCTACGATATGTGGTCGATCGCTGAAGAAGAGCTGATGGAGCGCATAACTGAATCCACCAAAGCCACGATCGATCACTTCGGCCGCAATATCACATACATAAACGTGATGCGGAACATGTCGGTATCATGCGACTGCGAGGGAGTGGCGGCTGCTCCGGTAGTGACACCGGATGTAGGTATCCTTGCATCGAATGACATCCTGGCGGTAGATCAGGCCTGCATTGATCTCATCTATGCCATGACTGAAAAAGAGCACCATGACATGGTTGAGCGTATTGAGACCAGACACGGTCATCGTCAGACATCGTATATGAAAGAGCTGGGAATGGGCAACGACAGGTATATCCTGATAGATCTTGATAACGGCGAAGTCAGGATGAGCTGCGCGAAGGCAGTAGAAGGACTGAAGCCGTTCAAAGCGAAATAAAGATCAGCAAAATCATAAATAAAGAAAAAGAGCCTTGGGATCTGTTGATTCCAAGGCTCTTTTGGTGCGCGCGGAGGGATTCGAACCCGCGACCTACTGATTCGTAGTCAGCCACTCTATCCACTGAGCTACGCGCGCATATCTTTTCGCGACTGTCAAATGTTACAACGAAGACGGATAAATGTCAATATCTGAAGTCTTTTTTCAGAAAGCAAAAGACCGGCTGAAATGCCGGCCTTATGTTTTTACATGTGTAAATTGATCAACTAGACTGTGAAGCCCTTTGTCATAGCATCATCAGGATCCATGAACCACTTGGCCTCTCCGCAGAGGTAAGCAGCGCCTGTTACCTGAGGAATGATGGAATCGAACTCGCCAACCTTTGGTCCGATCTCAGCAACAGTTCCGATGAATCTGGTGTCGATGAATGATTTGTAAACAAAGCTTTCGCCAACGCCGAGCTCACCCTTCTTGTAGAGCCAGGACAGCTTAGCAGATGTACCTGTGCCGCATGGGGATCTGTCGATCTGTGGATCATGAGGCTCGCCGAATACAAGCTGGTTCTTCAGTGCGAACTTTGCTTCCGGGCAGAATTCCTTGTCGCTTTCTGTAAGCTCATCAGTGCAGTAGTTCTCGATGAGGTCTACGCTTGTGATGTCGAGCTCAGGATGCTGGATAGGAACTGTCTTGTTGATCTCCTGGAGAGCGAAGCTTGACCACTCTGTGAGGAACTTTGTGTGCTCAGGTGTGACCTTGAATCCGAAGTTCTTTTCTACATCAACGAGAGCGAAGAAGGAACCGCCGAAGCAGATGTCATATACGACCTTCTTGCCCTGATACTCGAGCTCGAGGTTTTCCTTGTAAACGAATGCAGGAACGTTAGTGAGCTTTACGCCTGTAACCTTGCCGTTCTTGCACTTGCACTCGAGGTGGATAAGACCTGCAGGTGCTTCGATAACAACCTGAGTAACAGGCTCCTTCATTTCCATGAGGCCTGCTTCGAGGATAACTGTAGCAGCTCCGATGGAGCAGTGGCCGCACATGTTGAGGTAGCCGCCGCCGTCCATGAAGAAGATGCCGAAATCAGCTTCAGGATTGATTGGCTCACAGAGAATGGCACCAAACATGTCGTGGTGTCCGCGAGGCTCGAACATGAGCATTGTTCTGAGGTAGTCATAATGTTCCTCAAGGTAATGCTTCTTTTCGATCATTGTGTTTCCCGGAAGTTCCGGGCAGTCGAGAGCGACTCTGCAGTATTCGCCCTCGGTATGAGCCTCGACCGTTCTGATGACGTTCTTATCGTAGTTATCATAGTTGATCTTGGCCTCAAGATACTTTGCCATAGGTAATTACCTCCCTAGTAATTATTACTTAATTACACGTGTAAATAGTGCTTGAAGATCATTTATCTTCACTATTGTATGATATCGCAAACAATAGAAAGCGTCAATGAAATAAAGACCTTCATATGTGCTTTTACTTAACGTCTGATTAAGAAATTTTAACCGTCTTTTTCGATAAAAAATTAAGGAGGGAACAGCGTTGATTATTTATACCAATCCATTTAAATTTTATATACGCAATATTGCTGAAAATAAGAAAAAGTGATATTATGGATTCGTCAAAAAAGGCGTTTTTTTGCGTGTCTCAAAGACAAAAAAGGAGATCAAGTATTATGGAAAATATTCAGATGTTACTGAAGCAGGGTGCAGTAGGCAGACCGTGCGAAGCGATCGTAAAAGTCGGCGATAAGGTCAAGAGAGGCCAGCTGATCGCGACTCCTACCGGACTCGGCGCAAACGTACACTCCAGCGTATCCGGCGAGGTAATAGATATTACAGATGACAGAATCATTATCAAGCCGAATAAAAAGCAGCCTGAAAGCTATGTAAAGATCAAAAAGGGTTCAAACCTTGAGATGATCAAAGAGGCCGGCATTATCGGTCAGGGCGGTGCAGGATTCCCTACATTCATCAAGATTTATAACGGCAAGGAAGACAAGCCTGTTCTTGATCACGGATACATCCTCGTAAACGCTTCCGAGTGCGAGCCTGGTCTTGCGCATAACATTCAGCAGATCGATGAAGATCCTGCTACACTGCTCAGAGGTATCCACTATCTGATGGAGATCGCAGGAGCAGACAAAGGCATCATAGCCATCAAGAAAAAACACAGAGAAACTATTGAGAAGCTGGACGCACTTCTGAAGGATGATCCGGCTATCGAAAGACATCTGCTTCCGGACATCTATCCGATGGGCGAGGAGCGTGCTGTAGTTAGAGAGTGTCTCGGCATCGAGCTCGAGCCTGACAAGCTCCCTTCAGCAGCAAACGCTGTGGTTATCAACAGTGAAACAGTTTACAGCTGCGTAGCAGCCATCGAAGATCAGAAGCCTCTTATCGACAAGAACATCACAGTAAGAGGAATGATCAAAGGCGGAAGTGAAGCACACGTATTCGAGAACGTTCCTGTAGGCAGAAGCGTACAGGCTCTGATCGACGAAGCAGGCGGCTTCGATGAAAGAGGCTACGGCGAAGTCATCATGGGCGGATCTTTCACAGGTAAGGCAACAGAGCTCGACGCACCTATAACAAAGTGCACAGGAGCGCTTCTGGTAACACGTCCGTTCAGAGATCTCCACGGAGCAAAGGTAGGTATCCTCGTATGTGCATGCGGCGGAAACCTCGAGAGAATGGAAGACCTCGTTGCAAAATATAACGGTACAGTAGGTCATGTCTGCTACTGCAAGCAGGCAGCTGAGATGCCTAACGGAACACGCAAGTGCGAACGCCCTGGCAACTGCCCTGGACAGGTTAAGAACAACCTCGAGTTCAAGAAGGCAGGCTGCGAGTACATCATCATCGGAAACTGCTCCGACTGCTCCAACACAGTTATGGCATCCGGTCCTAAGATGGGACTCAAGGTAATGCATATGACAGACCTCGCTATGATGGCTGTCGGACACCCACTTTACAGAACACTTAAGGTGTCCAAGAAGGTTTCGCAGGATCTCAACGTAGTAGACAATGTTGAAGACAACGAGACTGTAGAATAATACGTTATAACCGTTAATTATCTTCGCCCGGATAACCCCAACATGATCCGGGCGGAGGGAATTATATAAACTGCCGGCACATATTGTGAGGCAGGCAAGAATAACTTTTAGGAGGAAGATCGATATGTCAATAACAGCTGAAACAGCTAAACAGCATGCGAACGATCCAGCAGTACTCTGCTGCAGAGCAGAGGCAGGCACAGAACTGACACCTGCAAACTTTGAGGATCCGGCTATTTTCCCTGATCTGGTAGATTCGGGACTGCTGAACCTCGATGGCGCACTGAAGCTTGGCCAGGTGCTCAATGGATCAAAGCTTACAAAGACTGTTGATTCTCTCACACCTATTACACCGGACATCATTGATAAGTTCGATGCAGCAGAAGATGAAGCAGAGGAAGCTCCTGCAGCTGAAGAAGCAGCAGAGGCTCCAGTAGCAGCAGCTCCTGCATTTGCAGCTCCTGCAGCAGGCGGATACATCAGCCTGCACATCGGAGAGGGCAAGAACATCGACATCCAGATCCCTGCAGGAATCGGCGGCGGCGCAGTCGCAGCTCCAGCAGTAGCAGCAGCTCCTGCAGCAGCGGCAGCAGCTCCTGCAGCAGCAGAGGAGACTGGTGAGGCTGTAGTAGTCAGAGAGATGACACGTAAGCACTACAAGATCGATAAGGTAGTTCTTGGTGACGAGACCAAGATCGAAGGCACAACACTGTACGTCCGTAAGGCAGCAGCTACTGAGGGCGCAGACGCTCAGAAGCTCGTTCACAGCCTTGAACTCGACGTGATCACTCCGGACAACTATCATGTATACTCCGAGACAGTAATGGATATCCAGCCGATCGCTACAAAGGAAGACGATTATGAGCTTGGTGAAGGCGTTACAAGAGTACTCGATGGAGTAGTAATGGTAGTAACCGGTATCACAGAAGAGGGTGTACAGGTAGGTGAGTTCGGTTCTTCGGAAGGTTACATTGATGAGAACATGATGTGGGGACGTCCTGGTGCAGTAGACAAGGGCGAAATCATGATCAGAGCTCATGCCGTAATCGACAACAAGAAGAACATGGAGAGACCGGGCCCTATCGCTATCCATACTGCAGTTGACCACGTAACTCAGGAGATCAGAAACGCAATGAAGAAAGATCTCACTGACGACATGGTAGTTGAGACTCAGACATTGAAGCAGGTAAGAAGACCTGGTAAGAAGAAAATCGTTATCGTTAAGGAAATCATGGGCCAGGGCGCTATGCACGATAACTTCCTGTTCCCGACAGAGCCGGTAGGCGTACTCGGAGCTAAGCCAAACGTAGACCTCGGTAACGTTCCAATCGCTGCTAACCCTCTCGAAGTTATGGACGGCTGCATCCACGCTCTTACATGCATCGGACCTGCATCCAAGGAAATGTCCAGACACTACTGGAGAGAGCCACTGGTTTATGAAGCAATCCATGATGACGACGTTGACCTGGTAGGCGTTATCTTTGTTGGTTCGCCGCAGGCTAACACAGACAAGTTCTACGTATCCAGAAGACTTGGCCAGATGGTAGAG
>CADCHO010000025.1 GCA_902801255.1 uncultured Eubacteriales bacterium | reverse complement strand
GCCGCTGACTGCAACCTTCTCAGCATTGATCACGATGACGTAGTCGCCTGTGTCGATGTGCGGTGTGTAAGTCGGCTTTTTCTTTCCTCTCAGGAGCATAGCTGCTTCTACAGCGAGCTTTCCGAGAGTCTTTCCTTCTGCATCGATAACGTACCACTTGCGGTCGATATCGGATGGCTTAGCGATGTAAGACTTCATTTTGATTCCTTTCTACCTACTTGGATCTGCCTATGTGCTTTGCGTCTTTTTTAGGGTACGACTGCCTTATTGCAGAGCTTTTTCGGTCCGCCTACTGGGAGAGACCTGCCCGCGTAACGCGGTCGTCTTTCTGGTTCGGCATAACTAGTAATGAATTATTAGTGCTTCGGCTGCCGGCATCTTTTGCCTGCCTCAGCTCGCAGCGCTGAACATATCCAGCGCACACGCTCGATTAGTATAAGGCGTCAAAGCCTTGAAGTCAAGCAGTTTTCTGTGTAAAATCGACGCATGAGCGAAAAAAATAAGGGTAATTTAATACTGCTTCTTACAGCTATACTCTGGGGAACGGGATTCATATCACAGAAGCTCGGAAACAGGGTGATGCCGCCGATGACTTTCAATGCAGTGAGACAGCTTATGGCTGCTCTTGTGCTGACTCCTGTCGCTATGCGCGGACTCAGGAAGAGCGGATACCTTTCACCGAAAATAAGTTCACCCGGCCAGATCGACTACAGAAAAAAGAGACTGTTGAAGGCCGGCATCCTGTGCGGACTGTTCATGCTGATTGGGACAGCGACCCAGCAGATAGGTCTGCTGACCGTAAGCGCGGGCAAGTCGGGCTTTATTTCTTCTATATATATTGTGTTCACGCCGCTCTTCAGTGTTATTGTGGGCAGTAAGGTAAAAAAGCGCACAGTATTCTGCATCGCGCTTGCGATGTTCGGATTTGCAGTGATGAGTCTCAGGGGCGGATTAGTTGGGGCTACCGCCGGTGACTGGCTGACTCTTGTGAGCGCGGCAGGATTCGCCGCTCAGATAGTCGCTGTAAATTGCTTCGTCGACAAAGACAACGCAATACTTATATCTCAGGCTCAGTTCTTCTTCTGCGGTCTGGCAGGACTGGTGATCGCCGTTATCGCAGAGGGACCGACCATTGCCGCTGTATTTGCGGGAGTGCCAATACTTCTTTACCAGACATTCGTGCCGACGGCCGGCGGATACACTCTGCAGATAATAGGACAGAAGTACACGGATTCTTCGACCGCTGCACTCATCATGAGCCTCGAGGCGGTATTTGCAATGATATTCGGCGCGCTCTTCCTGCACGAGATGATGAGTCTCAGGGAGATAGCGGGAGCTGCGATCATATTCGGAGCTACGATACTCGGCCAGCGGGAGTGAAGCGGAGCAAAACACATTTATTACGCAATACAAAAGGCAGCCTGTATGGCTGCCTTGAATTTTGCATCTGATCAGATGCTGTGGGTTTCTTTCTGCTGCTTCTTGAAAGCATAGCCTCCATAAGTGATGAGACCGTCATCCAGAAGGTCGGTGATTATTTCCTGAGCCAGCACCTGATAGTTGTAAGAGTGGCTGTATGTTTCCGCTCTTTTCCTCACAGCCTCGTGGATGCGTTCCGCGTCCTCAACTTTGAATCTGTACAGATTGTATCCCTTATAGCCGACAGAACCTTCTCCGTTTGGCGGATAATCGTACTGTACTGTGAGGTACTGTGCCAGATTGTTCCGGATCTCGTCTATATGCTCGTCAATATATTCGTTTGCGTTTTCTATCTTGTCGTTCATATCGCTGCCTCCCGCATTCTATTTGCTTTTGTAGCGAAGCACTTCCTCGCCGTCCTTGATGATCATATCCATGTTGTCGACGTTGATATCATAAATGCTCTTCAGCGGATCCCCGTTAATGATCAGCATGTCAGCATTTTTGCCTCTTGTGATGGAGCCGGTGATGTGGTAGCAGCCGAGAGCTCTGGCTCCGTTGGCTGTTCCGGCTATGATCGCATCCATCTCGCTCATTCCGCATGAGTCAACAAATCTGTGTATCTCGCCGATGGCTGTGATGCCGTAAGGCGTCGAGTCGGAGTTGAAACTGTCTGAACCCACGGTGATTATGACACCCATTTTGTAGGCTTTATTGACGTTGTCGTAGAGTCGCGCCAGTTCCTTATCAATGAGTGTTTTGCCCTCATATTTGTCATGCACTCCCGGTATATACTGCGGTGGATAGGTGGAGAGCCATGCAGGCAGGAAGTTGATCGTAGGGCAGAAGTAGATGCCTTTTTTATACATCTTCTCCATGTCGGACTCATTGATCTCAAATCCATGGATGATAAAGTCCGCGCCTGCGTCTACAGAAGGTGTTGTTGAACCGTAAGTGTGCGACCAGACAGGGATGCCCCTCATCGCGGACTCTTCTACTACTGCTCTGATCTCCTCAAATGTATAGTGGTGATCACGCGAAGTATCCCATCTGTAAATGCCGCCGCCTGTAGCCCAGATCTTGATCGCATCAGGACATTCTCTGAGCCTGCGCCTTACTGCCTGGCGCAGTTCCCATGGACCGTCCACGGCTTCTGCCCACGGATGACCTGCAGCGACTTCCTCTATTGAACAGTTGTGAGAGTCTCCATGGGAAGCTGTTGCACAGAATCCTCTTCCGGTGGCTATGATTCTCGGGCCCTGCATCTGTCCGGTATTGGTCATGTCCCTGATAGGGATACCGAAGCGTGAAATCTCTCCTACTGTAGTAAGTCCGTTCTCGAGGCACTCATGCGCCTGCTGTACGGCCATTACCTGCTTCTGAAGCAGCGGCTCTCTGACCCAGTCAGAATCATTATCGTTGAGGTTTCCGCTGAAGTGAAGATGTGAGTCTATAAGCCCCGGCATGATGGTTTTGCCTGTAACATCTATAACATCATAGCCTTCGAGGCTTGGCGCCATGTCGTAGTTACGCTCTCCGGCGTAGATGATACCACCGTTGTCGATCATTACCAGCGAATCCTGTATCGCTGCCTTATGCCTTCCGGTGATCAGCTGTCCGCCTACGAATGCAGCTTTAAGGTAATGTCTTTTTCTCATTTGAGCACTCCTGTTTATAACATATTGAACTCCGGCGGCGATTATCCCTGCTGCCTGCAAAAGTACTGATAACATCAAAATTATAACATGAGAATGTTACTTTGCACATATCGCAATGCGCAATATGGCCGCTACGGTGTATAATACCTGCGGAATATATTTGCGACTGAAGGTGCCAATAATGACATCATTCTGAAGAGAAGGGCTGTGCCGGACGTGACCGGTCTCAGCCTGAAACGGAGAACAGAATTGGAAGATAACAGATCAAACAACTATACGGATTTCGAAGATAGAATAACCTCTCTGGGTGAAAGTGAGATGGCGATGTTCCGCTTTCTCCTCGACAAACCTGCAGGGGTGATCCTTACTGTCGGCACAGACAAGATACTCGCACAGCTTCTCGAGAGGGAAGGACTGGTTCTTTGCGAGCCGGGAGATAAAGTGATCATGCCCGGGGAAGTACGGATGGCATATGAAGAAGTCCGCTCTGATGAGCTTATACTGAGGTGGCGTAAGCGCAACTGGATGTACAAGTGCATCGAGGCGGGTAAATACCTCTATGGTGTAATGACATATGATGTTCTTAAGGATTTGTTTGCTCTCAGGTATCCGCGAGCCGACATTGTCGAAGTAATGGAACTTTTCGATACGACGCCTTCATATTACCAGTGGTTCACCGAAAGGGACGGTAAGCTGGTACTGAACGGCTTTGAAAAAGACGACTACTACAAATACCTCGAAGAGCAGGTGCAGGGCGATCTTTCGTTCTATATACCTACTGTGGAGGAAGTCGAGGAACTCTACGAGCAGGGAAGTCTTATAAGCCGCGAGTCGCATCAGAAGATCAGGGCGTTCATAGAGGAGACTTTCGGCTGTGACGCTGACATTGCGTCGCTGAAGGTGCATGACCTGTATGAGACCGTAAACAATCACATGCGCGTGAATGATGCAGTTGAGGCATTCATTCATGGCGGGTCCGGAGCAGAGGACGAGGCTGATGGCGCTTTTGAATTTGAATCTGATGAAGATCGCTTCAGATTTACGGAGCTATTTATTGAAATGAGCAGGGACTGCCGCATCAGAGACAACCGCGGTCACGACTATTATGAAATGGTAGCGATAATGTCGCTGAAGAACGGCGGAAGCAGCAGCGCTTCCGCAAAAAGCGGAACTCAGGTAAGGCGTGTGAAGATCGGCAGAAACGATCCGTGCCCTTGCGGAAGCGGTAAAAAGTACAAAAACTGCTGCGGCCGAAGCTGAAGCGTTAAAATATTTGAAAGTAACAATTATGTGGGCCAAGACGGAGCTTCTCACGGAAATGGCCCTTTTTTATTGCGCTTTGATCGCCTTTTGTCGCATGGCAGGCGACCATCCATTTTCCTTAAAACGATATTATGTGCTTGCAAGATAAAGAACACGAGAGAGCCGGACTCGAAAGAGTCGGCGAGGACAGATACGGAGGGAGACAAATGGATATCAGGAAACATTTTTTAAAAGGCGAAAAGGCAGACGATAAAGCAACGGTAATAAATGAAAAAGTGGAAGTCGTTTTCATCATGGACAGGAGCGGATCGATGGGAGGCCTTGAGGCGGATACGATCGGAGGATTCAACGCGATGCTCGGGAAGCAGAAGGAAGAGTCCGGCAACATCATCTGGTCAACGGTTCTTTTCGATCACATTTCAGAAGTAGTCCATGACAGAGTGCCGGTAGACAAGGTTAAAGAGCTCGACAGCAATACATATTACGTGAGAGGAAGCACGGCGCTCCTGGACGCGGTCGGCGGAGCGATCCATCATATTGGAAATGTACATAAATATGCCAGGGAAGAAGACAGGCCGGCAAAGACACTCTTTGTTATCACGACCGATGGAATGGAGAACTCAAGCGTGATCTTCGACTACAGACGAGTAAAGCGCATGATCGAAAGACAGCAGAAAAAGTATGGATGGGAATTCATCTTTCTCGGTGCCAACATGGATGCGGTAGGTGTGGCCGGCAGGATCGGTATTGCTCCGGAGAGATCGGCCAGATTCCACAACGACGGAATCGGTATAGCGAAGAACTTCTCTGTAGTAGCGGAGTCAATGGTGAAGATGTCGAGAGGTGATACTCTTGTATGTGAAGATCTCGACGAGATACGTGCGGATTACGCATGCAGAGCGGAGTAATGAGGCATACTTTTCTGAGAAGGATAAGGTTCTGACAAAATAGATATAGTGTATAATATAGGCAGCGCGCCGGACCGGTACGCTGCCGTAATGACGAGGGAAGAAAATGGCACTTCAGATAATACGTAACAATATTATATATGTAGAGGCTGACGCGATAGTCAACACAGCAAATCCTAAGGTCGGCGTAGGCAGAGGAGTCGATTATTCTATCTACGAAGCCGCCGGTTGGGACAGGCTGCTGGAGGCCAGGGCGAAGATTGGTGAGATGTCTCCCGGAGAGGCGGCATGGACGCCTGCGTGTGACCTGCATGCGAAGTACATAATCCATACTGTCGGACCTGCCTGGCGGGGCGGCGGTTCTGGTGAACGTGAGACTGTGGCCAGATGCTACAGCAACTCTCTGAAACTGGCAGCGGAGCTCGGTTGTGAATCGATAGCTTTTCCTCTTATTGCTACCGGCACTTACGGGTTCCCTAAAGATGAGGCGCTGCGCATCGCCATGGCAGAGATCAGCAGGTTCCTGCTTGCGAATGAAATGGAAGTACTGCTGGTCGTCTACGACAAAGAGTCGTTTGAAGTATCGGGCAAGCTCTTTTCAGATATAAAGTCATTTATAGGTGACAGTGAAGCAACGTATGATGCATTATACAGGTCGTACAGTCCGATTGAGGCAACCGGCCCCAATATGTCCGGATCATCTGCTCAGCGCAGTGAGGGCAGAAACCTTGAAAAGTCATCCGGCAGGCGCGGATTCCTTGGCAGATTTCTGAAAAGAGAAAAAGCAGAAAAGCAGGAAGCGGAAGAATACACTCTGATGGAAGACGCGCCTTCATACGCGCCATCATATGCACCTTCATATGCGCCTGCGTTTCCTGCAGAAGAGAAGTCGCTTGACGAGAGGCTGAAGCATCTTGATAAAACATTTCAGCAATACCTTTTCATGCTCATAGACCGCAGGGGTCTGACTGATCCTGAAGTCTATAAAAAAGCAAATATTGACAGAAAGCATTTTTCCAAAATAAGGAGTAATGTCGACTATACACCGAGCAAAAAAACGGCACTCGCACTCGCTATAGCACTTGAACTGAGTCTTGATGAGACAAGGGACCTGCTTTCACGCGCCGGGCTCGCCCTGTCGCCCAGCATGATATCTGACAGAATTATCGAATACTGCATTGAGACGTCAAATTATGATATATATGAAATCAACTGCATTTTATTTAAATATGATCAGCCGACACTCGGCGCTTAATTGAAAGGAGAAGTTTATGGAGATCCTGAATGTGACTTACAAATGTAAATCAGGAATGAGAGAGGAATTCCTGGAGACAATAAAGGCAGAAGGTCTCGATGAGGCAAGCCGCTCAGAAGCAGGCAATATCAAATACGGTTTCTACTTTGCCGAAGCTGATCCGGATGAGCTGTTTCTCTATGAGAAGTGGCGTGATGAAGAGGCTGTAAAAAGCCATAATACCGAGCCTCATTTTAAGAGATTCGGTGAGCTGAAAGCAAAGTATGTGAACGAAACTGTGCTTGAGCGCTACTCTAAGTAAAAAAGAAAGTTTAGGTATGTAGATTGATAAAGGTTGTTGCAGCTATAATAATAGAAAACGGCAGCCTCTTCGCGACCCAGCGCGGCTACGGGGCATGGAAGGACTGGTGGGAATTCCCGGGAGGCAAGATCGAAGAAGGAGAGACTCCCGAGGAGGCATTAGTACGTGAAATAAAAGAGGAACTCGACACACTGGTATCAGTCGACGAGTTCCTGATGACCGTGGAATATGATTATCCGGAATTCCATCTTTCCATGGGATGCTATTTGTGCAGCATCATAAGCGGTCAGCTGACACTTCTCGAGCACGAATCTGCCAGATGGCTGCCGCTCAGCGATCCGTGGCAGGTAAAATGGCTGCCTTCGGATATAGAGGTCGTAGAAAAACTGACAGAGAGATATCAAAGTGAACCACATCAACAATGACCCGGATCATATCCTGATAAGAAAATCGCAGAACACCCTCATCGTAGTGGGGATGGGGACTGTACTCTTCAGCGTCTGGACAGCAGTCAAGACGCTTGGTACGCTTTTTTTGCTCAAGGACGAGACAGTTGCTGCCGCTAGAAAGATAGCTGATGAAAACGGTTTAGCTGTATCCGATAAATCCATTTTTCTTTTTATACTTGTGGCCACTTTTTTATTCATGCTTCTGTTTGTGGGTATCAGAACACAGATAGGACTGGCGGCGATCTCGGAAGGGAGAGGACGCCGCAGACGAAAAGGGTATCTCATCCTTGCGGCCATAATAATCATAGTCAGCGTTCTGGAAGTCATTTCTAACATAATTCTTTCGAACCCTGAGGCATCCTATGGGGCACTCAGTGCTGACACTTCACTGTCCTCATCTGTCATTGAACTCACCTCGATGGTTATGCTGACAGAAATGATTGTTTCTGCAGTAAGGTTAAGAAAGGCACGGCTCCGCGTCAGTCAGAGCGCAGTACAGAAAGAGCAGGAATAACCCATGCAGATGGATTTTCACTATTATGCAACATATTGTGCAGCAGTCATAGCGGGATACACTCATGATGAGAGCCTGCAGATTGCTTATAGTGACCAGTTTACGGATTGCTGCTCAAGGACCTTGCTGCATAAGATAAAGGGCCCGCTCAATGCAGCGACAACTCAGCTCCAGCTTGAGCTAATGGACGCGCGTACTGATCCGACAGGTCTGCATGATATTACAAGGATATGGGCATCGTTCCACTTCCTCCCGGGTGATCTTGGCGCCATAAAAGAGAAGTATTGCGGAAAAAGATACCTTAATAAATACAGGCTCATATGTAATACGAATGGCGAACTCCTCAAAGATACAGTAGAGCTGGCGAGGGGCAGGGGCACTCAGGCTGCGGGCATTGCAATGCATGTGCTTTCTGACACCTGGGCCCACCGTTATTTTGCAGGCACACCTACGCTTGCGATCAACAACGTGAACTATTACTTCTACGAACTTGTCCCTGAGGGCGACAATTACAAGGAAGTGCAGATAAAGTTCAACCATGATCCCGGCAGCGTCGACGACCCGGAAAAAGGCATCTACACTAACAGTCTGTATCAGGGTAATGAAAATTCGATAATGAATCTGGGACATGGTCGGGCAGGACACTTCCCGGACTATAGTTATGCCCGTTACAAATATCTGCCGGCATGGGGAGGGTATAGGGAAATATTGAAAGACAACCCTTCCGATTATTATCATGCGTTCTGTCAGATGACTTTTGCTCTCAGATGTCTGAGGACCGATGAGGAGTTCGAGACAGATGTCTATGACTTTGATGCGGTCAAACCATGGGAGAATGAAATAAAGAATCTGCTCGGGAAGCGCCGGATCGATGCATCTGCAGACTGGAAAGCTCTTGGCGAAAAGCTCTCGGGCTGTGAAATCGAAGACTTTGACATCGATAAATATCAGAACGAGTACGCAGATGCTGACGAAGAAACCAGAGATGACACCTTCCTTGGAAGATACATCATTGCTGCTCTCGCACAGAAGAGCATGGTGACCAACAGGATATTCACGTCGGGGAATCCGATAGCCGGTGTTTCCATAGATTTCGAAAAAAGCGGATTCAGAGGGATAAAGGATTTCCAGAAGCTTGCTAAAGAGAATGGAAGGAGGCATCTGCATGACTAGATTCGGACGGATCCTCAACGTGATAGCTGCCATAATCACGATCGCATTTGCTGTTCTTCTGTTCTACCTGGATGCCATACACGGCATTAAACTTATCCTTATTGTCATACAGACTACCATGAGCCTTAGAGGCCTTCAGGCAATAGCCTATTACCTTTCCATGGGAAGGCACATGGTTGGCGGACAGAATGTACTTTACAGGGGCATGATTTTCCTCGATCTGGGTATACTTGCTGGCACCATCTTTGAGCATCCCGCAATATATACCTTGTTCTACATTTCATTGCTGCATGTTTTCACCGGAGCGGTCTCTGTGCTTAGAGCCAACGAATCCAGAAAGATCGGAGCACCGTGGAAACTGAAGATGGCATATGGTATAGCAAACATTCTCCTCGCAGCAGCTGTCGTGATATCCGGAATCACAGCAGACCGGCTCAGGGTCGTAGTCTGGATATACAGCATAGGAATCATATATTCATCGATCCTGCGCATAATAACAGCATTCAGGAAGACAGGAATCGTATATATTCAATAAGACAGGGAAGCAGATCATGGCAGACATATTCGATTATCTTAAAAAAAGAGGCTTTCTGTCTCTAAGAGAAGATCCGTTCAACGAGGTTGATAATCTTGTCCTCGCTATGCTGGCATATGCGGATTTCGATGGCATACTGGAAGACAGTTTCAAAACAGTCAGTATAAGTACGGCTGACAGAAAATACTTTGAAAATCATTCGCGTGCGGAAGCCAAAAAAAGCATACTTCATTTTGTAAAGGCACCGCTGCTCATGGACGATATGGTGAAAGGCGCTCGTTTCCGCGACACCTTGCTCACCAAATATGTAGACATAATCAACAGCGACAAGGATATGCAGATGTCAGCAGTGACGTTTTTGCTGAGCGACGGCAGTGCGTATGTAGCTTTCAGAGGCACCGACACTACTGTAGCCGGGTGGAAGGAAGACTTCAACATGAGCTACTTGCCTGAAACGGAAGGGCAGCTGAGCGCGGTGCGCTATCTGAATGAAGTCGGTGCAGAGATAGAGGGACCTATACGTGTCGGAGGACATTCCAAGGGCGGAAACTTCGCTGTATATGCCTCCGCTTTTTGTGAAAGGGAGATTCAGGATCGCATCATTACTGTGTATACAAATGACGGACCTGGTTTCCGTAATGAAGTAATGGAGAGGGAAGCGTATAAGCGAATACTTCCAAAGGTGGTGAGCATAGTCCCGGACACATCGATCATAGGAATGCTGCTTACCAGCAATGTGGGGCACATTGTCGTAAAAAGCAGAGAAAGGGGACTGCGGCAGCATGACGCTCTGACATGGATGGTCAAGAGAAACAGGTTCAAAACAACGAAGCAGTCTGCAATGGGATCGTTTATCAATAAATCCCAGAAGGAATGGCTCAGCAAGATAGATGACGAATCGAGAGAGATGTTCGTAAACACGCTGTTCTCTTTCTTCGAGGCGACCGGTATGGCTACCTTCGACGAGATGATCGTCAACAAACGCAGCTCCACAGAGAAAATAATATCTACGATAAAAAGCCTGCCTAAGGAAAAACGGGTAAATATGCTGGCTATTATGGGAGGTTTTCTGCAGAGCAGCAGGCATGTGTTCAAAGGATATATCAAAAATAGAGGAATAGACAGGCAGGACTGGTAACGGAGGGTAAGACAAATGGCTGAGATGAACGATAACGAAATGAAGCATGCGCTCAGACAAGCCGAGAAGAAAGGCAGGCGCAAAGGATGGTTTGCAAGGATACGCACATTTTTCGTGGGCATTATCGTCGGCATGCTCATCCTTACTTGCTTTACTGCATATATGCATGGCCTTGCTGTGAAAGATGCCTTTAAGGCTCTTTTCACTACCGAGACTGCGGTTGAAAACCATGACCTTACGCTGATCAATCACAGGATCTTCGGTTACAAGGCTGCCGACTTTGCTGAGGCGGTGCTCGGTGATGAGGAACAGCTTAAGAAACTTGAAGTGTATTCGAGAGAGGTGTCGGATGTTGCGACGCTTACACAGACGGGCCTCTTTAATATAAAAGCGTTCTCGAAATATCAGCTCATTACATACAATGGCAAGGCAATATATACAGTTGACCTGAGCGGACTGACTGCCGATGACATAACTCTCGACGAAGAGACAAAAACAGTAACGATGAAGGTTCCGGCTCCGGTGCTTGAGCCTATAAACATTCCAAGCGAGAGCATACAGTTCGGAGAAGTTGAAACGGAAGCTTTTGCGTTCGGAAACATAAAACTGACGCCTGAGCAGCAGGCTGAGGTGGAGACGCAGGCTAAAGAGAGAATGCTTCAGAAACTCGAAGCCGAGAACGTCGCTGAAGATGCCAGAATGGCTGCTGAGCATTCTATCTGGGAGATTTTCCAGCCGATGATCTCGAACCTGTCTTCGAAGTACACTCTGAAAGTCGAGTTCAAGTAGGATCCGGCAGGCAGAAGAGGTGTTGAGATGAAGAAATGTTATGCGATCTGCAACTTCTTATCTGATGCAAACAAACAGCATATGCGTTCAGTTGCTGAGGAATGCGGATTCGAGATGGGCTTTTTTGACAGCAGTGAGGAAGCGGCCGGAAAGATCGGCGATGCTGAAGTGGTCTACTGTGATGACGGGGAACTCATGGCGGAGATGCCGCAGATCAGGTGGTGTCACTCGGTCTCTGCAGGCGTAGGCCACTTCCTGAAGAGCGGGGCGTTTGATCGCGGAGATGTGCTGCTCACAAACAGTTCCGGAGCATACGGACTGGCAATATCTGAGCATATTATTATGGTGACTCTTCTGCTGATGAGGCGGATGCCTGAGTATTTCAAGGTCGTTGAGGAGAGAGGCTGGACCAGAGATCTTAAAATCAGATCTATAAAAGGCAGCGTGATAGCCATTGTCGGTACGGGCAATCTGGGGCAGAACGCAGCAAGGCGATACAAAGCGCTGGGAGCAAAGAAGGTAATTGGATTCAGCCGCAGCGGAAGCGGGCGTGAATTCTTTGATACAGTATTCAAAGTCGATGATTTTGAGAGCGTGGTTAGCGGACGCGCTGAAGAGAAAAAGATAGACGTACTGGTGATCTGCGTTCCGGGAACTCCGGAAACAGAAGGGCTGCTGAGCGCAGAACGCATTGCGCTCCTGCCTGAGAAAACTTTTGTTATAAATGTCGGCCGAGGCACGGTCGTAGATCAGGAAGCGCTTATCGAGGCTCTTAACGAAGGCCGTCTTGCCGGTGCAGCACTTGATGTCATGTATCCTGAACCACTTCCGGAAGATCACCCACTTTGGACAGCAAGGAACTGCATAATCACACCGCATATTTCAGGTGACATGGGGCTTCCTGAAACTGTTGATATCACGGTCGATATCTTCTGTGAAAACCTCAGGCGCTATGCAGAGGGCAGAGAGCTGAATAACCTGATCGACGTAAACGCGGGATACTGATCAGCAACTTTATTTTTCAGAAAGGGACAAAAAATGTGGGATCGAAAAGAACTTAAGGCAAAAGGAAAGGCAGCTTACAATGCCAATAAGGTGGCCTGCATAATCGCAGCACTTATACTGATGATCGCGGGCGGACTTGGCAGCGGATCTACAACTTCGCCATCGGTCACTGTCAGAAATCAGCTGAACAACAATGATCAGGCCGTAGAATCATACGATGATTCCCAAAGCGGGAACAATGCCGTTACGGTGGAAGTAAACGGACAGGATCTTGATATAGGTGAATCAGACAATATAGTTCCGGTGATAGCAGTGTCGTCGGTAGTGCTTTTTCTGATTCTTATCATCGGGACGGTGGGCCTGATGGTTTTGGCACTGGTGCTTAATCCGCTGCACGTAGGTGCGAGGAAATTCTTTATTCAGAATGCGTCAGACCCGGAAACGAAAGTCGACGGTATGAACGTAGGCTCCGTCTTTGGAAAAAATTACAGGGACATTGTATTCTCCATGTTAGGCACCCAGCTGATCAATCTGCTATGGGGTCTGCTTCTTGTTATTCCGGGAATCTACAAGGCGTATTGCTGGAGACTGGTTCCGTTCATTATAGCCGACGAGCCCGATATCTCAGGCAAGGAAGCCAGAGCCAGATCTGCAAGTATGATGAACGGAAGCAAGTGGGCATCGTTTGTGCTCGACCTTTCTTTCATCGGATGGAAGCTGGTCGGCGCGATCACGTTTGGAATCGTCAATATAGTATTTACCAATCCATATGAGGCCGCGACTGATACCGAGCTTTATCTGACTCTCAAGGGCAATGATGAACAATAAAAAGATACTGAAGATAGCAAAACTGATACCGGTCATTTCGGCCGCATTATCATATATACTGATTCTGGGGCCTTTCAGCGCTGCATGGGTAAGTAAGGTTACGGGAGTGACAGTCATTCTTGCGTTTCTGGGATTTGTGTTCTTCTTCATCGGGCGAAAGACCGCAAGGGAGGACCGGATGCTGAAGATTCTGGGAATACTGGACATTCTGTCAACGGTCTCCATAGCAGTACTTTATGCGCTGGCTATAGTCAGTATTGCGTTATAGTTAATGAAGAAGCGAAAAAAATTCTCCCTGACAAATCATTTTGAGGATAACAGAACGCTGGCCTGCATAACTGCAGGCCTTTTCGCCTTAGGCATTCTTGTATTCATAATAAACAATACCGTGCTGTTTTTTGTGGATGAAAAGGCATATTTTTTGCCAAGACTCTGCATGAAAGGCGTGACTGATATCTGCTGGGTTGCAGGCTCTGTTATGGGTACAAAGTATTATCCGACCAAGCGAAATAATCTGCTGATGCCGACTCTGATCTTCTATTTTCTCGGAGACATGGCGGTATTGTTCTCCGTTCCGGCTGGTGGGGTGCTGTATGCTTTCGGCCACGTGTTTCTTTTGCTGGCCATTGTTGAGACTACATATATCCGCTTCTGGCAGAGGATCATATTCATCCTGAGCCTGTTCATACCAATTTTTTCATTATTTAAGCTTGTCGACCGCCCGATGCTGATAATAGTCGGAACAATATATGGAGCGATTATAGCAGCTGTGATGGCATTCTCCCTGTCGAACCGTTACTTCTGGCTCGCGGGACTGGTATTCACCATCTCAGATTTCACCGGACTGCTGCGCCTGCAGCTTATGAACAATAAATACACGTATGTCGTAACGACATTCATATACTTTGCAGCGTTCTTCATGCTATGCATATCCGTGTTCAGCATACAGCGCAAGGAGGTCGTCACATGGAACGACCTTTTCAGAATGCTCAGGACCGCAAATCGCAGTCGGGTCAGGTTCTGGGTATGCGGGAACTGGGCCCTTGGCATCATAAAGGGCAACCGGAAATACTCATACGAGGCGATCGATGTTGCTTATGACGCTGCGCAGGAAGATGCATTCCTTATGTGGCTGAAGCGTGGCCGTTTTGAAAAGGAATACGGTAATAAAGGTCAGGCAAGCAGATACTACAGCGAGAAATACGGAAGCCTCAGGGCGTATCCGTGCACCTTCAATGAGGATGGATCAGCCATTATGGTAACCGAGAAGGGACATCAGCTGGAACTTGACGCCGGCTTCTTCAGAATGGTCAGAGTCTATTTCAGGAAGGTTCCGTGCATAGTGCCGGGCGGCATAAGGCAGATAAAGGAATTGCTGAACGAGCAGCAAGCATAACACTGAATCATATGTATAACAAAACAGGCACCGTGAAGGTGCCTGGGATGAACGGCTCGTACGCAGCCACTCTGACTTCGTCCTCGACTTGCCAGTCGTGGGCGTACTGCGTATAGGAATTTCCATGACTCTGCCATCGCACTTCGTGCTCGGCAATCGTCAGGACAATTCCTCAAACGGCTCGTACGCAGCCACTTTGGCTTCGTCTTCGACTCGCCAGTCGTGGGCGTACTGCGTAAATGACCTTCCAGCGCCTCTGCCGGCGCTGACGCTTGGCAATCGGCGGGATAGGTCATCTTGGTGCGCCCGGCGGGGATCGAACCCGCGGCCTTCTCATTCGGAGTGAGACACTCTATCCACTGAGCTACGAGCGCATGTGTACGCCGGGCATGAGCCCGGCGTTCTTCATTATATTTGATTGTTATGGAATGGTCTAGAGGTAATCTGCCTCGCGACCAATCGGTCTGCACATGAGATCTTCCATTGCTTCCTGAACGGTGATATTGCCGTTGATGACATCATAGATCGCGTTGAAGATAGGCATCTCCACACCTGTCTGTTCAGACAGCTCCTTCACTACTTCAGCGGTGTACATGCCCTCGGATACCATGCCGATCTCTTTAATAGCATCTTCTGGCTTATAGCCCTTTCCGAGCAGCCTTCCGCAGCGGAAGTTTCTGGAGTGGATGCTTGTGCATGTTACTATCATGTCGCCGATGCCCGCAAGTCCGAAGAACGTTGAAGGCCTTGCACCCATAACAACGCCGAGCGATGTTGCTTCAGCGCAGCCGATAGTGAGCATTGCGGCCAGGGTGTTGTCTCCGTAGCCGGCTCCGTTTGCGATTCCCGAGCCTACTGCAAGAACGTTCTTGAGCGAAGCAGCGAGCTCCATGCCCATCATGTCATCGTTCAGGTAAACTCTGAATTTATTTGTGCTGAAGAGCTCTGCCATAGCAATCGCGGAGGATTCTTTCCTTGATGACATTGCCACAACTGTAGGAACTCCTATGCCGACTTCCTCTGCGTGCGAAGGTCCACTGATGCAGACGTATCTGTCAAGGTCGA
Source organism: uncultured Eubacteriales bacterium (assembly GCA_902801255.1). Taxonomy (GTDB): domain Bacteria; phylum Bacillota; class Clostridia; order Peptostreptococcales; family Anaerovoracaceae; genus Crickella. The sequence continues at coordinate 27,928 of CADCHO010000025.1, read as the reverse complement.
AGTACTCGCCTATGACCTCAGACATTCTTTTGTGCGTTTTCTGCTCAAGACCTTTGGAGATACAGGTGATTATGGCGTCCTCGCGTATGAAAGGAACAGCCGCCTTTATAGCGCTTCTTACATGCTGCGCCGGAAGGGCAAAGACAACGAAGTCCGCGTCCTTCAGAGCTTCCTCGTTGGTCTTGCAGAAGTGGTAGTCACCTTCAAGCTTCACGCCCGGAAGATAGTCCTTATTCTCCATGTCTGCTGCCATGCGGGCAAGGTGATCCTGATCGATATCGAAAATGTTGACCCTGCAGCCTTTGCCTGCAAGAACTGTAGAAAGAGCTGTACCGAAGCTTCCTCCGCCGATAAATGCAACTGTAGTCATATCTTCATCCCTTCTATGTTAATCCGTATGAGCAAATAATTCCCTTAACGGGTCCAACCAAGTAATTATACTGTTTTTGTACTTAAATTGAAACCATGAAGCCTTTCATGTGGTATACTGTTAACCGTGAATCTAGCCGGTAATGATTTCCGGGCAAATAAGGAGACAGAGATGGCAACAAAAAAGAACCCAAGAGTAGTAAAGTTTGTGCTCACAGACGATGATTATATAGCGTTCGGACGCTACCGCATCCTCTACACAGCCGGCGGGCGCAAGCTGGTAAACAGACAGAGGCTGACATATCTGATCAGCGGTATCTGCATAGCCGTGCTTTTCACAGTATTCCATGCAGATCATCAGTTCACCATGATCGCATACGCAGTCGCGGCTGTTATCGGTATCGGCGGCCCGATCTTTGCGGAGAGAATTCTGCTCCGTCAGCAGGACAAAGCCATTAAAAACTCGACGGATACTCTGGAGAGAGTTCATGCAGAGGAAAATGTGATAACCATAGGTGATGATGTTCTCACAACGGACGCAGGAGATGATCATCAGTCGTTCGATTATAAAGACATAATGGCTGTTGATCTCACAGAAGAAGCGATTTATGTCTGGATGAGTGAAACCATGATAATGCCGATACCTCTGCATGCATTCAGCGGCATGGATGAGATGAAGGAAGCTTATAAGCTGATCAGACAGAAGGTCAAGGAAGCGGGCGGGACTCTCGCGGATGACGGCAAATAAATGCACTTTGTGAAAAACAACAAAAAATTGTAAATTTGTTAGTTGACAACACAAGCAAACGTTGCTATATTAGCAACTGAACATGAAAGGAGCACATTCACATGACAAGAAACATGATGATGGAAATGGGAATGATGGGCATGTGCATGTGCAGAGCCGATGAATAGCATAGGATAAGGTCATAACGAATCCAGAAACTGTGTATATTTCTCATGTGTGAGATGCCGGGGCAGGTCGTTAAGACCTGCCCCATATTATTTTTCAGGAAAGGAACGGAATGGCAGAACACATCATAAGACTCCAGGGAGTAACCAAGGAGTTTGATACCAAAGGCGGCAAGGTCGTCGCACTGAAGGATATCAATCTGGACATCGAGAGAGGAGACTCGTACGGAATAATAGGTCTTTCCGGCGCAGGCAAATCAACACTGGTCAGAACGATCAACCTCCTCGAGCAGCCGACTGAAGGTAAAGTCATTTTCAACGACAGCGCGCTGACCGGATTGGGAAGCAGAGATCTCAACCGCCACAGACGTAAAATATCGATGATATTCCAGCAGTTCAACCTGCTGATGCAGAGAGACGCGCTGGGCAACATACTTTTTCCTCTTGAGCTCGCAGGAGTGCCAAAGCAGGAAGCTGTTAAGAAGGCCGAAGAACTGCTTAAGGTAGTAGATCTCGAAGAAAGGGCACACTCGTATCCGTCACAGCTCTCCGGAGGCCAGAAACAAAGAGTCGCCATAGCAAGAGCTCTGGCGTCAGATCCGGAAGTAATACTCTGCGATGAGGCTACATCAGCTCTCGATCCTAAGACCACAAGGTCGATCCTGAGCCTGCTCCGCAAGATCAATGAAGAACGCGGCATCACACTCGTTGTCATAACCCATGAAATGGGAGTTATCAAACAGCTCTGCAACAAGGTCGCAGTCATAGAAGGCGGCAGGATCGTTGAGCGAGGTGATGTACAGGATGTCTTTGCAAGGCCTAAGACTAAAGCCGCAAGGAAGTTGTTCTTCCCGGACAGCGAGGACAGTGAGCTTCCTGAGGCAAGGACCGCAGTCCGCAACAGGCTGAGACTTGTGTTTGATGAGAAGACGGCATACAAACCAATCATTTCAAACATGATCCTTGCGACCGGAGAGCCGGTAAATCTCCTGTATGCAAATATGGATGCCCTTCTTGATGAGCAGAGAGGGCAGATGGTAATAGCCTTGTCAGACAACAAGGAAGCGGCGGAAAAGCAGAAAGCATACCTCATAAAAGAGGGTGTTGCGTTTACGGAAATAGAAGAGGATTCGAACTACTATGATTATCCTCTTCACGGTTTCAGAGAGGAGGAAGAGAAATAATGGATACAGGAACATTGTTTAAACTTCTCTCTGAAGGAACAGTACAGACGCTGACCATGACTCTGGTGGGAACTCTGGTCTCGTACATAATAGGGCTTCCGGTAGGAGTATCGCTCATAGTTACCGGCCCGAACGGGATAAAGCCTGCCGCAGTTTACAACAAGATCATGGGATTCATCGTAAATGTGATAAGATCCATGCCTTTCCTGATACTGATGATAGCGTTCATGCCATACATCAGAAAGATAATCGGTACCGGTATCGGAACATGGGCGACCACAGCGGCGCTGATCCTGGCGGCATGGCCGTTTGTAGCAAGAATGGTAGAGCAGTCGCTTCTGGAAGTCGATCCGGGAGTCATCGAGGCGGCGCAGGCGATGGGAGCCAGCAATATGCAGATCATCCGCAAGGTGATGCTACTGGAAGCAAGACCGTCGCTTCTGAACGGAGCTGCTGTAGCAACGATCACCATACTGGGTTATTCGGCAATGGCCGGAACTCTCGGCGGCGGCGGACTCGGAGATATCGCTATCAGATTCGGACACTACAGGTTCCAGCCTGATGTTATGTGGATAACGATCATCGTACTGGTTGTCCTGGTTCAGATAATGCAGGAGATCGGCATAAGGCTGGCTGCGAAGATGGACAACCGCATCAATTAGTTAAGACCCCGTGAGGGTTGATAATAAAGGTAACAATTTAACTAAGATAACAAATCAGAAGAAAAGGAGAAAAGACATGAAGAACGTAAAGAGATTCAGCATTTTAGCAGCAGTACTCGTACTCGCGCTCGGCATCCTCACAGCATGTGGCGGCGGTAGCGGTGATTCCGCAGACAAGACAATCAAAGTAGCAGCTTCACCTACACCACACGCAGAGATCCTCAATGCGATTTCCGACGAACTTGCAGCCGAAGGATGGACACTCGAAGTCATCGAGTTCGATGATTATGTACAGCCTAACGTAGCTACTACAGACGGCGATGTAGACGCCAACTATTTCCAGCATGTACCTTACCTTGATGAGTACAATGAGCAGAACGGCACAGACCTCGTTGCTGTAGGAAACGTACACTATGAGGCGATGGGCGTTTACAAGGGAACAAAGGACTCCTTCGATGCACTCGAGGACGGTGACAAGATCGGTATCCCTAACGACGGAACAAACGGAGCAAGAGCTCTCCAGCTCCTCGAAGCTAACGGCGTTCTCAAGCTGAAGGAAGATGCAGGCGTTACAGCAACAGAGCAGGATATCGTTGAGAATCCAAAGAACCTCGAGATCGTTCCGCTCGAAGCTGCTACAATACCGGCATCACTTCCTGACCTTGCTCTCGGAGTAATCAACTATAACTACGCAAATGGCGCCGGATTCACACAGGACGATGCTGTTGCACTTGAAACTGCAGACTCTGATGCTGCTGAAACATTTGTAAACGTCATCGTAGTAAATGCCGGCAATGAGAACAGTGAGAAGACTCAGGCTCTCGTTAAGGCGGTTCAGTCAGATACAGTTAAGAACTTCATCCTTGATAACTACAACGGACTGATCCAGCCTAAGTTCTAAAGCGGAAGGCATATGAGCGACAGTATCAAAATAGCAGTCATAGCGGGAACTCCCGTAGACACACAGATGGGTGTCGAATACATTGAAAGAAAGACGCATGAAGCCGGCTTTGAGCCCGGCTTCATGCCTTTGTATTGCCCGGCAGCGCTTGACTGCGACGATCAGGTGAAATTCCAGTATTCGGACGACGATGAGAAGCGTGCGATAATGGATAACATATTTGATCAGGTAATACAGGATGGAGTCAGTGACTTCTTCATCTACTGCAATTCGCTCTCGGGAGCGTTCGACTTCGACAGTTATGCCGTGAGAAAATCCATTGACTCCGGCAAAGACATAAGGATCTATACTCCGCTGCAGGTATACAGGAAACTTGGCAGCGCATATGACCGCATCGGAGTCATGGCCGCGAATAATCTCTCGGCTCACGCGATAGAGGAAGCGCTGATGGCTGCGAACCCCGACATTTATATGATAGGGACCGGCAATATGGCGATAGTCCGTGCGATAGAGGACGATCTGTCCCCGGGAGAAATAGTCGATAAATGCGGCATTGGTGATCTTCTGAGATACTTTGAGGCGTGCGGAGCTGAAGCTCTTTTGCTTGGCTGCACTCACTTCCCGTATATCAAGGAAGAAATCGAAAAACTGACTGATCTGCTGATTATTGATCCGGCGGATGAAATGTTCGAAGCACTTCTCAAAGCTACCCGATAGATAAATACAACATAAAGCAGAGGTCCGCAGATCTGAAATAGGTCTGCGGATTTCTTTATTTTGCGCTGATTATTTAGTATAATCTACTATGTATGATTATGTGCTCGTGACAGCACAATAGCAGATAACTTTAACAACAAAAAAGCAGATAACTCTAACAACAAAAGAGGTACAGAATAATGGCAGGCAACTTTAAAAAAGTAGAAAAATGGGGCGAGTGTCTCTGGGGAATCGACGAGAACGGAAATCTTCTTATCGACAATGGAATGGCTGCAGATCTTGGCGACGAAGGAGCACCATGGAAGGGCTTCGAGGACGTTATCAGAACAGTGGTCGCAACAAACGGTGTGAGCTTCCCTTATGGGGCATCGCTTGCGGGACTGTTCAAAGGCTGCAGAAAGATGGTAAAGGCAGACCTGAGCGGATTTGACACGTCAAATGTCACACGCATGGACTCGATGTTCGAGGGATGCGCAAATCTCAGCGAACTTGACATCTCATCTTTCGATACCAGCCGCTGCACTGATATGAACAGAATGTTTGCTCAGTGTGCAAAGCTCGATGAAATACTCCTTGGTGCCGGTTTCAGCGCAAACGGTGACGGCAGTACGGACTGCGGAAGGCTTGCTGTGAAAGAATACGGCAAGTATAAGAAGGCAAAGCCGATCGCAGTAGAGGGATTCAGAGTGCTTTACCACAGTAATTTCGACGGAGAGGCGGAAGAACTTGTCGAAGAAAGACAAACAGTACCCGGCTCTGCATACCGTGTCGAGGCTCTTATGTTCAGCAGACCTGATGAAAGCTGGAAGTTCATGATGTGGAATTCACAGCCTGACGGAAGCGGCGCAGCTATCCCGGCCGGAGTTGAGATAAACTCGGTCGACAGGGATCTGGATATTTACGCAATATGGGGACATGCACCGAAGATCGGAGAAATCGCCGAGCCGGCAGCTTTCTCATTCGGAGAGACCATTCCGTTCGAACTGCCGGAGATCATTTCGGTCAATGACCGCGAGGTTACCGGCTACCTTGAGATAAGTGAGACGGGTGAAGAAGGGACATGGCGTGCGATCAACCACAATGCCATCCTGCCTGTATCATGCAACGGATATCTTCTGAGACTCCATGCCGCAAACAGTGTAGGGGAAGCGGTCTCCAACACCGTAAGACTGAATATCAGAAGAGCGAATATCGACGTATCCGGCGTACGCTGGGCGGAAGATGACGACATGACTTATGACGGCAGCGTCAAGCATGTGTGGCTCGAAGGGCTGCCTGAAGGCGTAGTGCCAAAATATACAGGAAATGAAGGCCTTGAAGCAGGTACATACATTTCGACGATCGACTTCGATTTCGATCAGGACAATTTCAATGAGCCGCTGATAGTACGTGAACACGAGTGGACCATCCGCAGAGGCACCTACGACATGTCGCAGGTGAGCTGGGTCTATGACGGCCCGTTCGCATATGATGGATCGAACCACGGCGTATGGCTCAAGGGGCTTCCTGAAGGCGTCACTGCAAATTATGAGGACAATTCAGCGCTTAATGCAGGAGTCTACACTGCAAAAGCCAGATTCGATTACGACAGCGCAAATTACGAGAAGCCGCAGGATGTGGCTCCATGCGTCTGGGAAATAAAGAAAGTAGGACTCAACGCTGCTGATCTTGAGTGGTCAGGCTGCGAAGATTTCGTATATGACGGATCCCCTAAAAAAGTATTCATCATGAATCTTCCTGAGGATGCCGAGGTCGAATACGATGGGGCAGAGGAGACTCAGGCCGGCAAATACCTCGCAAGAGCTTCCATAAACGGCAACTACTGCTTCATGGGTCCTGCGGAATACGAATGGGAGATCGCTAAGGCTTCCTACGATATGTCAGGTACTGCCTGGTGCGAAGAGACTGACTTCGAATACGACGGAGAAACACACGGCGTTAAGCTGGTGTCGTACCCGGAGGAGCTTACAGTCAGATACAGCGGATATGAAGGAAGAAGAGCCGGCGAGTATACAGCACGCGCATCTTTCGTAAATCCGGACACACATAACTACAATACGCCTGACGACATGACCGTTGACTGGAGGATAGGCAAGAAGAGCATCGACATGTCCGGCGTCAGATGGAATTATGACAGAGCTTTCACCTATGACGGAGAGGTCAAGAAGGTAGAGCTCGAAGGTCTGCCTGAGGGCGTTTATGCCGAATACGAGAATGCTTCAGCATATGATGCAGGCATTTATAACGCGCATGCAAATCTCAGATTTGACGGAGATAACCTTGAAGTCGCATCCCCTGCAGACTGCAGCTGGAGGATCCTGAAAAGCAGGATCGACATTTCCGATGTACGCTGGGATTACTCCGAGCCGTTCGAATATGACGGGAATGAGCACAGCATATATCTTATCAATGTTCCTGAGGGCGTCGAAGTAGAGTACAGCGGCAACACAAGCACTGAAGCAGGCATGTATGCCGCGAGCGCAGTGCTCATGCCGACAGATGCAAACAATTACGAAGTTCCTGAGATAAACGGCTGCTCATGGTCGATCGATAAGGCAGAATATAAACTGCCTCAGCTTTCATGGACTGATTCATCTGCATTTGTTTACGACGGAAGCGAGAAGACTGTCGGTATAATCAACGACCTCGGTGATGCAGTCAGAGTTGACTATACAGGCAACACCGCAGTCGGTGCGGGCAGATACTTCGCAAAAGCCGTGTTCTCACCTGCAGACGATGACAACTTCAGTGCACCTGCTCCACAGGGCTATTCCTGGAGCATAAACAAGGCGCACTTTGATATGAGCGGAGCGTACTGGGATTACAGCGAGCCGTTCATCTATGACGGAAGCCCTAAGACTGTAAAAGTTGCCGGACTGCCTGAGGGAGTATTTGCTGAATACTTCAACGCAACAGCTACAGACGCAGGCGCGTATACTTCGACGGCGAAGTTCAAAGTAATGGACGCCGATAATTACGAAGACAATATCCCGGACATGATGCTCGACTGGCGCATAGATAAGGCGTCGTTCGATATGAGCGGAGTCAGGTGGCAGGAGAACAGGGACTTCTCGTATGACGGCGAAACAAAGAGCGTCAGGCTGACAGGACTGCCTGACGGACTCATACCTCAGTACGAAGGCAGCTCAGCCTCGGAAGCAGGTGAATACACTGCAAGAGCCGGATTTGAATACGATGAGAGAAACTACAGAAAACCTGAAGTGGCTACATGCCACTGGGTAATAGAGAGGGCTCCGGTAGACATATCGGCAGTAAACTGGGATTACGATGAAGCCTTTGTATATGACGGTACTGATAAGACGGTCGCCGCAAGAAACATTCCGGAAGGCACATCGGTCAAATACAGCAACGCAAGAGCAAATCAGGCAGGTACATATGTAGCTGCTGCAGAGATCATTCCTGAAGATACGGACAATCTCACAAAGTCCAGGCTCGAGAACCTCACATGGAGGATAGATAAGGGCAATTACGACATGAGCCATGTCCGCTGGGATTATGAAAAGCCGTTCACATATGATGGCAGTGAGTTCAGAGTTGTACTGAAGGGACTGCCTGAGGGCGTACTTCCTTCATACAGAGGCAACACGGCCCGTGATGCCGGCTCATACAAGGCAAGCGTTTCATTCACGGCTGCGGACAGCCGCAACTTCAACACTCCTGATCCTATGGAACTCGAGTGGGAGATCAGGAAAGCCGAATACGATATGTCTGGAGCTTCCTGGGATTATGAAGGCGAGTTCAAATATAACGGAAGAATGCATGAAGTATCACTCAGAGGACTTCCTGATGGAATAAGAGTGGTTTACTCCGGCAATGCAGCGGCTGATACAGGCTCATACGAGGCAGCCGCGGAGCTTATACCATATGACTCGTACAATTACAGCCAGCCGGTCATCGAGAGCTGCAAGTGGCAGATCGTGAAAGCCGATTACGACATGTCGGCTGTCAGATGGGACTACAACAGACCTAAGGTGTTCAACGGAAGAGATCAGAGCGTCATGCTCGAGCATCTCCCGAACGGCATCAAAGCCGACTATACAGGCAATGAGGGTAAGGAAGCAGGAAGCTACACTGCAAAAGCGATACTCACTGTTTCTGATCCTGCAAACTACAATGCACCATCGGTGGCAGACTGTGACTGGGAGATCGCTAAGGCTGATTATGACATGTCTGCAGTCAGTTGGGATTATGAACCGGGATGCTTCACCTACGACGGCAGCAGAAAGACTGTTGAGCTGAATGGACTGCCTGAGAATGTGACGGCATCGTACAATGAGAACAGTGCTGACAGAGCAGGCAATTACGTTGCCACAGCAAGCTTTGCTACATCCGACAGCAACTTCAGTGCTCCGGATCCGATAAGTATCGACTGGTGCATAGACAAGGCCGACTACGATATGAGCAAAGCTGCATGGGATTATGACGGAAACTACGTGTTTGACGGTACGCCTAAGAGGATCCAACTGACAGGCATCCCTGAAGGAGTCAGCGTCAGCTATGAAGGCAATACGGCCGTAAACGCAGGCAGCTACAGGGCTATAGCAAGATTCGGCATCGATACTTCGGATTTCAATGTCCCTGAAGAAATGAGCTGTGAGTGGGCGATCGAAAAGGCAGATCCGGATATCCGCAGACTGAGATGGGATTACTCACGTGCATTTGTTTACAACGGTGAGGTCAGAACAGTAAAACTCGAGGGAGTTCCGGAGACTCTCAGCGTTGAATACACAGGTAATACTGCAGCAGGCGCAGGACTTTACACTGCACATGCAGAGCTCATGCCGAAGGATCCGAATAATTATAACGGAGCATCTATAAGAGACTGCGAGTGGCGCATAGTAAAGGCTGCTTATGACATGTCCGGAGCAAGATGGGAAGGCGAGTTCAAATCCGTATATGACGGAAGCGAAAAGTCCGTATACATCGCGGGTCTCCCTGAGGGAGTCACGCCTGTATACCATGGAAATACCGGAGTCAATGTAGGCAATTACAGTGCTTCGGTGGATCTGGAGTATGATGCTGACAACTATCACACACCTGAAATGGGCGGATGCGAATGGAGCATAAGCAAAGCTTCGTACGACATGTCAAGAACTGCATGGCAGGGCGTCACCGGATTCGTATTTGACGGAAATCCAAAGGCCGTTGAGCTCACAGGACTCCCTGAAGGCATCACCCCGGTATATTCGGGCAATACAGCTACTGATGCCGGCTCGTACGAGGCTTCGGTAGAGCTGAAATACGATGCGGAAAACTACGAGCAGCCGACGTTCGGAGGCTGCAACTGGAGCATCGCTCCTGCTGCTGTCGACGTGAACACTGATGCAGTGGAATGGGTCTACGACGGTCCGTATATGTACGACGGCACACCTAAGAGCGTATGCATAGCTACAAAGACGCGTCAGCTCGGCTTCTTTGAGAAGCTGCGCGGAGTAGAGGCAAAGCCATACCTGGCGGGCATCCCGGAGGGATTCGATGTAGTCTACTCAGGTGAGACAGCTACCGATGCCGGTGTTTACTACACAACCGCAAAACTGGTGAACAGAGAACCGGGCAACTATACGGAGCGCGAGCTTCCTCCGTTCAAATGGGAGATACTGAAAGCTCCTATCGACATGAGCGGAGTACACTGGAACTACGAAGGACCATTCACGTTCGACAACGAAGAGAAGTGCGTTGAACTTGAAGGACTTCCTGACACGGTAAAGGTGACCTACACCAACAACAGAGCCGTGAACTCCGGTGAGTATGAAGCCATGGCTGTTGTAGAGGCAAAGGATCCGGTCAACTTCGAAACTCCTGCACCTGTAAGCGGATGCTGGTGGCATATAGACAAGGCGTGCTATGACATGTCCGAAGTCCACTGGGATTACGAGGATGAGTTCGTATACAACGGCAAGGAAAAGAGCGTCAGACTGCTTGGTCTGCCTGAAGGCGTCAGAGTAGAAGCATATGTAGGCAACAAGGGCGTCGATGCAGGCGGATATACCGCTGAGGCGAAGCTCAGATACAAACATAAAGAGAACTTTGAAGCTCCGTCCGTACCTGAACTCAGGTGGAGGATCGCCAAGAAGCCTCTCGATCTCTCGGAGATCAAGTGGGACTACGATGATGAAACAGTCTTCGTCTATGACGACAAGGCGAAAGAAGTGAAGCTCGTAGGAGTACCTGAAGATATCGAGGTCGTATACACTGACAACAGCAAGATAAACGCCGGTACATACACTGCAAGAGCAAGGCTCATCTATGATACACGCAACTGCGAGGCCGTAGAGATACCTGACCTTAAGTGGAGGATACACAGAGCTAAATATGATACTTCTGCAGTACACTGGGATTACGACGAACCGTTCGAATATGATGGTACTGAGAAGCACATCACTCTGAAGGGAGTTCCTTGGCAGATCGCCGTCAGATACAGAGACAACAGGGCTGTTGCTCCGGGCAGATACACTGCCAAGGCGTATCTGACATACGATAATGAAAACTACGAGACTCCTGAAATCGATACAACCATCGACTGGGAGATCACCGGAAAGGAATAATGAACGGATATCTTATAGCAATAATACTTCTTACGCTAAGCTCAACGTTTTTCTCGGCTACCGAGACAGCGTTCAGCTCAGCGAACAAGATCAAACTGAAGAATCTCGCGGCTGATGACAACAAGCGCGCAGCTTACGCACTTGAGCTCTGTGAGGACTTCGACAGGCTGATCACAGCAGTGCTGGTCGGAAATACCATATCCAACATTACCATGACATCTGTCGCTACAGTGTACGGCATCATGACATGGGGCGGAAAGATAGGCCCGACCATCGCCACTGTCATGGTCACATTCCTCGTACTCGTGTTCGGCGAGATCTCTCCTAAGATCCTCGCCAGAGAGTATGCGGAAGAGGTAGCTCTCTTCCTGACGCCTTTTGTCAGGGCGCTCATATTCGTACTGACTCCGCTGACATTCATCTTCAACGGACTGAAAATCTTTCTCAAAAAGGCCTTTGGCAAGAAGGATGGACCTGAATTCAGCGAGGATGAACTGCTGACCATAGTCGAGGAGGCTGAGGCCGGCGGAGCCATAGGAGAAGAGCAGAGCGAGCTCATCGCTAATGCAATAGAGTTCAACGACATAGAAGCCATCGACATCCTCACACCGAGGGTCGATATTGTTGCGGTCGAAAGAGGCACACCTGTCGCAGATATCAAAAAGGTCTTCAAGGAGTCCGGCCTTTCGAGGCTGCCGGTGTATGAGGATGACCTCGATAACATCATCGGCGTCATCAACCAGAAAGACCTTTATAACAATAATGTAAAGACAATAAAGGACACCGAGAAGATCATCAAGCCGGTAGCTTATGTGGCTGAGACCCTCAAGGCGGCTGTTCTGCTCAAAAAGATGCAGGCTAAGAGGACTCACATTGCAATAGTCGTAGATGAGTACGGCGGCACGACCGGACTGGTCACACTTGAGGATATCATCGAAGAGATCGTCGGTGACATTTACGATGAGCACGACACTGTAACATCGAGAGATGTAAGACCGGCAGGCGATGGCGTCTATATGGTTGCGGGCGGAGCAAATCTCGAGGACTTTTTTGAGATGTTCGATGAGGAGATCGAGGCTGACGCCACAACCATCAACGGATGGGTGATGATCGAACTTGACAGGCTGCCTAAGGTGGGCGATGAGTTCGACTATGAATCGAGACATAAATTATTCCACGTCAAGGTAACCAAGGCCGATGCAAGGCGCGCATTAATGACACGCATCGCGGTCAGGGATAAACCGGAAGATGAGGATTAATACTCTTTTGGAACGAGCCATACAGCTCAATAAAAACGAAAGGACGATATATCAATGGGTTTAATGGAGAAGATCTTTGGCGACCTCAATGCAAAGGAAGTCAGAAAGATCGAAAAAATCGTAGATGTAATTGAATCATACGATGAGTCGATGCAGGCTCTTTCGGATGATGAACTGAGAGCCAAGACCGGGGAATTCAAGGAAAGACTCGCTGAGGGCGAAACTCTCGACGACATACTGCCTGAAGCATTCGCTGTATGCCGCGAGGCAGCGTGGCGTTCTCTCGGAATGAAGCATTTCAGAGTGCAGCTCATAGGAGGCGTAGTACTTCATCAGGGCCGTATCTCCGAGATGAAGACCGGTGAAGGTAAGACTCTGGTGGCGACCCTGCCTGCATACCTCAACGCTCTTGAAGGACGCGGCGTACACGTTGTTACGGTCAATGACTATCTGGCCAAACGTGACGCGGAGTGGATGGGCAAGCTTTACTCATTCCTCGGCCTTAAGGTGGGATGCGTAATACATGCAGTCGAGGGTAAGGCGAGACACGACCAGTACATGGCCGACATCACATACGGCACCAACAATGAGTTCGGTTTCGACTACCTGCGCGACAACATGGTCACGTACAAGGAGGAGCTCACACAGAGAGAGCTCAACTATGCCATCGTCGACGAGGTCGACTCTATCCTCATCGATGAAGCCAGAACACCGCTCATCATTTCCGGAAGAGGCGTTGACTCCAGCGTGATGTACAGGAATGCCAACACCTTCGTAAAGACCCTCAATGAGGGAACGGACTACAAGGTTGAAGAGAAGGACAATCAGGTGTCGCTGACAGACGAAGGAGTCAAGCTCTGCGAGTCCTACTTCAAGATCGACAACTTCTCGGATCCTGACAACATGGAGCTCAACCACTACGTACATCAGGCTCTCCGTGCGAACTTCCTCATGAAGAAAGACGTCGACTACATCGTAAAGGACGGCGAGATCCTCATCGTAGACGAGTTCACCGGACGTCTCATGTATGGAAGACGCTTCAGCAACGGCCTGCATCAGGCTATCGAGGCAAAGGAAGGCGTTAAGGTAAGGTCGGAGTCAAAGACGCTCGCTACCATCACTCTCCAGAACTACTTCAGGATGTACAACAAGCTTGCCGGCATGACCGGTACAGCAAAGACAGAGGAAGACGAATTCCGCGACATCTACAACATGGATGTAGTTGTTATACCTACCAATATGCCGGTCATCAGGGATGATAAGCAGGATTCGGTATATGCTCACCAGAAGGCCAAGTATAAGGCAATAGTAAACAAAGTCGTAGAAGCCCATCAGACTGGACAGCCGGTACTGGTAGGTACCATTTCGATCGAGATATCCGAGCTCATCAGCGGCATGCTCAAGAAGCGCGGCGTTAAGCACAACGTACTGAACGCTAAGCACCATGAGCAGGAGGCTGAGATCGTCGCCGAAGCCGGCAGGCTCGGAGCTGTAACCATAGCGACCAACATGGCCGGTCGTGGTACCGATATCATTTTAGGCGGCAATCCTGATTTCGAGGCGCGCAAGCAGATGCGCAAGGAAGGATACACGCCTGAACAGATATCATTTGCGACAGGTTTCGAGAAATCGGACGATCCTGAACTTCTCGAGGCACGCGAAAAATACAATACCCTGCATGAGCAGATCAAGAAGGAAAGAGCTCCTGAACAGCAGAAGGTAAGGGAACTTGGCGGACTCTGCATAGTCGGTACCGAGCGTCACGAATCAAGACGTATCGATAACCAGCTCAGAGGACGTTCCGGACGTCAGGGCGACCCGGGTACAACGCAGTTCTTCATCGCTCTCGAAGACGATCTGATGAGGCTCTTCGGAGGCGAAAGGATGCAGGGAATACTTGAAAGAGTTGGAATGGACGAAGACGAACCTCTCGAGGCGGGCATGCTGTCAAGATCCATCGAGAGCGCCCAGAAGAAAGTCGAGGGTAAAAACTTCGGTATCCGTAAATACGTGCTGCAGTACGATAACGTAATGAACAAACAGCGTGAGATCATCTACGATCAGAGGCGTATGGTGCTCAACGGCGAGGACGTTTCGGGCTATATAAAGAACATGACTTACGAGCTGATCGACGGCATAGTCGACCCGGTAGTCATGGAATCCAAATATTCCGAAGAGTGGGATATCAAGAGGATCACCGACGGACTCGAGCAGATCACGCCGAACTTCAAGGGCAGGCTCAGAGTTGATGAGGACTACATAAAGAGCCTCGATGAGCAGACTCTCAAGGATGACATAAAGCAGATCTTTGATGAGATGTATGCAGAGAAGGAAGCCGAGATCGGCAGCGAGCAGATGAGGGAAGTCGAGCGCATGATCCTACTGAGGGTCGTAGACAACCGCTGGATGGATCATATCGATGCCATGGATCAGCTGAAGGATGGTATCGGCCTCAGAGGTATCGGACAGCAGGATCCTGCTGTTGCATACGCCCAGGAAGGCTTCGCCATGTTCGACGAAATGGTTGCTGACATCAGGGAAGAGACCGTCAAGTTCTGCTATAACGTGACAGTGACGACCAAGACTGAGAGACGTAACGTTGTCACAGGCAAAACATCTGCTGCAAAGGAAGAATACAAGGACGATACAGCCTCCCAGGCGAAGGCAAAGGGCGGCAATATGCCGGCTGCAGCTCCTAAGGCTGATAAGACAGGAAAGCAGGAGACTATCAGGCGCGACATGCCTAAGGTAGGAAGAAACGATCCTTGTCCTTGCGGAAGCGGCAAAAAGTACAAGAACTGCTGCGGCAGAAATGCCTGATAAAAATAGAGAAGTTACAACGACAGGAACGAAAGGAGTCCGGTATGTTAACATTTGTTATTATTCTGGTGATAGTGGTAGCTGCATTCTTTGCGCTCACTTACAATTCACTGACAAAGGACAAGAACCGCATCGAACTTGCCGAAGTTGAACTGCGCAAGTATGAGGAGGCAGGCGACCCTAAAGACATTGACAACGCTAAAAAGTATCTCAGCGCAGTGCTCCGTGACTACAACAACAAGGTCGAAAGTTTCCCGACCAGCCTGGTCGCAAACATGTTCAACTTTCCTAAGATGCACACTGAGGATTTCGATGAAGGTCTCTAGGGGGATACTGTCATGAAAACAATAAAGACACGCAGCACCGGTGTCCTGAGAAGGGCAGCTGCGGTGCTGGCAATCGCAGCAGTTGCCATCATGATGATACCTTTCGCGACAGAAGGAACAGGCAGCTATGCGAGCGACAACACGATGTATACCGTCAACTACGATATCACGGTCGATGTTGCGAAAGACAATTCATATGATTACCATGAGCACCTGGACATGTACTATGTCACTGCTCATCACGGCATTTACAGATATCTGCCTATGCAGGGCCAGAAGCTGTCGGGAATAAAGGTGCCGGGCTATGATTACGAGATCTATACGCAGTCAGGTTACAAGGTCGTAAAGATCGGAAGCGGCAATTACACTCTCATCGGAGATAACCCTTACGACATCTTCTACAACATCGCGATGTATGAGGATGAGAATAATGAGAAGGACATGCTGCTCCTGAATCTGGTACCTACTGACTGGGAAACAGATATAGGCGCGAGTAAATGCGTGATCAACCTGCCAAAGGAAGCGGATCTCAGCAAGGCGAGAGTCTACTCGGGCTCTTACGGCACTGCTTCCAACGAGGACAATGCTGTTCTTGAGACAGGAGAAGACGGAAAAACAATAACGATCACTGCAAATGATATCCCTGCACATCACGGTATAACGCTTCAGCTCGAACTTCCGCAGGGGTACTGGGAAGGTGCTCCTCAGTTCGGAAAACTCAGCATAGGCAATATGTTCCTGTTCCTGCTCGGGCCTGTCGGAGCCATCCTGCTCTGGTATCTCTACGGCAGGGACAAGCATATGGTGAAAACTCTCGAGTTCTATCCTCCGGACGATCTGACTCCGGGAGAGATAGGATATCTTGCTGACGGCAGAGCTGACAAGCAGGATGTGATCTCTACGATAGTTTACCTTGCGGACAAAGGTTATATCGAGATAGAGGAGATGGACAGAAAGAAATTCAGGTTCATCGGAATAAGGGAACCGGGAGCGGAAGTTCCTCAGTATATACGTTATATATATGAAGGCTTATTCCCGGGAACGAAGAATGTGAGGACGAGCGACCAGATCGGTTCATCGACTACCTTCGGAAAAAAATATCTGAAGTCCAAGGAGCAGCTGGAGGAAATGTTCAAGGGCAGCAACGCTATCGTCAGGCCTGATTCGCGTATGGCGAGAGCCGCCTGCACAGTAGCGGCTATCATGCCGTCCGCTGCATTTATAACCTGGGCGGGGATCAACGGAGATGAGATGGGAGGTTTCCTCCTGTTCTGGGCAGCAGCACATATTCTCATATCTGTATATCTCATGTGTTCTGTATATGACAACATCCGCGGCACATCAAAAGTGAAGACAGTGCTCAAGAGCCTCGGCGCCATCTGGTTCTTCACAATGGGAGTCGGAATCCTTCCTATGACCTCGGATTCGCTCAGCCTGCTTTCAAGACCGAAAGCTCTCGCTCTGGTAATGTATCTGGTGATCGGCACGCTGATCTGCATGTTCTTTGCTGTCATTGCGATCGCAAAGACGGATTCATACACTGATCTTCTGGGAAGAGTTCTTGGATTCAGAGAATTTATTAAGACTGCAGAACTTGATAAACTGAATGAACTCGTTGAAGAGGATCCTCAGTACTTCTATCATATAATGCCTTACGCTTATGTATTCGGCCTGAGCAACAAGTGGATCAAGAACTTCGAGGATCTGCCTGTTGTTGCTCCTAACTGGTACAGAGGCACCCGCGGCTTTGACAGTTTCGACTATTACATGATGGGACGTATGATGAGTGACTGCAGCGCGAGCGTAGGCAACAACATAGTCATCCCTGCACCATCGCACAGCAGCTCCGGCGGAAGCGGCGGCTGGAGCAGCGGCGGAGGCGGCGGAAGCTGGAGTGGCGGAGGCGGCTTCAGTGGAGGCGGTTTCAGCGGCGGCGGTGCCGGCGGCGGAGGAGGCGGCGGCTGGTAAAGCTCGCTTGCTTTAATAGATGAAAAAAAGATACATAATATTTGATTTCGATGACACTCTTGCCAATACAAACAACATAATCGTTGCATCATGGCAGGCGACTTTTGAGAAATATCTGGGGTATTCCCTGTCAGTCAGGGAGATCGAAGCAACTTTCGGGGAGATACTCGTGAACACGATCGGCAGACTTATTCCGGAAGTTCCTGCCAATGAAGTTGTGGACTACTACAGAGAATACCAGAATTCGCACCAGCAGGATTATGAAGTGTATGTCTTTGAGGGCGTCAGGGAGCTTCTTGAGCAGCTCAGGGAGCGCGGATGCATCATAGGCGTCGGCACGTCCAGGACTGCATACAGCTTCTGGAATTACATGAAGAAGCTCGATATGGATCAGCTCGTGGATGAAGTCGTCACCATGAATGATGTGACTTCCCATAAGCCGGATCCTGAGACCATTGACGCAGTCCTTAAAAAGATGATGGTCCATGCCGGGGAACCGTTTGATGATGATTCCGGTATCCCGGACTCAGTCCGGGATGCTGCAATAATGATAGGCGATACTAAATACGACATAGGCTGTGCCAACAACGCAAGAGTAGACAGCGTGATGGTCGGCTGGAGCCACTATGTTGATGAAGAAGCTATGCTGGCAGAAGGCTTTGTGCCTACATACCGAATGGAAAAACCTGAGCAGCTGCTGGAGATAATCTGAACAGAAAATGAATCTTATAACATTCCTGCACATAACACTTGAATCAGGATTTGCGCTGTTCTGCTTATTGGCAGTACTCTCTATTCGTATGTATGACACCGGTTCGCGCAAAGCGACAAGGGCGATAATCGCGTGTCTGCTTATGAATACAGTGATCAATATTGCAGATGCGCTGGCTTATGTTTACCGCGGAGATCCTACGAATGTCGGATATATAATGGTAAGGATAAGCAACTTTGTTGTTTTTACAGGCATGTTTGTGCTGCTTGCGCTCGGGAACAACCTGCTCGATGCTCTGCTTGAGGAAAGAGGCGCCGGAGAAGATAAGAAACAGCGCAATACAGTGTACGGTCTGTGCGGTGCCGGCGTGGGACTTGTTGTCATTTCGGCTTTTTTCGGTTTTCTGTACAGCTTTGACGGGCAAAACTTCTATCACAGAGGAGTTCTCTATCCTGTGCTGCCTGTACTTGCTGCAGCAGCTGTTGTCATACTGTTAACCAGGACGCTTAATGAGCGGGATGCTCTTCCGGAAAGAGAGTACAACGCATTTATGTGCATATGGGTGCTTCCGGTTCTTGGAATGGCTGCCCAGACTCTGTATTATGGCATATCACTTTCAAACATATGCAATTCCATCGCGGTCATCATCATGACGCTCGTATTTATACGGGAGATCATCGATGACATATCGGTCAGAAAAAGTTTCATATTGAACGGGGAAAGCGTGGAGCGTATTTCGGAAGACCTTGAAGCCTTTTTAAAAGGTACCGGAACGGAAAGGCAGAACCGCATCAGGATACGCTTTACTGTAGAAGAAGCCCTGCTGAGCATATGGCAGCGTTTTGACGAACTCAACATGGTGAAGGTGATCGCGAGCATAAGGTTCGGAAGACCTTCGATCAGGATAGAACATGTGGGCGAGGCATATAATCCTTTCAGCAAGACAAAATCTTCCGTTGAAGAATGGAGCCGCGGTCTGCTCTCGTCGGCAGGAATCAGCCCTACATACAGCTATTCGCACGGGACAAATATAATGAAGATCCCTCTGCACAGACTGCGCGTGAATCCTGTAATCGTGGTTGTCTTTACTATCATTTTCGGCATAATTACCGGCAGTGTAGCCATGGTCGCATTGACTGAGGGAGACGCTCTGTTTGTGACAGAAGGCCTTCTTGTTCCTGTATATGATCTTTGGAACAACATACTTTACAGCGTGTCTGCACCGGCGATGCTCATCATAGTCATGTCCACTATGCTCGATACCCGTGAAGTATCGGAGCAGGGCGGAAACGCGGGTGTCATCACAGGAAGGTATTTCATTATAAGCCTTATACTGGGCGTGATAACCATAGTGGCAGCTGTGCTGGTATCCGGACATGCTTTTACTTACAACGGGTTTTCGAGAGAGATTCTGTCAGACCTGATAAAGGGCCTTTTCAGCGTTGTTCCTGAGAACATGATCGATCCTATAAGGGATTTCAACACCGCTCAGCTCATACTGATGGGAATCATATTTGCATATGCCACCATGGCAGTCGGGCAGCAGGTCAGCGGTATCGTATCGCTCATCCACCAGCTGAACAGCATAAGCATGCAGCTGGCACAGTGGATAGCAGAGCTGATGCCTGTGTTTACGGTTTTCCTTACAGCACAGCTTGTGATCAGCCGCAATGCGACGCTGCTCGTTTCCCTTATGGTTGTGATCCCGTTTTCGATAATAGTTTCATTGCTTGTCATGGCAGCTATCCTTCTGATGGTCGGCAGGAGATCGGGTGTAAAAGCAGGAGTACTGTTAAAGAAGTTATGGCCTACATTCATATTGACCCTTAGATCGGGACTGGACGGTGACTCATATGCACTATCCGAAAAGTGCTGTATAAAGAGTCTGGGCATACAGAAGATATTCACTCAGAGGGTGCTTCCTCTCGGACTGGTGCTGTACATGCCCGCGAGTATCGTAGGAATGATCTCATTTGTAGTTTTTGCGGCGCTTAGAGACGGTGTGGCGATAACGCCTGTATGGATACTTACTGCGATAGTATTTGCTCTGATACTGCTTGTAGCGGCACCACCAATACCGGGGGTAAATCTGCTGTCATACGTAGTCATTATAGGGCAGCTTGGTTTAGGAAAAGAATACGTGATCGCGGCTATGATTTTCGACATACTGTTTAATGCCTTCGCATCTGCAGCCAATCAGACGATGCTGCAGCTCGATATGATACTGCAGGCGGAACGCATGGGACTCCTTAACAGGAATGTCCTGAGAAGTGATGGAGGAATAAATGTTACAGCTTGATGAAATAAGAAGCCAGCTTCCGGCTCTCAAGGAGCAGATTGCGGAAGTGGGAGGCTATCTTTGACCCGGAGGGTCTTAAAAAAAGGATAAAAGAGCTCGAGGATGAGAGCCTGAAGGAAGGCTTCTGGAATGATCAGAAGAACGCGCAAAAGGTGCTCAAGGAGAAAAAATCTCTTGAGGACAAACTTGGTCTGTATGAAAGACTGGCTTCTGAGGCGGATGAACTTCCCGAGCTTATAGATATAGCGGAAGAACTGGAGGATGAGGACGAAGCGAAGAGCGTTATCGCAAGCTTCGGCAAGCTTTCTGATGAGCTTGAAGATCTCAAGACAAACATGCTCCTGTCCGGAAAATACGACAGCAAGGACTGTATACTCAGCATACATTCAGGCACGGGCGGAGTCGATGCCAACGATTGGGCTGAGATGCTTGAGAGGATGTACCTCAGATACTGCGAGAAGAAGGGCTTCAAGACGAAGATCCTCGACAGGCAGGATGACGTGGACTACGGTATAAAAAGCTCAACTATTGAGGTCAGCGGTGACAACGCCTATGGCCTTCTCAAGTCAGAGACGGGGGTCCACAGACTGGTGCGCATATCACCGTTCAACGCCATGGGCAAGAGGCAGACCTCGTTCGCCGCAGTGGAGGTAGTTCCTGATATCGGCGACGAGATAGAGGTAAACATCGACCCTAATGATCTGAAAATCGACACCTACAGATCGGGCGGCGCCGGAGGCCAGCATGTCAACACGACGGATTCAGCCGTAAGGATCACTCACATCCCGACCGGCATAGTCGTTACATGCCAGAATGAGCGCTCGCAGATAATGAACCGCGAGGTCGCCATGAAGATCCTCGTATCCAAGCTGACAAGGATAGCAGAGGAGGCTCATAAGGAGAACCTCAACGAGATAAAGGGCGATCAGTCAATGGCAACATGGGGTTCACAGATCAGAAACTACGTGTTCCAGCCTTACACCATGGTGAAGGATACGCGAACCGGTGCTGAAGTAGGCAATGTTGAGGCGGTAATGGACGGAGATCTCGACGTGTTCGTCCGTGCCAAACTCTCGCAGGACGCGGCCAAGGCAAACGGATAGATAACGGTATCAAATGCTGAGACTATATACAGGCAGAGAGAATATAGATAAGGAGCGTTTCATCTACGACTCGATAAAAGAGCACGGAGGTGAGACGCTTGTTTTGGTGCCCGACCAGTACACTCTGGTGGCTGAGGAGCAGGCGCTGAAATATCTCGAGACCAGCTGCCTGTTCAATGTCGAGATCACATCAATGAACCGTCTCGGCCTGAAGATACTCACTGAGCAAGGGACAGAATCCGTCAGCATGATCGACAAGTACGGACGGTTCATGCTGCTGTCGATGCTCATACGCGACCATGCTGAAGACTTCGACATTTTCAGCAGGTCGGCAGGAAAACTGACTTTCACTTCGATGCTAAACGACTTCATCTCGGAGTTCAAGCAGCAGGACTGTACTATCGAAAAGCTGCAGGAAATGAGCGGAGACACCGGCGATGACCCTATACTTGAGGCCAAGCTGAAGGAGCTCAGCGGAGTGATAACTGCATATGAAGAGGCTATCAAAGGCAGATACACTGACTCTGAGGATTACATAGAGATGTATGTCAGAGCTATAAAAGACTCTAATCTTATACGCGGCAAGTCGGTCTGGGTCTACGGATATGACAGCATAACTCCCAAGTTCGCCGGTGCGCTGATGGAGCTTGCAAAGACTGCAGAATCGGTCAGTTTTATTGTCAATATAAGTGATTTCGGCCTGGATGAGCGTCTTACCGCATCTCTCATTCAGCTTGCCGCAGATAATAATATAGGCATCAGCTGCGATAGGATCCCCGACTCATACCGGACGCAGAAAAGCGAAACAATAAAGCGCATGGAGAGATCCCTGTGGAAGGATGTTCTGAGTGCGGAGGAAAGAGCGGAAAATGCAGCTTTTGTACCTGAAGATCTTACGGTCGTTTGTGCCGCAAATCCGTACTATGAAGCGGAGAGTGCTGCGGCATATGTGTGGCATCTTATACGCGATCTCGGCTACAGGATGCGTGAGATCCAGATCATAGCAAACGACGAAGGCGCGATGCATCCGATCATAAGGCGGGTGTTTGAAGAGTACGGACTTCCTGTCTTTGCAGATACATCGCGCGACATCACCGACAGCGCCGCAGTGGGGTTCATAGTGAATCTTCTCGAATTTCCGGTGCACCGCAAGTCATCACAGTATCTTTTCGCCATGCTTAAGACAGGGCTCACAGATTACGATGACCGCGATATCGAAGACCTCGAGAATTATGCCAGAGGGTACCGCATAAAGGGTTCCATGTGGGACAAGCCTTTCAAATACGGCAGAGATGATCTTGGAGAGGAGTCCTTCGGAAGACTGGAGTCAATGAGAGCCCGTATCTCGGACTCCGTTTCGAAGCTGGCAGAAGTGTCAAAAAGCGGGACGGTCGCAGAATTCATAAAGCACTTCAAAGTCTATCTGGACGATGAGTGGAAGCTGGCCGACAAGGTTGCAGAAGCAGCGTCTTCAATGGATGAAGAAGGTCTGCATGATGAAGCTCAGCGTATGACTCAGAGCTATGCAAAGGCTATGGATTTGCTCGGTCAGATCGACGGCATAATGGGCGATTCCGATATGGATCTTGCGGAGTTCACGGACATATACGTGGCAGGACTGTCTGATGTGGAGGTGGGGGTCATCCCTCCGTCTGTCGATGGCCTCTCGATGGGTACCATGATAAGGACAAGGCCGCGTCAGATGAAGGCCGCGGTGATACTCGGCGCATGTGAAGGCGTTATGCCTCTTTCTCCGCAGACAGAAGGTCTGTTCTCGGTGGATGAGAAGGAATACTTCAAGAGTAAGGGCTTTGCGCTCGGAAGTCTTGACGATATAAAGATGGATGAGGAAAATGCGGCCATGTACCGCATGATGGCAAGGCCTTCCGAAAAAATATACATAAGCTGGGCGATGACAGACTCTGAAGGACGGGACACAAGTCCGTCGCCTGTGATCGACTCGCTGAGGATGCTGTTTCCGAGGATAGACGCCGACGGACTGATCCGTAAAGACATAATAAGCATGGGACGCGGAGATACTCTGAATGCCGGTGAGACTGATAAGATCAACACTGCCGGAGACGGCATGAGACATCTCATCAACCGCATAAAAGATACGAATGCTCCGGACGAGCCGGATGCACTCACGAGAGCCATGCTTCACTGGTATGCTGAAAATCGCAAAGATGAGCTGGACACCATGCTCAGGGCGGCAGCTTACGATAATGTACAGCGCCCGCTTGGCCGTGCCGCAGCAAAAGATCTGTTCTGCAGGAGGGACGGAAGCCTGTCGTTGAGTGCGTCGTCGATAGGCAATTATATCGACTGCCCGTTCAGATACTTTATTGACAGAGGCCTCAGACCAAAAGAGGAACGTACCTTCGCGAGCGATGCCCGTTCGGTGGGTGATGTTTACCACGAGTGCCTGATGGCTGTTGCGAGACAGATAATGAAGGCTGAAGATATCCCCGACGATGATTCGCTCGAGGAGCTGGTAACCGCTGCCCTCGATGAGCTGTCACAAAACTACATGGGAGGTCTTTTCATATCCACAGGCTGTGAAGAATACCGCATGAGCCGCATCCGCGAGATATGCGCTTCTGCTGCAAAGGCAATGGCTGCTCAGCTTTCCGCCGGATCGGTGATAAGCGCCTCGTTCGAAGAGCCGTTCGGAAGGCATGCAGATCTTGAACCTCTGAAAATCAGTGCCGGTGACGGCGAAGTGTATGTTGAAGGAAAGATAGACCGTGCGGATATCATGGACATAGGCGGCGAGAAACGGGTGCGGATCATCGACTACAAGACAGGCAGCGACAAGCTCGACCTCTGGAAGATGCGCCAGGGATACAAGATGCAGCTGATGATATATCTTATCTCTGCTACATCGGGAGATCTTTCTCCTGCGGGGATGTTCTACTTCAACATCAAGGATCCGATAGAATCGATAAACGATAAGAGCGTGAAGCAGGTTGACTCGCTGCTCGATAAAGAAGCGGCAGACGTGTTCAAACTGAAGGGAGCTTTCATAAACGAAGAGGGTGTGCTGGGAGCCATGCCTGAGAAAGTGCTTTCATCATCGAAAAATGCTGTCAGCCGGGAAGACTATGAGGGGATTCGTAGAGATGTTATTGCCCGCATAGAAGAAACCGCTGAAGGAATACTTGACGGAAAGATCGGTATAAATCCGCTCAGGGTCGATAAAAGACTGGCTTGCGGTTATTGCAGTTACAGGTCGGTCTGCAGGCGTGACCGGGGATATGTAAAAAACTCATACCGGTCGATAAAACCCAAACCGAAAGAGAAAGAATGATCGAAATAGTTTCAGTAGGGAGCAGCAGCTCCGGAAATTCATATATAATAATGACCGAAAGCCGTACCATCCTGGTTGATGCCGGCCTTCCGGCAAAAAGAATTGTCAGCGCGCTTGAGCATCTCGGGACGGATCCTGCTGATGTGGATGCAGTTCTCATCACTCACGAACACGTCGATCACGTGAAAAGCGTAAGGGCGATATCCCGCAAATGCTGCAATGCGTTCTTTTACGTGAGCCGGGGTACATTTGAAAGTGCGGCAGGCTTTTGCTATGTGCCGCAGGAGAGGATAGTACTTTTATCCGCAGGAGAGATCGTCAGGATAGATAATGATGATGATATGGAGATAGGCGCTTTTCCGCTTAGCCACGACGCTGCGGAGCCTCTTGGCTTTACCGTCACGTCGGGCGGTGAAAAGCTCGCGATAGTTACGGATACAGGTGTGGTAACAGAGGAAATCTATGCTGCCATAAACGACGCCGGACTCCTTGTCTTTGAGGCGAATCATGATTTGGACATGCTTATGTTCGGAGAATATCCTTACCCTGTGAAAGTGAGGATAAAGGGCGAAAAAGGACATTTATCAAACGATTACGCCGGTGATGTGCTTGCGAGCATTCTTACGGACAGGAAAGCAAGGGAGGAGCAAGAACCGTTGCGCATCATGCTGGCTCACCTGAGCTTCCACAATAACGCTCCGCTTTTTGCCCGTCAGACCGTCGAAGATGCGCTGGGGGCAGCCGGATTTCACAAGGGAGAAGATTACCTCCTGGATGTAGCCGCAAAAGAGGGCATCACATTCATGCCGGAACCGCGAAGAAAAGAGGTTAAAATATAAAACGATATGCTTAATGTAAGAATCATCTGTGTAGGAAAATTCAAAGAGAAGTACTGGGAAGCAGCCTCTGCTGAGTACATGAAAAGGCTCGGAGCCTATTGCAGCATCTCGGTTATTGAGGTGAAAGAGGAGAAGCTGCCGGCACATGCTTCACATGCAGATGAAGAGAACGTTATAATAAAGGAAGGCAAGTCGATTCTTGACAAGGTCGGATCAGGAGACTATGTTATAGCTCTCGATATAGGAGGGCGCGAGCTTTCATCAGAGGAGCTGGCATCAAAGATTGCAGAGATATCATTCACAAGCTCCACGATAGACTTTGTGATCGGCGGCAGCCTGGGCCTCAGCAGGGAAGTAAAATCACGCGCAGCACTCAGACTGAGTTTCGGAAGGATCACACTCCCTCATCAGCTGGCGCGTATAGTGCTGCTCGAGCAGATTTACAGGGCGTTCAAGATCAACGCCGGAGAGACTTATCACAAGTAAAAAAGAGGAAAAAAGATGGCAAAGAAAAGCAACAATTCGGGCAGGACAATGAAAGACTACGAGGAGAGGAGAAAGCGTCTCAACACCGGTGCAAAAGTAATGGCACTGATACTGGTGGCGTCCATGGTGGTCTTTTATGTGATCTCCGCAGGGATGTTTTTGTGGGACTGAAGTGTTGAAAATAGTTTCCTGAAGCGCTTGAAAAATAGCCTTTTTGCAGCTAAATTGTTTTTTTGTGTATGGAGCCCGGAAGGGCTCTTTTGTTAACCCTTGAAATAACTGCGTTAAAAGATTATCAAATAAAATAAATTATGTTTTGTTTGAAGTGCATCTGCTATGCCGTTATAATTAACATAGGAAAAACTGTGCCCCAAATCGCATGCGTTTTCGGGGCAATCCCATAAGTTTTCGGTGATGAAGGTTGTTGGTTCAAAATCAGGATGCCGAAGCGGAATCTATTATTGCAGAAGCAAAAAAGAAAGCCGAATCAATCGTTGCCGGGGCAAAGTCTGAGGCACAGCAGTACAAAGATACAGCTGAAAAAGAAATTAGTATTCTTAAGGAAAGTGCCGCAGTCAGTGCCGATCAGGCAAAACGTGATGCTGTTCTGGCGTTCAAGTCCGAGATCCAGGGTGAGTTCGAAAAGATCCTCGCTGCTGATATCGGTAAAGAACTTTCAGGAGGAGCACTCGGCAAACTGATCCGCGCGGCCGTTGCCGGTGAAAATGTTGCAGATTACGCAGCAGAAGTATCCGAGGTCAGCGACGTTCTCAAAAAGGAACTCGCAGAGGAAATCAAAAAAGGACTGGAGATCAGACCTACAAAGGATGTTCAGAAAGGATTCCGCCTTGCAGCCAAGGACGGATCCGGTTATTTCGACTGTTCCGACGACGGAATAATGGAAATGCTGATGCCTTACTTCAGAGATCTTGACTTCCAGTAAAGAAGGAGGAGCGGTATGGCTTCGTATTATTATCTGATAGCAAGCCTTCCTGACCTCAAAGCAGACGGAGATATGCCGATAACATACGACGAATTTCTGTCATGCTGCCAGTCAAATGTGAGTGATGCAAAATATCAGTTGCTTGAAGACCTCACTCTTTCTTCAACAGAAGGTCCGCTTGTAGAGGATTGGGCAAAGTTCTACGGGATGCTGACCAAAGAACTGAATTATCAGAGAAGCATGAATCTCGGCAAGAGCTATTCATCGGCCTTTGATAAAGATGGTCAGATCGCGCAGGTCGTTGCAGCAGCACTGTCTGCGAAGAATCCGCTGGAGGCAGAAAAGGTTCTTTTGGAATATGAGTTTGAGGCTCTTGACTCACTGGTAGGACTGCATATGTTCGATGATCATGTGCTGTTCGGATATGCGATCAAATTGAAATTGCTGGAGCGTCAGAACTGCTTCGAGGATACGAAGGGCAAGGCTGAATTCAAGTCTCTATTCGACGGGATACAGCAGCGCGTATACAGTTTGTAACAGGAGTGCTATATG
>CADCHO010000024.1 GCA_902801255.1 uncultured Eubacteriales bacterium | reverse complement strand
CTACAGGGACTGGATGGTGAGTGGTGATGTATATGGCTGGAACTTCAGGATCGTGTATCCGAAAGGAGATATAGCAACTTCAATTTGCGTTGACGGAGGTCTCGGTCTGGAGATCATTGAGGAGAAGTTTGAGAAGCACTGCGCGCTCCTTATGATGGCGCTTGCAGGACTGCAGGATGATCTGAAGAAGGAGTCTGAAGCCAGGGAAAGAGGTGAGTCGACATCGATAGCAGCTAACCTGCTCAAGGCAGGAAAGGAAGCTATCGTCAAAGCAGGCAATGCGATGGATGAGCATTTTGAGAAGAACAGAGAAAAGGCCGCGGAAGAAGAAGCTGCTGCCAGAGCCGCAGAGATCCCTTTAGAAGAAGCCACCGAAACGCCTGCAGAAAGCGAACCTGAACCAGCTCCGGATGCGCTTCCGGAAATGGTCCCGGAAGCAGAACTTGAAAAAGTTACGGAAGAACTTCCGGAGATGATTCCCGATTCAGCGAACTAGACAGGCAAAATAAAAAAGCTTGCGCTATTCATTTGGTTGCGCAAGCTTCTGATCATCGTTTAAATACCGAACCACGGCCTATTTCTCCGTCAGATAATCCCGTATTCCGTCGATGATTTCCGGTGTCTTGTATCCCTTCCCCTCAGGGCCTTCTGCATCGTAGGCCAGCAGGTAACCGAAGTTGTCCGCCATGCATTCTTCCGGATCGATCGTGTAGTCGGTATTTTCACCCAACACCTCATTGTAGTTGGCTGCCTCTTCCGGATAATAGTATGTATCGGTTCCATCGGCAGGTACCAGCACAGCGGTCCCTGTATCAAAGAAGCTGTCGCCTTTGTTTTTGAAATGCTCTCTTGTGGCAAAAGCCAGATAGCAGTCGATCATTTCTCCATCAATATCAAACGCTGCATAGGCGTCGTGATGCTCCACATCCGGGTTGCTTATATAATACTCCAGCAGTGATGGAGGCAGCTCGTATTCTTTATCCTGCACAGTGAAATGGATCAGCTGATACATATCCGCGCGAAAATCCTGATTGCATCTTGTCAGGCAATGGAACAGCTCATGCGCCATTATGTACAGAAACACGGTCTCTTTCTCGCTGTCTTCATTACAGGAGTCGATGTAGTTTCCGTTCAGATAGATCTGCGTTCCATGGGTATAGGCCGATGCGTCACATTCGTCTTTCATCGTCGTACATATGAAGGTTATCTCATCTAAAGGCGGAAGCTGATATCCCTTTTCCTCAATGATCCCTTCGAGCCGGTCCATGATCTTGCTGAGCATGGTTTTCTGCTCGTCGCTGAAATCCATGACCTGGTCTTTCGAGAAAGCCATCTGCTCCTCTAAAGTGGCATCCTTGCTCTGCAGTCTGAACTGAAGATCGTTCTCGGTCAATCCATCGAAGTATTCCGTGTTGGACAGGAGCAGTTCCTGTCCTTCGGCCTTGTCTGCGAACCTGTACGGGATCCGGCTGCTGCTATCTGCTCCGCTGTTCTCCGCTCCGCAGGCTGCCAGTGCCGGCACAAAGCAAAGGCTGATCAGAAGAGTCAATAATACTTTCTTCATAGTTACTTCTCCTTCAGGATTCTGTGATGAGTATATTTTACGCTTGTTGTGCTTTTAATTAAATGTAATTAACGCATCTCCTGTACCGTCTCTTGAATTCACATACTTCTCTAGCTAAAATTGCAATAGCAATATTAGTTTGGGAGGATTAACTATATGGCCAGAACAAAAAAGACTAAGGAGCACAAGTTTCTAAACAAGCATACCGTACCGGGAGCTTTACTGCTGATGTTTTTCAATTTTGTGTTCATCGAATTTTTTGTAGGAACTATTGCCGGGATTATTTGCGGGCATGCCGGCATTGATAAAACAACCGGATTAGCCGCAGGAGCCATTATCGGAAGCTTACTGGCGCTGATGATATGGTTCCGCTTCTTCTCTCCTGAGTACAAGTGGAAACCGGAAAGCGGCAGCTGGGGTAAATCCTTCAAATTGCTTATACCGTTCTTCATATACTGGGTGATTTTATTCAGTGCTTTCGGGGTCTATGCCAAAGGCCTTCCGTTCGGAGCTATCAGCATCTCGGCACTCCTTACCTCAATAATGGCAGGAGCCGGTGAGGAAGTCGCTTTCCGCGAAGTCGGCATCTCGTATTTGGCAAGGCAGTGGAAGGACGAAAATAAGATCATCCTTATGGCAATAATCCCTGCAGCGGCATTTTCATTGATACACCTGACGAATTCTGTTACGGACATGGACGTTGTGGGCGTTCTGGAACAAATGCTGCTGACTTTCTTTTTGGGAGTATTTTTCGCAGCTGTTTATATAAGGACCGGTAATATCTGGCCGCTCATACTGTGCCACTCGCTGCATGATATTCTGCTATCCAGCGTAAGTGAAAAAGAGACAGCCCTGGGAGTGCAGTTCCCGGATTGGTTCATCCCGGCTTTAGGTGTAGTAGAAGGATTATTGCTTGTTTGCGGGCTCTACATGCTGCGCAAATCCAAGCGGGGTGAGATTATCGAACTTTGGAACCGCAGGTGGAGCCGCGATACCGGCGTAACCGAAGAGGCATAAACTGAAAGGACCGGAAACATCCGGTCCTTTTTCTGTGCTGTTTATCGTTAATGATTTAGTTACTCTTCTGATGATTCGTAGACAGCTCCTACTTTTCCGGTCAGCTGATCCTGAAGGTTGTAGACTGTATTTGTCAGACAGTATTTGCCGTCATCCACGTATATCTCAATGATATTTGGCTCTACAATGATGGAAAGCTTATATTCGCTGCTGTATGCCGGCAAGGTGAAGCTGGTTGGAAGCTTGGCGCCCTTGACAAATACTTTATCGCGATTTGTGTGAATGGTATCATTCTCCATCCAGATTTTGTAGCCGCCGATATCAATGGAATCACCGTTGGTGATCTTCGTCTCCATGAACCATGGCTTTTCCCGGCCGGCCTTAAAAGAGCTCATTTCCTCATCTGAAAGCTTCTTATCAAAGTATTTCAGCACGTTCGGGTGGATCCTGTAATAGAAGCAGCCATCAACATAATCAATTACACGAGGCACGCACATCATTCCGTTCCACGGCTTCTTGTCCGACGGCATTTTTGCCTCCTCAGGCATGCGAAGCCATACCACCATTACACGACGGCCTTCCTCATCGACGCAGGACTGGGTTGCGTAAAGATCTTTTCCGTGGTCTATGAATTCAAATTCGCCGAGATTGCTCAGCTGACAGGTCTCCGGATCAAAATCCACGGTACCTATCATGGACTGAGCTGTATATCCCTCAGACTTTGGAACGATATACATCGGAGAAATCAGGAATATGTGCTGATCGCCTATCTTAAATAAATCCGGGCACTCCAGGATACGGCCGAACTTTTTATCCGCCAGAACAGATCTGATCTCCCAGTTCTTTGCGTCGTCACTCTGCAGGATTATCACACGGCCTTTTTTCATTTTGTATGTGCTTCCCAGCGCCATGTAGTACTTGCCGTTTTCCTCCCATACCTTCGGATCCCTGGTATGGTTGAAGTACGCCACATCATCATCGTAAATGACAGGAAGTATGATCCTTTTGCCGTCGTAGTTATCAAAAGTCATGCCATCCGGAGATATCATCATGACCTGCGTGCATTCGTAAACATCGTTGAGGGAAACGTGACTGTTTTCGCGCTCGAAAGCATAATAACGGACGCCTGTATAATAGATCAGCATCTCGCCATTCAATTCAAATGTACTTCCCAACCAGATCCTTACTGACCGCATGTCCCCAGTGCATGGTCCCCCAGCGTGTTGAGAACGGAAAGTGCTGATAAAACAGGTGATACTGACCTTTATAATATATGAATCCATTCGGGTCATTCAGCCAGCTTCCCGGTGCTTTTAAATGTAATGTGTCCATAAACCACTCCTGTTAATACATGTAGACATTCCTTCTCAATAATACCATACTCCTTTGGCTTCCAATCAATGCATTGAATGTATTTGCGTCAAAATTTCTCATGCGGTTCCATAAGAATCAAAATCGAGGTCAGAGGTACCGGCAGTCATGCGGTCATGGACCGGTATGTCCTGCAAATAACACGCCATCTCCGTGTCAATAGACGGTTTCACAAATTGCTTTATTATGCTTGTTAGTTGCCGGATATCAAACCTTCCTTTTTCATCGGTAAAAGTAAAGAACAGATTCTGATTAATGACCAGGTCGCTTTGCAGATAAAGTCTCAGTGAGCGAATATATTTATATGGATATTCTTCAGAGAAAATCATTCCCTGGTGTTCAATGATTATCACTGTTTTCAAATCTATCAAAGACAGAATTCTGAAATCAGGTAGCACGAGCTCTCCGTTGATTTTCATTGGCACTTCATATACAAAAGGGATTCCTGCCATCAGGAGAAAATTTGCAATGACTACCTCTCCCAGGGAGCGCATTCTGGTTCCATCCAGGGCTTCATACTTGAGCTGTTCTGGCTTATAAGGAGGGTATTTTTCCTTCTCTTTTTTGAGATACTGTATCCACTTGACTGCATCCGGAGGAAGGACAGTGCTGAAAGCTTCGTCTGAATTATCAGCGGTCAGACTTGTCCGGTAGGTTGCGGGCAAACGGCTGTTAATATTGTTATAGTCCGGACTGATGTAGTTGCTTATCAGGCGCTCCAGCACCTCAATATCTGCTTCGATTATCTCAACTGCCTTTTGAGCATAGCGATATCTTTTTACATTCAGGACCGCTTCATTTAATTCATTCCCCAGATACTTACTCTTCTTTGAGCCGGGAAGGATTGCATCGTAATAGCAGTGCTTCGATTTTTTAGCACTGTTCCTTTTGAGTCTCCAGGCAGCAAAGGAGTCAAGAGAAGACAGCTGATTATCCATTCTGAGTTTTGTATTCCTGAGATCTGCCAATATTGTTTTTGCTTCATGTATCAGACTGGTATTCATATGATAATGATAATGAAATATAAAAAAATGTCGAACCGAAAACGCACTAAATTCAACGGTAAAAGCACTATTTTTGAGGCTGCCCTAAAAAATAATAAAATGCAAGATAAAATGGGCACAATAACATTAATTGCGCAGATCGACTTCCGTCCCAAATGCTGAAAACGGGCGCCTGGGACGGAAGTCTGTTAAGGTGCAGGGAGTGAAACTTCCGTCCCAAATGCTGAAAACGGGTGCCTGGGACGGAAGTCCGTGAGAGTGCAGGGAGTGAAACTTCCGTCCTAAATGCCGAAAACATGCCTTGAGGACGGAAGTCCATGAGAGTGCAGGGAATGAAACTTCCGTTCCAAATTATGAAAACGGGCCACAGGGACGGAAGTCCGTGAGAGTGCAGGGAATGAAACTTCCGTCCCAAATGCCGAAAACATGCCTTGAGGACGGAAGTCTGTGAGAGCGCATGGAATGAAACTTCCGTCCCAAATGGTGAAAACTGGCTTCAAGGACGGAAGTCAGAGAATCACTATGGAAAACTCCGCTGTCTAAAAAACAGTAAAAAGGTAAATCTTATTACGTATGATAAAATAACAGAAACATTCTGATATGCATTGAAATGATGAAAGGTCTGATGTGATAAAAATGGAAAAACAATCGGAATCACCGCTGTGCGGGAAGACCATACTCTTCCTGGGAAGCAGTGTCACTTATGGATCTGCAGCGGAAGGACAATCGTTCGTAGAGCTGTTTGAAACTCTTGATGGGGTCAATGCAATTAAGGAAGCCAAAAACGGAACCACGCTGGTTGATAAAACGTCTCCTCTTGCTCCTGCCATTTTTGAAGAAGGTGACAGTTATATCGAACGCCTTAAAAAGGTTGACGTTGCTGCACATATTGACTGTGTTCTATGCCAGCTCTCGACGAATGATGCTACTCTGAAGCTGCCTCTGGGGGAGACCGGAGACGGAACTGCTCCGGAATCATTTGATACGCATACTGTTACAGGAGCTATGGAGTATATTATTGCTTACTCCCGGGAAACCTGGGGATGTCCGGTCATTTTCTACACCGGATCGTATTATGACAGTAAAGAATATTCTGCAATGGTTGGACGACTGCTGGAGCTCAGGGACAAATGGGGGATCGGTTTGATAGACCTCTATAATGATAAGGAGTTCAACAATATCAGCGAGGATGAATACAAATGCTATATGTCTGACCCTATTCACCCAACTAAAGAGGGATATACTGAATGGTGGATGCCTAAGATGGAATCTGAAATGATACGGTTCATGCAGGAACAAAAAAGTTTATAAAACGAACCTGAGAGGGTAAAATCCGTCATTTTCAAAACCGGCTCCGGAAAATCTTCCGGAGCCGGTTTGTTTGGGCTTGCTTGCCTATTAAAAATATATGCAGGTTTATTCTTCAATTATTTCAATTACCTCTCCGATGTATAGCGTATGAGGCTCCTCAGGAGTGTAGAAATCCTCTACTACATCCACCGGCATATGGCTGGTCAACATATCTGCACGATAGATCCTGCGGCAGAGGAATGTTAATTCTGCTTCCTCATAAGTAACAGCTTCTCCGAGATCCCTGACCGTCAAACCGGCTAAAGCATCTTTATCAGTTTTATGTCTGCCGGTAATTGTACCCATCTTCTCGAGTGCTTCGCGCTTGTCTTCCGGGAAGAAGCTGACAGTGAAATACTCGTATTCGTTCATAAACTTATGTGTGAATCTGGTAGGCCTTACATACACTGTCACAGTCGGCTTGTTCCAGAGAGTTCCCATGCTGCCCCAGCTGATCGTCATCGTGTTGTGATCATCCTTTGGTCCGGCACTGAGCAGTGCCCATTTTTTATCAAACTGAGAAAAAACATCAGCATTGAATTCCATAATATACCTCCTGAATTGTCCCATCTTTGTCTGCTATTTATACTCTTAGTTATAAAGAAGCACAGGGGTTTCAGCAACAGAGGAGACAGAGAACCGTCCCCTGTCTCCTGAGAACCGTCCTCTGTCTTCTTTTTTTACTTGCGACTGATTGTCCACCTTTTTATTTCGCATCCTCATGTTATAATGTATTTGTATACTTATGCTGACCGGGATGATTGAATGCCGGAACCGCGACTTGTTTTGCAGGAGATCATAGTATGAAAAAGACGTTTATTATCGTAATCAATGTGGTCATAATGGCGTCCATACTGATCTTTGTTGTGCTTTACTCAAGAGCGGAAAGCAGGGATTCATACCGGAGCCAGATAGAACACTTTGAAGACACAACGGTCACCATGGAACGTGTGACAGGGAATTATCTGGAAAGCGAGCAGAGGATCTGCGATATCTGGGCGCACTATATCAATAATAAGACCATGACTATGGAAGAGGCCGCCGCTTATATCCGTTCCTCTCATGTGCTTGAGAATACTTCAGCGCATCTGATTTCCCTTGACACGCTCACCGGACTTTCCACGCGTCCGAAACAGGGTACGGACGATGACTATGCTGTTTCCTATGAACGGGTAGAGCTTCTGAAGAAAGTGGACTGGATCGATGAGATCGGGAAGTCGATCAACATAACCCGTGCTTACACCAACCCTATGAATGGCGAGCAGTCACTGGCTTTCTGCAATATTGTTAAGCTGCGTGATCAGGAAAGCGATGCTTCCCGGGAGGCTGTCCTGCTTCGGGTCATTCCTATCTCGGTGCTGGAACAGAAATGGGTCTTTCCGCAGACAGAGCTGGTTAATGCGGAACTGTCCATGATCGATTCCAACGGAGATTATATCCTTAAAGGAGACAACTTTAAGAACGCCAGCTTCTTTGAATTCTACAAATCATATAATCCAACGGATCCTGAATCATCGGGTAAATTGTTCGACAGGATCACATCCTCTACAGGTTCCGTTTCAATGATCAATTCGCACAAACAGGAGTGCATCCTTGCCTTTACCCCGGTCTCGGCTACAGTTGGCTGGACAATGCTGGGGCTTGTGCCGGCGAAAGACCTCAACACAGGA
Source organism: uncultured Eubacteriales bacterium (assembly GCA_902801255.1). Classification (GTDB taxonomy): domain Bacteria; phylum Bacillota; class Clostridia; order Peptostreptococcales; family Anaerovoracaceae; genus Crickella. The sequence continues at coordinate 38,439 of CADCHO010000024.1, read as the reverse complement.
ACCGAAAACTGGCTGCTGGTAGGAGTTGTTTCTGCAGGTTTACTGATTCTGTTCCTCGCTGATCTGCTGTATATACTTTACTTTAATAAGCGCCTTCAGATTGCAGCCAAAGAAGCGGAGTCCGCAAATAAGGCAAAGACCGACTTCCTCTCCACCATGTCGCACGATATCCGTACTCCTATGAATGCCATCATTGGCCTTACGACGATTGCCGAGAAGAATCTCGGGGATGTTGAGGCAACCGGAGAAAGCCTCCGGAAGATCAGTCTTGCCAGCAATCATCTGCTGACACTGATCAACGACATTCTGGATATTTCGAAGGTGGAAAGCGGAAAACTGAAACTGAGTCCGCTGACCTTCTCAATTGTAGAAACGGTAGAGAACCTTGTAACGGTTTCACAGCCGATGATCAAAGAAAAGAATATTGAATTCAGTTTCAACACCAATCAGATGGAAAAGGAATATCTGTATACAGACCAGCTTCGTCTGAATCAGATTTATATCAATATCCTCTCTAATGCAATCAAATACACAGAACCCGGCGGGCGTGTCAGTGTAGATATGCATCAGGAAAAGAGCGACAAGCCTGGCTGCGTAAAGCTGACATATACCGTGGCAGATACTGGTATCGGTATGAGTCCGGAATACATGGAAAACATGTATCAGCCGTTCTCAAGACAGATAGACAGCCGAGTCAACAGCATTCAGGGAACCGGCCTTGGTCTGGCCATTACAAAGCAGATGGTTGATCTGCTTGGCGGAACGATTGAATGCCAGAGTGAGCTGGGCAAGGGAACAACCTTCACCGTCGTGCTGGATATTCCTGAAGCTGACAGGCAGCGTGAAGACATGCAGCTTGATTCCGTAGACGTTCTGATCGTTGATGACGATGAATATATGCTTCAGACCACTGTTGACATTATTGAGTCTCTCGGTGCATCAGCGGAGCAGGCACAGAACGGACTGGAGGCGCTCGGCATGATCGAGCACAGACATCTTTCCGGGAGAGATTACGATGCTGTCATCATTGACTGGAGAATGCCTGAAATAGACGGCCTTGAAACGATCAGGCGCATCCGCGCAGAGATAGACGCAGATATTCCGATTTTACTGATCTCCGCATATGACTGGTCGGATATAGAGGAGAAGGCAAAAGAAGCCGGAGCGAATGCCTTTGTCAGCAAACCGCTCTTCCGCTCTACACTCTATGATAAGATCAACGATCTGATCGGGAAAGAGTCCAGGTCCATTGAGCCGGAGGATGATTATTCCGATCTGGAAGGACTGCACATCCTTATCGCCGAGGATAATGATGTCAACTGGGAAATCATATCCGCCATACTTGCCATGTACGGCATTACTACCGACCGTGCAGAAAACGGACGGATCTGCGTGGACATGATGCGCGAGGCTGCGAAGGGCAGTTATGAACTGATATTCATGGACGTACAGATGCCGGAGATGAATGGTCTTGACGCAACCAGGGCGATCCGGAAACTGGAGGATTCTTGGGCATCATCCATCCCGATCGTTGCGATGACGGCAGACGCATTCTCCGAAAACGTCATGGAATGTCTGGATGCGGGAATGAACGGACATATAGCGAAGCCTGTAGATATAAAATTAGTTATAAAAGAGATCCGAAGAATCAAGGACGGAGGAGGACAATTATGAAAAAGATAATGTGCATGTTTTTAGCGGTGCTGATGATCCTGAGTCTGGCTGCGTGCGGCTCAGAGAAGCAGGAATCAACAGCGGAGGAAGGCTTCAGCCCGTCTCTGGATACCTCCACCGACTGCCATATCACCGTAGCCGGCGGCTACGATAACTTTGAGGCGCTTGAAGCTGAATTTGACAGCTTTAACGAATTTTATCCAAATGTGGAATTGACGTTTACAAAGGTCGATGACTATAACAACATGATAGGCATGGTTCTTGACGGAAACGATGCCCCTGACATCTACGTCAATTACTCCTGGATGTACGGCCGTGATCAGTACAAGTCCTCAATCGACCATGCCGAAGATCTGGCCGATACTGCGCTTGGACTTGATCTGGACTGCATCCGCAGCAATATCATTCTGAATACGGAAGATGGTTCACTTCCGATGGTCCCGGTTTTCGCCAACACCTACGGCATGCTTGTAAACAACGATCTGTTTGAAAAAGAAGGTCTGAGCGTTCCTAAGACCTATAAGGAACTGGTGGATGTGTGTGCTGCGTTCCGTGAAAAGGGATATGAAAACCCGATGATGGGTTTCTCTAAAGAAGAAACTACCTCACTCTATACGCTGACGGCTTATCCGATCTTCTGCGAGACTGTGGCAGATGATGCGGAGGCTGTCAAAAAACTCAATGCACTTGATGCTTCCGCCGGTGAGTATATGAGACCTGCGCTGGAGAGGATGTTGCAGTTCCTGAATGACGGATGTGTTGACATTGATAACTGTGCGAAGATCGAAGATAACTATGAGGCCGTGATCCTTCGCTTCTTTGAAGGCGACGTGCCGATGATGTTCTGCTCCGGAGATACTGTATCGGGAACAAAGAAACGTGAGAGCCGTTCCGAGGCATTTATCGCCAGCCCATTTACATACACCTTTGCTCCGGTACCTGTATCGGACGATGGAGCTATCTTCCTTGACATGCCGAATCTGCAGTTCTCTGTAAACAAGGACAGCGCGAATCTGGACATGGCAAACGAATTCATGCGTTTCCTGATCACATCACAGGAACTGAACAATATGGCACAGAGCAAGGGCATTATGTCGCCGACTAAAGACCTGTCATTTAACAGCATGTATGCCGCGTTTGGGGATGTTCCGGAATCCCGCATCCTGTCTCCGGAAGTGATAGGGTTGACAGATGATGCGGTCCTGCAGATGAGACAGGCAAATTATGGTGTCGGAACAGGGGAAATGACTATAGATGAGGCCATAGGCCGCTATGGTACTTTTACAAAATAAAAAAGGAGAGTTATACATCATGGAAAAGAGAGAAGTGTTCGTTGACATTTCCGCAAGGCATGTCCATCTGACCAGAGAAGATCAGGATGTGCTGTTTGGAAAGGGGTATGAACTGGAGGAATATAAGGAACTGGCAGGCGGTGGGGGCTTCGCAAGTGTTGAGCAGATCGCTGTCGTGGGACCAAGAAGCACATTCCCTAAAGTCAGAATACTCGGACCGTGCAGGAAGCAGTCACAGGTAGAGCTGTCCAAGACAGATGCGAGAGCACTGGGCGTAGACGCTCCTGTCAGACTCTCAGGCGATCTTGAAGGAACTCCGGGGATCAAGCTGGTCGGCCCGGCTGGAGAGCTGGAACTTAAGCAGGGCGTCATCGTCGCAAAGAGACACGTACACATCGGGAAAAAACAGGTAGAAGAGTGGGGCCTCAAAACCGGGGACATCGTAGCTGTAAGAATAGATACTCCTGACAGGTCGCTCATCTTTGGCGATACAGAGGTCAGAGTTCAGGACGAAGATGATCTTGCCCTGATGCATATAGATACTGATGAGGCCAATGCTGCAGGAATGAGACCTATGAAAGCTTACATCGTGGAGTTCTGATCAGCCACACACATAAAGCATTTGTAAATACGACAGCCGCCGGAGAACCGGCGGCTGATCTTTTATTTTTTGTAAAGAGAGCTGTTTATATAGTTTATGAATGCCCACAGGCTTGCCGGGACATGTTTTATGGAGTAATAGAGCTGCAGCGTCTCGTTGAAGACGTCCTGAAGCGAGTATGCATACAGGCCCTCGGTGTCGGTCGCTTCTTTTTCGAGCATTATGGAAAACCCCTGTGAGAGCTTCGTAAGCAGTGACTGCTTGGCCTGAGACTCTACGACGGTGACTTTATCAAATGACGCATCGAAGGTGCGCTGCAGTATCCTTCGGCAGTATTCGTGATAGGAGAGCTCCTGCGATTTTGTGACAAACGGCAGATTGCGTATCACTCCCTGAATGCTGCCGTATTTCTTTGCTGCTGATTCAGAGCAGTAAAGAAAAGCATCGCCTGAAAGCACATTGACCATTCTCAGGGAATGATCCTTGAGAGCTTCTGCAACCAGTATGTTCGGTATCAGCACTGCGTGGATCTTACGCCGTTTGAGCTGGTCGTAAAGATTGGCGCGGCTGTCGAAGGAGACTTTGAGCTCTATATCGGGATAGGTCTTACTGAAATTGCCGAGTATGGACAGATCAAAGAATTCTCCGTAGATCCCGATCCTTAGTTCGTTTTCGTTTACCTGCTGAAGCTGCTTTCTGAGGTCGTCATAATCCTTAACCAGATCCTTGGCGCCATTGTAGAACGTGTGCCCGGCTTCAGTCAGAAAACACTCTCTTGTTGTTCGGTAAAAGAGCTTCATTCCGAGCTCCTCTTCCAGCTGAGCGATGTATTTGCTGACAGTTGTCTGAGCTACATTGCACTTCTCAGCTGCCTGAGTAAAACTCCTGCTGTTGGCAGCTGCAAAGAAAAGATCAAGCTTGCTTAGATCCATACAGAATCACCTCCAAAAAGAGTTTACATTGAAGTAAATACAATGTAAAGCGCAGTCAGCACGATTTGGAATAGATAAAAACTATTAACCAAGAAGTTTCCTTGCAGAGGCTTCTCAGATGATTGAAACATCGGGAGAAATATGGAAAAATTAAACTGATAAAAAATTAACAAGGAGGACTGCGGAAATGATTACCCTTGGAATCGATATAGGATCGACAACTTCAAAGTGTGTGCTTATGAAAGACGGGCAGGAGATCATCGCCGCCAGTCTCAGAGTCGGCGGCCTCGGAACCGAAGGCCCGGCTGAAGCACTTGCTGAACTGTGGGAAAAATCAGGACTCACTGCTGACAACGTTGACCGCACTATTGTTACCGGATACGGACGCAATAAGTACGAAGGTGCGGACGGTGAAGTAAGCGAACTGACATGCCATGCACTCGGCGGAAGATGGGTCTTTCCCGGACTCAGAACACTGATAGATATAGGCGGACAGGATGCCAAGATCATATCTCTCAGCGAGAGCGGCAGAATGTCCAACTTTGTCATGAACGACAAGTGCGCAGCCGGTACCGGAAGGTTTCTGGATGTTATGGCAAATATCCTGAGAATGGATGTCGATGAGCTCGAAGAATGCGCATCAAAGTCAGTTAAGCCGGCTTCCATTTCCAGTACCTGCACTGTGTTCGCGGAGTCTGAAGTCATCAGTCAGCTTGCAAACGGAGTCGAGAGACCTGATCTTGTAGCAGGCATATGCGAGAGCGTAGCATCAAGAGTCAGTGCGCTTGCAAGAAGAGCCGGGGTAGTTCCTAAGGTCTGCATGTCAGGCGGAGTCGCAAAAAACGGAGCCGTCAGAAGGGCGCTTGCAAAAAGCCTGGGAACAGACATCGATTTCGACCCTATGGCACAGTATTTCGGTGCAATCGGAGCAGCGCTGTATGCATACAGGCAGCTCAGCAAATAATTAATTACATAGATATTGAAGGAGGAAGAAATGGCAGAAGAAGTCAAAAAGCCTGAGGAAGTCAAAAAGCCTCGCAAGCCGCTCGATCCTAATTCGGCAAAGTACAAGCTCGGTAAGATCGCATCGGATGCTTTTGCAACAGCTATCGAGGCTAAGAAACAGGGCAGACCTGTAGCCTGGGTATCCAGCAATTTCCCTGTTGAGATCCCTGAAACACTCGGTCTGGCAACTGCTTACCCTGAGAATCAGGCTGCAGGAATCGCAGCAAGAGGCGCAGGCGAGCGCATGTGTGAAGTAGCTGAGGCAGAAGGATATTCAAACGATATCTGCGCATATGCAAGGATCAGCCTGGCATACGCAAAACTTAAGGAGTGTCCTGAACAGGACGTAGCTATGCCGGACGTACTGCTCTGCTGCAACAACATCTGCAACTGCATGATCAAGTGGTATGAGAATCTCTCCCAGGAGCTCGGTATTCCGATGATCATGCTGGATATCCCGTTCAACCCTGATTATGAGGTTTCGGACGCAGAAGTAGCTTATGTAAGCGGACAGTTCTGGGATGCCGTTCATCAGCTCGAGGATCTCTTCGGACTCAAGTGGGATGATGACAAGTTTGAACAGGTAACAGGATTCAGCTGCCGCGCAAGTCGTGCATGGCTCGAAGCAACAGCTCAGGCTAAGTACACTCCGTCTCCGTTCAACGGATTTGATCTTCTCAACCACATGGCTGTCATGGTCACAGCACGCGGAAAGGAAGAGGCCGGTGAGGCAATGGAGACCCTCCTGAAGGAATACAAAGAAAACCATGAAAAGGGCGAGAGCACTTTCCGCGTAGAGGAGAAGCACAGGATCATGTTCGAAGGTATCGCCTGCTGGCCATACCTCAGAGCAACATCAAGAGGCCTCAAGGACCGCGGCATCAACATGGTAACTACTATCTACGCTGACGCTTTCGGTTTCGACTACAACTCGTTCGATGAGATGATCAGAGCTTACTGCAGCGTACCGAATGCCATCAACCTTGAGAAGTCCAGAGACAAGAGAATCAAACTCTGCAAGGACAACAATGTTGAAGGACTCCTCGTTCATACCAACAGATCGTGCAAGCTCTGGAGCGGATTCATGGCAGAGATGAGCCGTCAGATCGGCAAGGAATGCAACATTCCTGTTACATCATTCGACGGTGACCAGGCTGACCCGAGAAACTTCTCAGAAGCACAGTATGACACCAGAGTCCAGGGTCTCTGCGAGATCATGGAAGCAAACAAGGAAGCGAAGGAGGCGTAGAGATGATCCAGGATACAATCAGAAAATTCCACGAGGCAGCAGCATCTCCTCGCGCACAGATGGAAAAATACATGGCAGAGGGAAAGAAGATCGTTCTCACTGCTCCTGTATACACACCGGAAGAAATCATCCACTCCATGGGATTCGTACCAATGGGAGCATGGGGAGCTGACATGGAGCTCAACAGGGCAAAGGAATACTTCCCTGCATTTCTCTGCTCCATCGTTCAGTCGATCCTCGAGCTCGGCATCAGAGACGCATACAAGGGCGCAAGCGCAATTGTCATTCCTTCACTCTGCGACACTCTGAAGACCCTCGGAGAGAACTGGAAATATGCGGTAGACGATATAAAGTTTATCCCTATGACATATCCGCAGAACAGAAAGCCTGACTACGGCATCGCTTTCACTAAGGCAGGATATGAAAGAGTTATCAGAGACCTCGAGGAGCTCGGCGGAAAGTTCGATCCGGAAGCTCTGAAGGAATCAAACAAGGTATACAATGCTCATAATGCAGTGATGAGAAGAGTTGACGAGGCACTCGCAGCTCACCCTGAGATCACTGCTGCTGAAAGAAGCGACATCTTCAAAAGCGCATACTTCATGACAAAGGAAGAGCACACTGCTCTCTGCGAAGAGTTCCTTGCAGAACTCGGAGAAGCCGGTGCTGAAGACAAGCTCGCTATCGTAGTAAGCGGTATCCTTACAGATGCTCCTCAGCTTAACGGTATCTTCGACGACATGGGCATGCACATCGTAGCAGATGATGTTGCAGCTCAGTCCCGCCAGTACAGGACAGATGTTCCTGAGATGGATGATCCGCTCCAGGCACTCGCAGTCAAGTTCGCGAACATGGACAACTGCTCGGTTCTCTACAATGTAAAGAAGCCGAGAGTACAGTGGATCGTCGATACAGCTAAAGAAAGAAACGCTAAGGGTGTCGTAGTGGTAATGACCAAGTTCTGCGATCCTGAAGAGTTCGATTACGTAATGATCAAAAGGGCGTGCGAAGCAGCAGATCTGCCTCTCGCACTTGTGGAAGTCGACAGACAGATGGTGCACTTCGAGCAGGTTCGCACTAACCTCGAGACCTTCCGCGACATGCTGACGATGTAATGAAGGAGGAAAAAATGAGTGAAGTAAGAAGACCTCTTGAAGGAATCAAGGTCGTTGAGCTTGCGACATTTATCGCTGCTCCATGCACAGCAAGATTCCTCGCCGACCTCGGAGCCGACGTCATCAAGGTAGAGGCTCCTATGGGAGACCCGCTGAGATACACAGCAGCCAATGAAGGACGTCCGCTCGATCAGAAGGAAAACACTTCCTACGATCTGGAGAACGCCGGCAAAAGATGTATCGCACTTAATATCAAGTCGCCTGAAGGACGTGAAGTACTTGAGAAGCTGATTGCGGATGCAGACGTATTCATCACAAACAACCGTCAGCCATCGCTTATCAAGAACAAGCTTGACTATGACACTCTTCATGCAAAGTATCCTGCACTCGTATACGGATTCATCTCCGGATACGGCGAGAAGGGACCTGACAAGGACCTTCCGGGATTCGATTTCACGGCATTCTATGCAAGAGGCGGAATCCTCGGACCGCTGAGAGACAAGACCAGCACACCGATGCTGACAGTCCAGGGCTTCGGAGACCATCAGGTCGCTATGAACCTCGCAGCAGGAATCCTGGCTTCTCTGTTCAAAGCAAAGATGACAGGCGAGGGAGATCAGGTAGTAGTATCTCTCTTCCACAGCGCTGTGTGGGACGTTTCCCTCATGCTCCAGTCCAGCCAGTATGGCGCAGACAGCTGCAAGTTCCCTATGGAAAGATGGGAAAACGGCAACCCGCTCACAATGGTCTACAAGACAAAAGACGAGCAGTGGCTGCAGATCGCAATGCCTCAGTATGACAGACACTATCCTGTATTCATGCAGGCTGCCGGACATCCTGAGATGATCGATGATCCTAAGTTCTATCCGCAGAAGAACCTCTATCCTAACAGGAAAGAGTTCTCCGAGTGGATCTCCGCACTGTTCCTTACAAAGGACTGCGATGAGTGGTGCAAGCTGCTCGACGCTGCAGATATCCCTTACGCAGTAGCTCAGAACTGGGATACGCTCCTCGTGGACGAGCAGGCATGGGCATCGGATATCTTCTATGAGATGCAGTACAGCAACGGAAACAAACGTACTCTGGTAAGACCGCCGGTAATGTTCAAGGAAAACGGACTGCCTGAATACAACAGAGGACCTTATCTTGCCGAACATACAGAAGAAATCCTCGGACAGTACGGATACACCGACGAGGAGATCTCAAAGATGCTCGCAGACGGAGCAGTAAAATCGATGGATCCTGCTCTCAGAGACTGATCCGGAATAAAACAAACCAATACATATTATTTGCGGGATCAGAGATCTATTTCGAGGGTAAAAAAACCAACACGGAGGAATAAAAAAATGAAAATTGCTGCTTATGAAGTAAGACCTGATGAAAAACCGATTATCGAAGGACTTTGCAAGGAATACGGGATCGAGCTCGTTTCGACACCTGCAAACCTTGACGCTTCCACAGTCGACATGGCTGAAGGCTGCGACGGTGTAACAATGCTCGGACAGAGCGATCTGTCAGACCCTATCATCGACAAGCTCGCTGACTTCGGATGCAAGGTCCTGGCTGCACGCTGCGTCGGATTCGACCACATGAATAGACATTATGCAAGATCCAAGGGAATGCATGTATGCCACGGTTCATATGCTGCCAACGGCGTTGCTGAGTATACCGTAATGGCTATCCTCATGTGCATCAGAAACTACAAGAAAGCTCAGGCTAATACTGATGACAACGACTTCACACTGAAGGGCAAGATGGGAAGAGAGCTCCGCTCACTTACTGTCGGTGTCATGGGAACAGGCAAGATCGGACGCACCGTTATTCAGCTTCTTTCAAGCTTCGGATGCAAGATACTTGCTTATGACGTATATCAGAATGAAGAGGTCAAGAAGTACGCTACTTATGTAGATCTTGATACTGTTCTCTCAGAATCTGATGTCATCACGCTCCACATGCCTCTGCTTGAAGACACAAAGGGCATAATCAACAAGGAGAACGTAAGAAAGATGAAGGACGGCGTAGTGCTGATCAACAACGCAAGAGGTGAGCTCTGCGATGTTGACGCTCTGATCGAAGGCGTTGAGACTGAGAAGATCGGAGCGCTCTTCATGGACGCTTTCCCTGGCGAAGTCGGAATCATTCACATCGGACACGATGCTGACATCATCAGAACAGCCGGAATGCCTTATTTCAAACTCAAATATCTGCGTTCATTCGTAAACGTATATCACACACCACATATGGCTTTCTTCACACAGGAAGCCGGAGAGTCCATGGCAAGATGCGGAGTAGATGCTATCTATGAACTCATGACCAAGGGCGAAACACAGCACGAAGTTCCTAAGAACATTTAAGGAGGAAAAAATGATTCTTGATAAGAAACATGCCATGCAGCAGAAACTCTTCCGTCAGTTCGCTGAGACAGAGTTCACAAAAGAGCTGCAGGAAGAACTGGATACAACCGGTGCTTTTAACTGGGATATCCACAACAAGATGGCAAAGTACGGATTCATGGGAGTCAAGATCCCTGTAGAGTACGGCGGAGCAGGCGGAGACTATCTGTCATATGTCATTATGAATGAGGAGCTTTCGCGCCAGGATCTCGTACTGTCGATCTACGCAAATACATCGAACTCTCTCGGCGGCGGCCCGCTGCTGCTTGCAGGAAGCGAAGAGCAGAAAAAAGAGTATCTGCCTCCTGTAGCAAGAGGAGAGAAGATCCTCGTATTCGGACTTACTGAGCCGGGCGCAGGATCAGATGCAGGCGGAACCAATACCACAGCTATTCCTGATGGAGACGATTTCATCATCAATGGCCGTAAGTGCTTCATCTCCGGAGCTCCTATGGCTGACTGGATCATCATCTTTGCAAAGACAGATCTCTCGCAGAAGGGCTCAAGAGGCATCTCGATGTTCATCGTAGACATGCACCTTCCTGGAGTATCCCTCGGTGCAGACGAGAAGAAGATGGGAATCAAGGGTTATCCGACCAGCGACGTAGTATTTGAAGATGTACGCGTTGGCAAGGAATGCCTCATCGGACCTCTCAACAAGGGATTCCCTGTAGCGATGAAGACTCTTGACGGCGGACGTCTCGGAGTTGCTGCAATGTCGGTAGGACTTGCACAGTGCGCTCTCGACGAAGCTGTCAAGTATGCAAAGGAAAGAAAGCAGTTCGGACGCAGGATCGCAGACTTTCAGGGAGTCAGCTTCATGATCGCTGAGATGGCTGCAGACGTTGAAGCTGCAAGACAGATGACATATCACGCGGCAGAGCTCAAGGATGCAAATGATCCTGAAGCAGGAGTTGCGTGCGCAAAGGCCAAGTACTTCGCTGCGGAAGCTGCAAACAGATGCGCATACAAGGCAGTACAGATCCACGGCGGATACGGATACATCCAGGAGTACAAGGTAGAAAGACTCTACAGAGATGCACGTATCCTCTCGATCTTCGAAGGAACAACACAGATCCAGCAGCTCGTTATCGCTAACAGTCTGCTGAGGTAGTAAAGGAGGCAAGGACAATGAAAATAATGGTAACAGTAAAGCAGGTTCCTGATACCTCCGGCAAGGTCGCTGTAAACGATGATGGTACACTGAACCGCGCAAGCATGCAGACGATCATCAATCCTGATGACCTCAACGCAGTAGAAGAGGCACTCAGCCTCAAGGACGAATACGGATGCAAGGTAGTTGCATTCACAATGGGACCTATGCAGGCAGAGCCGATGCTCAGAGAGCTCCTGGCTATGGGAGTTGATGAGACGGTCCTGATCTCCGGAAGAGAATTCGGAGGATCCGATACATACGCTACATCGCAGATCATAGCTGCAGCTATCGATACTTACGGAATCGATGATGACGACATCATCATCGCAGGACGTCAGGCTATCGACGGAGATACTGCACAGGTAGGTCCGCAGATCGCTGAGAAGCTTCACCTCCCTCAGGTAACATATGCAGGCGAAGTGAAGAAGAACGGCAATGAACTCACTATCATGAGAATGCTGGAAGACGGCTACATGACAGTAAAGGTACATACTCCTTGCATGATCACATGCATCAAGGAGCTCAATAACCCTAGATACATGAACTTCCGCGGCACTATCGAGTGCTGGGACAAGCCTCTTACCATCATGGACTACAATGCACTCAAGGATCACGAGCTGATCGATGCTTCAACTATCGGCCTCAAGGGATCCCCGACAAACATTTATAAGTCATTCGCACCTCCTATTAAGGAGCCTGGCATGATACTTGAAGGCTCCGGCAAGGAAACCACAGACAAGCTTACAACAGTGCAGATATAGCTGCTTTCAAGAACGTATGGGTTTTCTGTGAGCAGCGTCAGGGCAAAATGATGCCTACAACATTTGAACTTATCTCCGAGGGAAGAAAGCTTGCTGACGAGCTCGGCGTTGAGCTGTGCGGCATCCTGCTTGGTGATGACGTAGACGGCATCGCAGCAGAACTCGGCGGATACGGAGCTGACAGAGTATATGTTTACAACAGCCCGCTCCTCAAACATTACACAACAGACGCTTATACAAAGGTGATCGTAGACGCAGTAGAGGAATTCAAGCCTGAGATCATGATCTATGGTGCTTCCCACATCGGAAGAGACCTCGCTCCTAGATGCGCTGCAAGACTTCACACAGGTCTTTGCGCAGACTGCACACATCTTGACGTAGACCTGAACGGTTACGTTGAGTTCCTCAGAACAGGATCCAACGTAGACGTTGACAACACAAACTTCGCGACAAAGATGTTTGATGTAAATACGAACCTCAAGATGACCCGTCCTGCATTCGGCGGACACCTCATGGCTACTATCGTGTGCCCGAGATTCCGTCCTGCAATGGCAACAGTCCGTCCGGGCGTAATGAAGAGAAGACCTTTTGATGAAGAAGGCGTTAAGAAGGTCGAGATAGTACATCCTGATTTCGAACTTACTGAGGCTGACGTACAGACTGAGGTAGTCGAGGTAGTCAAGGCAGCAAAGAAGCTGGTAGACCTTATCGGAGCTGAGTACATCGTCTCCGTAGGCCGCGGTATCGCTAAGGACGTTGAGGGCGGTATCGCTCTGGCGGAAGAGCTTGCTGACGTACTCGGCGGCGTAGTCGGCGCATCCCGTGCCGTAGTTGACGCAGGATGGATGACAGCAGATCACCAGGTAGGACAGACAGGAAAGACTGTACATCCTAAGGTTTACATCGCTCTCGGTATCTCCGGAGCTATTCAGCACAAGGCCGGAATGCAGGAGTCCGAATACATCATCGCGATCAACAAGGATGAGAACGCTCCTATGTTCGAGATCGCAAACTACGGTATCGTAGGAGATCTGTTCAAGGTAGTACCTCTTCTGATCCAGTCGATCAAGGACGCCAAAGCAGAAGCGTAATCAAATATTCGGATAACAGCAATGAGTTACAAGATTTTTACTATAAGTCCCGGTTCAACATCCACTAAGTGCGCAGTCTTCGAAGACAGCAAATGCCTGTTCAGAGAGAACATCTCGCATGAGCCGGAGGTACTGAACCAGTTCCCGACGGTAAATTCACAGCGCCCGTTCAGAGTAGGCGTGGTCATGGCGGTGCTTCACAGCCATGGCTTCCAGCTGAGAGATATGGATGCTTTCGCGGCCTACTCCGGCGGACTGGAGTCAACATCGGGAGGTATATTCCCGGTCAACCAGAAGATGCTGGTTGACGCGATGTCCGGAAGGATCGCAGATCATCCGGCGGTGCTCGGCTCGCAGATAATAGGCGAGTTCGCAACCGCACTGGGCAAACCTGCGTATGTCATAGATCCGCCTGATGTAGATGAGTTCGATGACATAGCCAGGATATCCGGGATCAGGGGCATATACCGCGAGTCTCACGTGCATGTTCTGAACCAGAAGGAAGTAGCCAGGAGAATGGCTGCGGAACTCGGAAAGAAATATGAGGAATGCAACTTCATCGTATGCCACATTGGCGGCGGACTTTCCATCGCAGCCCACAAGCAGGGCAGAATGGTAGATGCCAACGATGTAGTAAACGGTGACGGTCCTATGGCACCTAACAGATCCGGATATGTTCCGCTGATACCGTTTGCCAGACTCTGCACCTCCGGAGAGTACAGCTTTGATGATGTCAAGGCGATCGTAAGCAAGACAGGCGGACTGAAGTCGCTGACCGGAACCGATGACATCCTGGAGATCAAGAAGCAGAGAGAAGGCGGAGACAGATGGGCAGCGCTGGTATACGATGCGTTCACGTACAATCTTGCCAAGTATATCGGGTCTTATGCCTGCGTGCTTGAGGGCAAGGTGGACGGCATTATTCTGACGGGAGGAGTCAGCAATGACGAGGAGATGGTCGCAGGCATCAATAAGTACTGCGGCTGGATCGCTCCGGTCAAATCCTATGGCGGAGACTTCGAAATGGAAGCCCTGGCGGAAGGCGCACTCAGAGTCCTTCGAGGGGAAGAAGAACCAAAGGAATACACGGGTGATCCTGTATTCACCGGATTCGATTTTGCACCAAAGCAGTAAGTATGCTTTGAAAAGCTGTCACACTAAAAGGTGTGACAGCTTCTTTTTCGTGTTGTATCATTAAGGCCGGAGGAAAACGATGTACAAGCACAGAGTTGAGATCAGGGATGGTGAAGCGATAATCGTCGGGCATCTGTATATACCGGATGAGGAATCCGACCGTCCGTGCATCGTCATAAGCCATGAATTCGGAGTGGACCAGAACTGGGAGACAAAGTATGCTATAGAGCTCGCCAGAAGGTCGTACCCGGTTTTTACATATGATTTTCCGGGCTCCGGCAACGGGTGCAGCACGGGAAGAGATACCAGGGAAATGAGCATCCTGACTGAAGTGGGAGACCTGAAGGCGGTAGTCGGATATCTGCGTAAAAGGCTCGGAGATAAGGATCTTGTACTGTGCGGCTTCTCTATGGGAGGCATGGTCTCCGCGCTGGCAGCCGCTGAGCTGAGAGAAGAAATCGCCGGCCTTATCCTTGTTTACCCGGCTCTTTCCGCCTCGGATGACGCGAGAAGCGGCAAGGCGCTCGGAGCCCGTTTCGATCCTCACGACCCACCTGAAGAGTTCAGCACTAAGAAGCCGCCGGTGACTCTCGGACGTAAGTTCATCGATGATGCTTTTGCCGTAGAAAACTGGCTGGATCGCATCGGAGCGTACAAGGGACCGGTTTTGATCATTCACGGAGAGAACGACCGGGTCGTTCCGATCATATACTCCGAAATGGCAGCGAGTGTTTATGAAAATGTCCGCTTTGTAAGGATACCTCACGCAGGCCATATATTCTGGCAGCCGTGGGTCAAGAACAGAGCGATACAGAAAATGATAGTATTTCTGGCTGAGCTGAGTCTGCTGAGACAGAGACGTGACAGGGAAAAGGAGAAAAAATGACAGATAAGACATTATATGTAGCAAGCGCGGGGCAGACTCACATCCCTTTTCAGGAAAATGAAGGGGTTCCGTTCGTGCCTTTTGAGAGGCCGGCAAAACCTGAACCGCCTCTGGCTCCGCTCGAGCTGACACAGGAGGCCATTGAAAAGGGATATGATCTGCCTTCACAGAGGCATCACTTCCTGCCGGGTCTTACTTCGGAGATGCTCGACTGGTTCTGGGCCAATATGGAGAAGGGCTATTATCTGTGGGCGCCGGGCTCACACAAGAGATTCAACTGGCTCAAAACTCCGTATGAGTACGGTTTTGAGGATTCAGTCCACATTATAGCTGAAACGACCGATCCGGCGCTGCCTGTATTCGGGGGAGAAGGCGTAGAGATACATAGGCTGCATCTTGCGGACTTCTATCCTTTCACGACAGCTCTCAGCCATGTCATATGCGAAAGCGTTTTCAACGATGCGGGAGAGCTGGTGGACTCGACAGTTCACGAGTGGGATGATGTTCCGGGCGGAATAGTGCATATTACCGCAACAGTGACAAACACCAGAGCTTCAATGCCGCCGGGCTTCATACTGGATATACTTAAGAAGGATCCGGACGCGAAGCTGGTACCGAATTACGCGACTGATCATGAAGACTATGAGGCCAGTCAGTGGCCGGTGTTCCTGCCGAAACTGTATGAGCTGTGGAAGGACCATCCGGATCCTTCTCAGAACGTTCACTGCGATCTGTCCGTTGAATGGGGCAGCGACGGCAGACTGCACTATATAAATATGTGATCAAGGCCTTGAGTCCAAAGAGAACATGCTGTGGGTGGAAAGAAAAAATGGAATCCTCACGTGAACAACTTGAAAAACGTATACTGCGCATATCTTTTGCGATGAGCTGCATGCTTTCGGTAGTGGAGGTCGCTGCTGCGATCGCTTTTCGTTCGCAGACAGTCCTGATGGATGCGATTTTTGATTCTGCTGAACTGATCATGATGGGACCTTTTCTGGTCCTCGTCCCGCTGCTCTACCGCCCGGTAAATGAGAGACATCCTTACGGATATGCTCAGGTCGAATCTCTTTTCCTCATAATAAAATACATGACCCTGCTTTCGCTGATCATAGTGATGATCATAGAAAACCTGCGCGGTATCCTCAGCGGAGGACATCAGGTCAGCTCCGGCGGGATCGCAGTGTTCGAGATCTGCCTCGCCGTCGCGAGTATCATAATGTATTTATTCATGCTGCACATGAGCAGAAAATACGAATCGCCCACCATCCATGCAGAGATATACATGTGGAAGACGGACATTATCGGCAGCTGCGGAGTTGCGGCAGCGTTTCTGGCCAATTTTTTCCTTGGAGATACGGTCCTGAAGCCAATCACTCCGTACATGGACTCCGGCGTGGCTATAATCATGTCGCTTTTCCTCATCGCTGAGCCGGTAAAGGAACTTGTCAGAGGGTTCAGACAGATGATGCTGTTTTCGCCTCCGGAAGATGTCATGGACAAAGTCCGCATGGTGGTAAACAATGCTCTAGAGGATTTTCCGTACGAAGCGGCTTTTATCGATGTGATACAGACAGGGCGCAAGACCTGGATAGAAGTATATTTAAAGGGAACCGAAAACACTCAGATGATAGATATCAGTCATCTGATGGAGCTGAAAGGCAGGGTCACCGCGGATCTTCAGGATGAATTTGACCAGCTGTATGTCGAATTCATACCGGATCTGCCGGAGCAGCAGGTACAATAACAGCTGAGTGAAATTGCATTAAGAGAAAATGCAGGACATAACCAATACCCACGAACTATATGGTATAATATTATGAATGTTTATGCAGACATAATATGAGGGTGTACTATGTTCGGCAAACGTTTTCTGCTAAATGATGAAACACTTCCGGTAATAGAACAGATCGGAAGCCATATGCCCGGAGGATTTTTCATTTACGAAGCCGCCGGCGATGGAAAACTGCTTTATGTTAACCGCGCGGCGATGGATATTTACGGCTGTGCGGATCTTGACGAATTTAAGGAACTGACGGGATATACCTTCAGGGGGATGGTGTATCACGAAGATTATGATTCGATTGCGACATCGATCGATAATCAGATCGAATCGAAAGATGATAATATCGATTATGTTGAATACCGCATCGTACGGAAGGACGGCGCTGTCAGGTGGGTGGAAGATTACGGCCATTACACCGAGACCGACACGTACGGCGGTATTTATTATGTCTTTATCTCTGACATAACAGAAGACAGGGAGCGGCTGGAGACAGATATGGCTGTCCGTCAGGCTGTCATAGAAGCGCTCAGTGAAGCGTACCATACCATGTGGGTCATCAATGATATAGAGACAGAAAGCTTCTCTCTTTACCGCGGGGATACGGACGGCAATACCATTCATGCTGCTCCGATCCATAATGCCCTCGGTCACGCGAAGTTTTCGCAGGCAAAAGAAGAATACATAATGACTCGTGTAGCGGAGTGTGACCGTGAGATGATGCGCGATATCCTGAATCTCAAGAAGATAGCTGATATCCTTAAGGAGCGTCCGCAGTTTAACGTTAACTATCTCCGAACCATGGACGATGGAAGCGAAAGATACTTCCGCATCGAGTTCGCTAAAGTGAACATGCCGGGCGGCAGAACGGGGCTGGTCTGCGGCTTTAAGGATGTCGATTCTGAGGTGCGCCAGGCTGAGGACATACAGAAAGCATTGAGAGAAGCCGAGCAGGCTGAAATAAGGGCTAAACAGGCCGATCTGGAACACCAGTTAGCCTTGCAGGAAAAGCTTCTCGAACAGGAGAAGCAGCGCGCAGAGCTCGACAGCATGATAACAGCCATGGCTTCGGATTACCGCAGCGTATATCATGTGGATCTGGATGCCGACGATGCTGTCTGCTACCGTGCAGATCCTGATGATCCCGGACAGACGCCTGAAGGAGTACACTTTCCGTTCCATGATCGCTTTGTCGAATATGGCAATCAGTGTGTCGATGATGAGTACAGGAAGGGTTTTCTTGATTTCGTAGACCCTGACAACATAAGGTGGGCTCTTTCAACGGAAAACATCATTGCATACAGGTATCTGGCAAGGCGCAACGGTGTTGAGTATTATGAGATGCTCCGTATGGCCGGCGTCCGTCATCCTGCTGACAGGGACGATAACATAGTCCATGCTGTGGGCGTAGGGTTCACAGTCATTGATGAAGAGATGCGTGAGTCCATCGAGAAAAACCGCGCACTTCAGGAGGCACTTACCGTCGCAGAGCAGGCCAATAAGGCCAAGACAGTGTTCCTGTCCAATATGAGCCATGAGATAAGAACGCCGATGAACGCCATTATCGGCCTTAACAATATAGCTCTTAATAATCCTGAACTGCCTGACGTGACCAGGGATCAGCTCAACAAGATAGGAGCTTCCGCTCAGCATCTTCTGAGCCTCATTAACGACATTCTTGATATGTCAAGGATAGAGTCAGGACGAATGACCGTGAATCCGGAAGAATTCTCACTGGTCAAGCTGATTGAACAGGTGAATACCATGATAGGCAGTCAGTGCCGCGATGAGGGGCTGACTTATGAATTCATTGCTGACGGAAAGCTCGAAGGCTTCTATTTCGGCGATGACATGAAACTGAAACAGATAATGGTAAACATACTCGGCAATGCTGTCAAATTTACACCTGAAGGCGGAAAGATCACTTTCACAGTCAGGGAACTGTCGAGGATTGGCGAAAATGCGACATTCCGCTTTATCATGAGTGATACGGGTATAGGCATGAGCGAGGAGTATCTTCCGAAGCTGTTCGATACTTTCAGTCAGGAAGACGCGAACGCATCGGCCTCAAGTAAGTTCGGAAGCACCGGCCTTGGGATGCCTATCACCAAGAACTTTGTTGAACTTATGAACGGCAGCATAGATGTCGAGAGCGTGAAAGGCAAGGGCACCACATTTACGGTGACCATATCCCTCAAGGAATGCGAACACATCGAAGCAGACGGGGATGACGGTGATATAGCACCTCATGAGATGATCGTGCTGGTCATAGATGACGATCCGGTTGCCTGTGATCATGCCAGCCTGATTCTGGGTCAGGTCGGCGTCAGATGTGATACGGCAACATGCGGCGAGGACGGTGTTGAAATGGTCAAACTCCGGCACGCAAGACAGGATCCGTACGATCTGATTCTTGTTGACTGGAAAATGCCGGATATGGATGGTGTAGAGACAACGCGCCGGATAAGAAGCGCCATCGGCCATGAATCGGCGATCATCATACTGACATCATATGACTGGGAAGATGTCGCTGATGAAGCAAGATCGGCGGGAGTGGATACTTTCGTACCGAAGCCTCTGCTCGCAGACAGCGTAATTGATGAATTCAGAGAGGCTTTCCGCAGAAAGAGAAGCGCACTGCTCAAACAGGAAATCGACCTTAAGGGACGCAGGATACTCCTCGCTGAAGACGTGGCAATAAATGCGGAAATAATGATGATGGTGCTTGGAATGCGTGAAATGACAGCCGATCACGCTGGCAACGGTCAGATAGCCGTTGATATGTATATGGCTAAAGAGCCGGGATATTACGATGCGATCCTGATGGATATGAGAATGCCGGTAATGGACGGCCTCGAAGCAACCAGAGCGATACGCGCTTCGGGCAGGGCTGACGCGAAGTCAATCCCGGTGATCGCTCTGACTGCAAACGCGTTCGATGAAGACGTACAGCGCAGCATGCAGGCAGGGCTCAACGCGCACCTGTCAAAGCCGGTGGAACCGGAAGCGCTTTTCGATACACTTGAGAACCTTATAGAGAGCTCGCAGCGGGAGGATATGAAGCATGAACGATAGAAAGAAACAAACGAGGGCTATGGCAATCACCGGCGCCGTCATCGTGCTTCTCATACTGGTTGCCGGAACGTTCTGGATGGGGCATGCCGCCAGGCAGGATACTGACAAGGCTGTCCACACTGTAAGCCTGCTGTATCTTGATGAACTTGCCGGAAGGCGCGAGCAGGTAGTTGAATCCAATCTCGAGAACAGGATAGAAACAATACAGATAGCCGTTGACCTGATGACTGATGAGGACCTCAGCGACGAGGAACACCGCCAGGCTTACCAGAAAAGGATGAAGGCTCTTTATCATCTGGACAAATTCGCTTTTGTCGGAGAGAGCGGCACGGTCTATCTTTCCACAGGTCCGTCGGACGAGATAGGCAATTATTCTTTCGACTATAAAACGATGATGGAGCCGGATATATCCATTCTCAACATGGACGGCACAGATAAAAAGGTCGTCATCGCGGTTCCTATAGAACCCAGAAAGTTCAAAGACGATAGGCTTGTTGTCTGCTTTATGGAGATGTCCATGGAACAGATGCTTCACGGCGTGTCGATGGACTCAAGCGAGGATGACGCTACATTCTGCAACCTGTATACGAGTGATGGATATCCGCTGAGCAACGCGGTCCTCGGAGGTTTTGCTGTCGAAGCCAATCTCTTCGATGCTTTGGAGCATGCCGAATTCGATCCGGGATATTCCCGCGAAAAGGTTATTTCAGATTTTGAATCTGCGAAAGAAGGGGAGGCTTCATTCATTTACGGCGACAGGAGCGAGACGCTGACCTATGTGCCTGTTGCAGGAACCGACTGGCTTCTTACCTATCTGGTCAGAGAATCGCTTATCAGCGACATGATAAGCGATATCACCAGCGGTATCATAGTGAGAAGCACGGTACAGTCGGTACTGATGATTCTCGCACTTCTCGCGATCTTCGGCTACATACTGGGGCAGAGCCGCAGGAACGCGAAAATAATGGCGGAATATGAGGCCTCTGAGACTGAAGCAAGGGTCAAGCAGGAGGAGATGGAGCAGAGACTTGCTCTTCAGGAGGAACTCCTTGCGGAAAGAGAACAGGCTGAGCAGCAGGACCGCATGATAAAAGCCCTGGCTTCAGATTACAGAAGCGTTTACTATCTGGAACTGGATAAGGATGAAGGGATCTGCTATCAGGCGCGTTCCGATATGCCGGGATTCAAGGAGGGAGATAAATTCAAATACCTTGAGGCGGTCACTGCTTACTGCAACAATTACATCGCCGAGCCTTACAGGGAGGAATTTCTGAATTTCATACAGCCTGACAACATCCGGAAAGGTCTGGAGGATCATCTGATCATTTCGTACCGCTACATGATCAATGTGAACGGAAAGGAATCATGGGAGGCCGTCAAGTTTGCCGGCGTCCGTCATCCGGATCAGCGTGACGACCATCTTGTACATACGGTCGGAGCGTGCTTCGCTGATATCGATGATGAAGCAAGGAACGAACTCGAGCAGAGACAACTGCTGACGGACGCTCTTGAGAACGCCGAGCAGGCCAACAAAGCCAAGACGGCATTCCTTTCCAACATGAGCCATGAGATAAGAACCCCGATGAACGCAATCATCGGTCTTGACAATATAGCTCTGAACGATCCGGAGACTCCGGAAAAGACAAGAGAGTATCTTGAGAAGATTGGAGCGTCGGCAGAGCACCTGCTGCACCTCATCAACGATATTCTCGACATGTCACGCATCGAATCAGGACGCATGATACTTAAAAACGAAGAGTTCCCGTTCTCGGAACTCCTCGAGATGGTAAATACGATGTTCAGCGGCCAGTGCTCCGACAAGGGACTCGACTATCAATGTCATATAATCGGGGATGTTGACAACTACTACGTCGGCGATAAGATGAAACTGCGCCAGGTACTTATCAACATACTCGGCAATGCTGTCAAGTTCACGCCTGAGGGAGGCAAGGTGGATCTTACGGTAGAAAGGATCGCGAAGTTTGAGAAGCAGTCGACTCTGCGCTTCACCATAGCCGATACAGGCATAGGAATGAGCAAAGAGTACCTGCCTAAGCTGTTTGAAACGTTCACCCAGGAAGACTCATCGATGACGAATAAATACGGCAGTTCAGGTCTCGGCATGGCTATCACCAAGAGCATTGTCGAGATGATGAACGGCAGTATCGAGGTAGAAAGCGAGAAAGGCGTCGGCTCTACATTCTATGTTACGGTCACACTGCTCAATGCCGCCGAGCATAAAGAAGCGGAATCTGAAATCACCGTACGTCCTGATGAGATGACCGTACTGGTGGTCGATGATGATTCCGTCGCCTGTGAACATGCCAAGCTGATACTCGAAAAAGCCGGAATCGCTGCTGAGATCGCGTATTCCGGACCTGAAGCTATAGAAAAGGTGAAGCTCCGCCATGCAAGACGCGACCCTTACAATCTGATACTCGTCGACTGGAAGATGCCTGAAATGGACGGCATTGAAACGACACGCAGGATGAGGGAGATAATCGGCCACGAATCCGCGATAATCATACTCACCGCATATCGTTGGGACGACGTTCAGGATGAAGCGATCGAGGCGGGAGTGGACAGTTTCCTGCCTAAGCCGCTGTTCGCGAACTCGGTGGTCGAGGAATTCAGAAGTGCGATGAAGCGCAAGGGCGTGATATCTCCGGAAAAGAACAAAGCCGACCTTGAGGGACGCCATGTGCTCCTCGCCGAGGACGTACAGATTAACGCCGAGATCATGATGATGGTGCTTGCGGTTCGCGGCATCGAAGCAGATCTGGCGGAAAACGGGCTGATAGCTGTAGAGAAGTTCGCTGCGAGCGAGCCGGGGCACTATGACGCTGTCCTTATGGACATGCGCATGCCTGAGATGGACGGACTTGAAGCCACACGCAGGATACGTGCCATGAACAGAACTGACTCAAAGGAGATCCCTATCATAGCTCTGACAGCGAACGCGTTTGACGAAGACGTTCAGCGCAGCCTGCAGGCAGGACTCAATGCACATCTCACCAAGCCTGTACAGCCGGAAGCTCTTTATGAGACTTTGGAGAGCCTGATAAAATCATAAAGAGTATGAGAAGTGGAATAACTATGAGAAAGAACTTACAAATAACGGAAAATTCGGCCGCATAAGCATGTGGGACAAAATCGAGATCTGTGTAAATCACATCCGGAGACAGTGCAAAGTGCTCTGACTCCGGAGTTTTATTTTGTCTCAATGTGATACAATGACAATAAGCAGGATATGCAGAATTTTGAACCAGACTTAAGGAGAAAACCATATGAAGCTCTTATTTGCATCTGACTCATTTAAGGGAAGCCTTACAAGCGAAAAAACAGTAGAGTTGCTCAGCAGGGCTGCCAAAGAAGTATTTGGCGAGTGTGAATGCTCCGGTGTTCCGGTAGCCGACGGCGGCGAAGGGACTGTTGAGGCTGTGATTGCCGCGGAACAGGGCGAACAGATTACTTTGAAAGTCCATGGCCCGCTCATGGAGGAAACGGAAAGCTTTTATGGAATCTTTGACGGAGACAAGGCTGTCATAGAGATGGCCGCTGCTTCCGGACTTCCTATGGTGCCTGAAGAACTGCGGAATCCATTGAATACTACAACATTCGGTACCGGCGAGCTGATACTGGATGCATTGAAACGCGGCTACCGCAACATCTCGATCGCCATCGGCGGTTCCGCGACCAATGACGGCGGTATGGGCTGTGCCAGAGCGCTTGGAGTAAAATTTCTGGATCAGTACGGAAATGAACTCGAAGGTTTCGGACGTGATCTCGCCAAAGTGGCAGCAATCGATATTTCCGGTCTGGATGAGCGCGTAAAAGACTCTAAAATCACTGTAATGTGCGATGTAACCAATCCTCTCTGCGGAAAGGACGGAGCTACCCGGACCTTTGGAAAGCAGAAAGGCGCAACTCCGGAGATCCTGGAAGAGCTCGAAAAGGGCATGTGCATCTATCGCGATGTTATCAGGGAAACATTTGGCATAGACTGTGACGGGATCCCGGGTACAGGAGCTGCAGGCGGGCTCGGTGCAGCACTCATGGTATTCCTTGGAGGAGAAATGAAATCCGGGATCGAGACTGTACTGGATCTGATCCGGTTTGACGAGCGACTCGAGGGTGTTGATCTCGTCGTAACAGGAGAAGGACGTACCGACTGGCAAAGCTGTTTCGGAAAAGTAATGCAGGGTGTTGGAATGCGGGCTAAGGCAAAAGGCATCCCTGTTCTGGGACTCTCCGGTTCGCTGGGGAAAAAAGCGATGGATATATGCGACTGCGGCATATCCTCCCTCATGACAACGGTGAACGCGCCGATGCCTCTCAGTAAGGCTCTGGAACGGGCAGAAGAGCTCTATTATGAGGGGGCTCTCCGTATGTTCCGCTTTGTCAGAACAGGGATGGAAATGCGATAGAAAATACAGTAAACAGATTTTAACGGTCCCGGGCCAGCGAAAAAAAGAGGCCGAGAATACAGATGCAGGCAAAAGTAATGAACGATACATGCATCATATGAAGTATGTCAGCGTGAGGAGATGTCTCGAGTGTTCCGGTCCCGAGTACGGCTGCGGTTATGGAACTGAGGATCGCCATGCCGGATGACTGGCCGTAAGTGCGCATGGTAGCGATTATGGAATTTGCGACACCATAGTCTTTCTTGCTTACGCAGCTGAGAATGGCGTTGGTGTTAGGAGACGAGAATAAAGCGAAACCCATGCCGGTTATTCCCATCACGGTCATAACGTAGAAAACAGAAGAATCACCGTCTATGCGGGAGTATAACATCAGAGTGACGGCACAGACTCCCATACCGATGCTTGCAAGCACAGAGGGCCTGATGCGGTCAGACAGGCTGCCTGTAAAAGGAGAAAGCAAAGCCTGCGCTGCAGGCATAGTGATGAGCATAAGGCCGGCTTTTCCTGATGGAATGCCGAGGATAACCTGCAGATATATACTCATCTCATAGCTGATAGCAAAAGTCGCTCCGTAATTCAGGAGGGCAGCAAGGCATGAGAATGTGAAAGTGCGGCTTTGCCTGAACATGCTTACCCGCATGATGGTGTTTTTTTCTGTCTTCTCCCGTCTGTCCTCATGCAGGAAAAATACTGCAAGGATAATAATACCGGCAGAAAGCATGTATGGTGCAGTATTACCGCTTCCCAGACCGGTCATACCGAACAGACTTAAAACTATAGAAGATATATAAAGAGCGATACCGGCTGTATCAACTCCGGATACATGCGATGCAGGGGCATCCTTCGGAACAGCTTTGAATGCTGCGAGGAAAGCCGCGGCAGAAATAGCGGCTGATACGGCAAAGATCGATCTCCATCCGAAAGTGCTGTTCAGAAGACCGCCCGCTACAGGACCGGCTGTAAGACCTATATATGTAGCTGCAACAGAGTACCCGAGCATTTTTCCCTGAACACTATGGGGAAAGGCACTTATCAGTATCGCGTTGTTAGTGGCGAATATCATGGCTGCACATGTTCCCGACAGTGCACGGAGAAGCATAAGGACTCCGATCGACGGGGCAAAGATACTGATTGCCGATAAAATGCCGAAACCGGCTATTCCGGTGAGAAATACTGTCCTGCGGCTGGTGACATCTGATACCTTGCCCATCGGAAGGCTCATAGCTGCTACCGCAATGGTGTATGAACTGACGATCCAGCTGACATAAGCAGCATTTACACCAAAATAACTCTCAAGCGATGGCACCGAAAGGTTAAGTGCGCTCGACATAAAAGTAGTCATGAAGGAAGTTATCATGGCTGCGGCCAGTATCTGAAAGTTTCCAACGGAAGATTTTTTTTCAGTCATAAATAATGAAATTAACTATAGTCTGCAACTACTGTTATCTGATATCACAGATTATATCATAAACAGAAATACCTGAAGGCAGGGGCATATGAAGTCACACGTTACACTGATGACTGAGGGGAAACCTGTAAGGCTTATCGTAACCTTTGCATTTCCTCTCATGATAGGGAATATCTTTCAGCAGCTGTATTCAGTAGCTGACAGCATGATAGTGGGGAAGACCCTTGGTGTTGCAGCTCTGGCAGCGCTGGGTGCATCTACATGGCCAAACTGGATATTCCTGGGAGTGGTAATGGGACTGTCACAAGGTATATCGATTACCCTTGCACACTCCTTCGGACGCGGTGATGAAGGCATGCTTCGCAGAGGCTTTGGCAATGCCATAGTCCTGACGGCAGTTTTTGCAGTCTGCCTGCTGGTGACCGGTGAAATGCTGGCTCCTGAAATGCTGACTTTTCTGGGTACTCCGGAAGAACTGATGCCGCAGGCACTGGTATATCTGAAGATCTCTTATGCCGGGATACCGGTCATAACTGCATATAATCTTCTGGCATCAACACTCAGAGCACTGGGCGACAGCAGAACTCCGCTTTATTCGATGATCGCCGCATCTGTGATTAACATAGCTCTTGATTTACTTTTTGTATGCTATTTCAAATGGGGGATAGGCGGTGCAGCCTGGGCTACAATAATTGCACAGTTCTTTTCTGCCGCATTTTGTCTGCCGGCGATACTCAGGATAAGGCAGCTCCATATCAGGAAAACTGACCTTCTTCCGGATATCCTGCTGCTTCGGTCGATCGCGATACTGAGCGCTCCTATGATGCTGCAGAATTTCTTTATCGTCATAGGCGGGATGGTCGTGCAATCTGTAGTGAACACATTCAGTGTTATATTCATAGCAGGTTTCACAGCGGGCGCCAAGATGCATGGCGTGCTGGAGATAGCTACGTCGTCGTTCGGCTTTGCCATGACAACCTATGTCGCGCAGAATCTCGGAGCAGGGCGGATCGACCGTATACATGAAGGTGTAAGGTCTGCATTTTGGGCGGCGATCGCAACTGCATGTGTCATAGCTGCTGTCATGCTGCTCACGGGGAGGATGATACTGTCGGGCTTTGTATCCGGTACCCCAGAAGAGATACAGGCTACAGTGGATGTGGCATACAGATATCTTGCTATAATGTGTGTGTGCCTGCCGGTACTGTATCTCCTGTACATTTTCCGGTCATCAACTCAGGGCCTGGGCAATACGTTCCTGCCAATGGTATCCGCATTTGCGGAGCTGATCATGCGGATAGCTTCTGCACTTATACTGGCAAGAATCATAGGAGAGGACGGCCTTTTTATTGCTGAGGTAGCAGCGTGGGGCGGTGCAGTCATCGTCCTCATATTCAGCTATATCTACACTATACGAAAGATAGAGAATAAAGGCAGTCATATGCTTCTTCAGTAACAGCTTCAGATAAAGACACCTCCCAAAAATAGGTGCCTTTCGTTTTATTATGATACAATAACAATAAATTGCAGCACGGACAAGAGAGAGTGAAATGAACAATACAGATCAGGCTCAAATCAGACTTATTGTTGATGACGAACAGACTCTGTACTCGAAGTTCAGTCCTGAAGATGAATTCAACGAGTCGGTAAAATCATACATCAGATCGAAAATAACAAATAAGGACTCCGCTAAGGAGATCAGTCTGACTGTTATTTCGCAGAAGCCTTTGGATGAAGAAAGATTCCGGACTGCAGTGGCGAACTGGATCAGAGACGAAAAAATCTCCTTTAAGGTAACTGAAAAAAATACGATCCACAGGCTTTTCGGACTGCTGATCTTCGGATCCATAATGATTCTAATATGCCTGTTTCTTGAGAAAAGGATCGATGTTCTGAAGTATTCGCTGTTGCCGATAATGGGCTCGCTTGCTCTGAGCAGAGCTGCGAGTATCCTGGTACTGGATATGCCGGCTATCAGGGCACAGAGATGGATGCTCAACGAAATGGAAAAAAGAAAAGTAATAACATTTGAGTACGAAAACCACGGAATTGAAAGTGTATGAAAAAAATCACTGTCCTTGCAAAGAGCTGGTATGAATCAATAGTGGAGCCCTTTGAATTGATAAAGGACAACTTCGGGAGCCTTGTTGCCTATGAGGTGTTATTCAGGGTCCTGGCTTTTCTGGTGCTGTTTCCTATCATTGCGTGGGCTGAGAAATTATGGCTGGTCGGAAACAAAACAAATGTCATTGCCTGGTACAATGTGGGGTCGTTTATCAAAAACCCGATTTCGTGGATCGTGCTGATCTTCATGATCGCAGTGCTTACCTGGGGCACGATGGTCGAACAGTTTTCACTGTATGACGCTATGTATGCGTCAAAAGCCGGCCTGAAGCGAAATATAAAGCAGATAATCTCTGCCGGATTCGGACGCTGTTTTGAGAGGTATAAAGCCGGAAACTGGTTATTCATACCATATGTATTTCTGGTACTCAGATTCGGGACTCTGACAGGCGACATATCCAGCGTGATCTCTGTGATCAAAATCCCGGGGTTCATCCTGGAAGATTTCGGCAAACGTCCATGGGAAGGCATCGCATTTGCGTGTTTTCAGGTGATCGCTATTTATCTTTATCTTCGCTGGATCTACGCAGTTCCGGTCATGATCGAGGAGGATGAAATAAGCTTCCCGGCTGCCTGCAGAAAAAGCGCAGCCATGACAAAGGGAAAACATCTGATTAAGGTAGGCCTGCTTTTAATTGAATGGAGCCTGCTTATCGTGTTCTTCTACTATGCGGGGACCGCAGTGATCATAGGTGAATGGTATCTTTTGTCATTATGGCTGAAGCGCGGAGCAGTCAGCCCTTTCAATGAGTTTTTTGCCACACGTTTCGTACCTGTCAGCCTGATTTTCTATCTTTTCATATTATGGATAGCAACTCCGCTGATAATCGCTGCTTTTCAGTGTGCCTACTGCAGGAGGAAAGAGCGGCTGGGCGAAGAACTGCAGCCATACACTGAACCTCCGCAGTACTTCAAGAGGTATCCTGTACTGAAATGGTGGCTGATAGCAGTGTGCGCGGTCAGCGTATTTTTCTCCAGCCCGCAGAGGTTTGAGCAGATAAGCTGGATGCTGAATACTGATTACGGCACATCGCTTATCATGGCACACAGAGGCTATTCCGCGCAGGCTCCTGAAAATACCATACCGGCTTTTCAGATGTGTATAGATAACAGATTCTCCGCAGCAGAGCTTGACGTTCAGATGCTGGCTGACGGAACGGTGGTAGTTCTCCATGATGACAATCTTAAAAGAACCACAGGCGTGGATAAAAATGTCTGGGAAGTCACGTATGACGAAATAAAAGATCTTGATAACGGATCCTTCTTTAATGAGTCCTTTGCGGGGACTGCGATCCCGACTCTTGACGATGTAATAAAGCTTTCAGGAAACAAAAAAGACAAGCTCTACCTGAACATCGAGATCAAGCGCAACGGACATGATGATGGGATCGTAGAGAAGGTCGTTGAAATCATCAAGGATAATAACTATATGGATTACTGCGATGTGACGTCTCAGGATTATGAGACTCTCGAGGAAGTGAGGCAAGCAGATCCGGAAGTCCTGACGGCTTACACATCAGCGATCGGGATCGGCAACCTGGAGTCCCTCGAGGCGGCAGACATCATCAGCATACAGGAGACCTTCGCAACATATGAGAATATCGACCGTATACATCGGGCCGGAAAGCGCGTTTTCGTCTGGACTGTCAACGAAGAAGATACGATGAAAAAACTTGTAAGTCTCAATGTCGATGCAATACTTACCAACGATCCTGCCCTGTGCAGAGCAGTCATAGATCAGTATGATTCAAATATTATGAACATAGTACAAAGGATACATTCGGCATTTTCATTCTTATAACAGTTAGAGGGTATGAGGGATAAGAACGTTAAAGGAGTAATGAGGAAATGAAAAAGAGAGAACACAAGATACTTGATCACACAATTATAGGCTACTTTCTGCTGGCTTTTTTTGTTCAGCTGATTGATGAAGGTCTGGGTATCAAAGTAGACAGACTGATCGGCAACTATATTCCGGGCTACACTTTTGAAACACAGACCTTTGCGGGAACAGCCGACATAACCATGGGCATAGGAGTAGCGGCTGCAGCACTTTTGGCTGCATTATTATTCAAACTGTGGTTCAGACCGGATTTTAACGGCTGTCTTCAGAAAGACGGCCTCAAGGAAGGTCTTCTGATGCTTCTGCCGTTTCTGGTTATTCACTATACTGGCAGCATAGTAAGCTGGATAACACTCGGCACAGGCAGTATGGCCATAGCCCTGATCAGAGCTATGGCGCCGGGCTTCGGCGAAGAGGTAATGTATCGCGGCCTGGGCGTTGCCAACTACATGAGAAAGATAAAATCAGGGGGACAGATCAAAGTCATATTCTGGCTGTCTTCTATAGTTTTTGGCCTGATACACCTGGGAAATATCCTGCAGGGAGGAGATCCGAAGGCAGTAGTCATACAGGCCTTCTATGCCATAGGAGTAGGAATGCTGTTCGGTGCGGTCTATCTGCGGACAGGAAATCTGTGGCCGACGATATTAGGCCACTGGAGTGTTGACTTTTTTGAGCTGGCACGTGTCGATTTATACGAAAGCGGCGGTGTCATGACGGGCATGGGCATAGGAGACTGGATCACGATCGTCGCAGGAGCCTTCGGTGCGATCTGGGGACTTCGCCTGATAAACGCAAAATACTATGATGAGATCATGGATGTATGGAACAGAAAGTGGAATAAGGAACCGGACACAGAAACGGTTTCTGCAGAAGCCTGATATAACACTTTTAAAACTAATAAACATGTGGCATAATGAATAATTATTAAAAAGGTATTTTGTGGAGAAAGAGAGGTATTGTTAATGGCTGATGAAAAGAAAGTAAAAGGCCTGAGCGTTATGACCTCCGAGTATGAGCTGGAAGGGCGTATCCCTACAGGTAAAGCTATCATACTCGGAATGCAGCACGTTCTGGCCATGTTCGTTGGAAACCTGACACCTATCCTGGTCATCGGCGGAGCATGCTCGCTCGGCGATGCGGGACTTATGGTTCCGGTCATCCAGAATGCGATGCTGGTAGCCGGACTCGTCACACTGGTGCAGCTATGGACTATCGGGCCAATCGGTGCGAGACTGCCGTGTGTAATGGGAACCAGCTCAGGCTTCATAGGAGTAATGAGCGGTGTAGCAGGATCTATGGGAGGAGGAGTAGTCGCGTATGGCGCTATTCTCGGAGCCTGCTTCATAGGCGGTATATTTGAAATGATACTCGGATTCATGCTTAAACCGCTTCGTAAGTTCTTCCCGAGCGTAGTAACCGGTACAGTCGTAACTGCGATCGGTCTGTCACTTATCAGTGTCGGTATCAACTCATTTGGAGGCGGTAACAACAACAAGGACTTCGGTTCGCCGACAAACCTGCTGATCGGTCTTGCGGTGCTGATATTCATCATTGTACTCAAACATTTTACAAAGGGCATCTGGTCTGCCGCATCGATCCTGTTCGGGATCATCTTCGGATATATCCTCTGTGCGATCCTGGCAATGTTCCTCGATACTACATACGTCGTAGACGGAGAAACATATACATGCTCATGGGTACTGCAGTGGGCCAAGGTAGCATCCGCATCATGGATATCGCTGCCTAAGATAATGCCGGTCAAGTTCGTATTCGATGCACGTGCTATCATCCCTATCATGATCATGTTTGTCGTAACAGCTGTAGAGACGATCGGAGACCTTTCGGGCATCACTGAGGGAGGCCTCGGACGTGAAGCAACAGATAAGGAGCTTTCCGGCGGAGTAGCCTGCGATGGTATCGGCTCAACATTCGCCACTTTGTTCGGCGTACTGCCTAACACATCGTTCAGCCAGAACGTAGGACTCGTAGGAATGACCAAGATAGTCAACCTGTTTGCCATCACTATGGGAGCCATCTTCCTGGTACTCTGCGGCTTCTGCCCTAAGCTGGCCGCTATAGTTCAGCTGATGCCTCAGTCAGTACTCGGCGGAGCAGCTGTATTCATGTTCGCGTCTATCGTAGTCAGCGGTATACAGCTGATCACCAGAGAACCGATCACCACCCGCGAAGTCACGATCGTTGCGGTATCTCTCGGCCTTGGTTACGGCCTCGGTTCGACAGCGAACGTACTGGCTCAGATGCCTGCATTCATAAGCTACATCTTCGGTGGTTCCGGAATCGTTCCTGCTGCTATCTGCGCGATCATTCTCAACATTGTTCTTAAGAAGGAACCTGACGGTAAGGAAGTCGAACCTCTTTGGGATTAATCTTTATGTCAGCATATTCAGACGAATACAAAGAATACACCATGGGACTGGCATTATTGGACATAATGCCAGTTTTGCTGTTCCTTGCGAGCGGGCTTATCATGTACAGCATGTACGGAAGTCCGCTGCTGCTTGCAGGAGTACTGGCCTGCTTCACGGGCGGCCTGTGCAAAGCCATATGGAAAATGATAGTAGTGGTCAGCAAAAAGGACCTCTCAGGCCTGACCCGGATGTTCCATATCCTTATGCCTGCCGGGTTTGCACTGATGATCCTTTCTGTGCCTGCAGGAGGCAGGACTGCAATTTCCGGACTATGGCGATCGCTGACCATGATGCCTGCGGCTATCCTGTTCATTGCGGGTTTCGCCCTGATGTGTTTTATGGGATATCTCGGCTCACATATGGACAACAGTGCCAGGTCGAACTGGATAGAAGAGCTGGTCAATACGCTTGCTCAGCTGGCTGTTCTGGCCGGTGTGATTGCTGTATATTTCGGAACATTTTATCACGCGGATATCACTGCGCTTGCAGCGCTGGAAAGTACGGAAGATGTCGGCGTCTATGAGATCACAAAGGAAGATGATGCAGCAAACGGATGGCTCTTTGACGGTCCGGGCACAGATTCCGCGCTGGTGTTTTATCCGGGGGCCAAGGTCGAAGCGGCTGCATATGCACCGCTTATGAGACAGATCTCTCAGAGCGGTGTCGATTGCTATCTTTGTAAAATGCCGCTGAATTTTGCGCTTTTGGGCAAAGACGCGGCAGAAGACATACGAGCTGACAATATAAAGAACTATGAGAAGTGGTATGTCGGAGGGCATTCGCTTGGAGGTGCGGCGGCAGCAATGGCCGCGGATGATGCAGAGGAGGCAGATGACACATCGTCATGGAACGGACTGATCCTGCTCGCTGCGTATCCGACCGGAGAACTCAGCACACCGGTGATTTCGATATATGGCTCAGAGGATCAGGTCCTTAATACTGACAAGTACAATAAAACAAAGACTGACGGCCTTTGGCCTGACGATTTCACCGAAGTGATCATAGAAGGAGGGAACCACGCTCAGTTTGGCAACTACGGTGTACAGAAAGGCGACGGCAAACCTCAGATAGATGAAGTCGTACAGCAGAGGGAAACAGCGGAAGCCGTTTCAGGCTGGATCAGAAACAATTAGTTATATTATCTGTTTGACTAGGAGCGAAGAGTCAGTTATAGTCAAATAAAAAAGGAGGGCACGCTATGAAAATTGCTATGGCAAATGATCATGCCGGAACACAGATGAAGGAAGAGATAAAAGCTTATCTCATTTCGCAGGACTATGAGGTGGAGGACTTCGGAACTTATGATGGAGCATCCTGCGATCTGTCCGATTTTGTATATCCTGCCGCTCTGGCGGTTGCCAAAGGGGAATGTGACAGGGGAATCTTCTGCGATGGAGTCGGTTATGGCAGTGCTCTGATCGCAAATAAAATAAATGGCTGCTATGCAGCGGTCTGCCAGGATCCTGTATGTGCTGCTCTTGCCAGGGAGCATACCGATTCAAATATCCTGTGCCTTGGTGCAAAGATCATCGGCGGCCTTATGTCGATGGAGATAGTAAAGACCTGGCTTACGACAGATCCTCTCATGGAAGAAAAATACCGCAGAAGAGTAAACAAAGTCTGTGAAATCAACGATAAACACTGCGTTCCGGTTAAATAACCATCACTGTAAATCGTTATCAGAAAGTGTACAGCTCCGGCTGCAAAGCTCCGATTCCGGAGCTTTTTAAATTAGTTCCTGTGAACTCCGATATGGTATAATAAATAAGTTATTGAAACCATGTGATATCGAAGGACATAATCATATGAAAAATAAAAAAAGACACGCAAAGAAAAATACATATTGGGAAAAATTCGCCAGCGCATCAAAAGGACGTAAACTGCTGACTGTGATCGGCGGATTGTTCGTACTGGGTGTTGCGGTTGTCCTTCTTACAGTAGTCATAACTGCTGTCAAAGTGGGAGGAATCAATCAGGAAAGCCTTTATGCCAATATCGAACGCTCGTCTATTCTCTATGATATAGACGGCACCGAGATCGATACCCTGCATTACACTGAGGACAGGACAATAGTGCCTATAAGCGAAATGCCGGATGATCTCAAGAACGCATTTATTGCTATAGAAGATAAAACGTTCTATAAGCATCACGGCTTTAACTGGCGGAGAATGTTTGGTGCCGTGCTGTCAAAGCTTACAGGAAGATCCGCAGCTATCAGCGGCACATCCACCATTACCCAGCAGCTTGCCAGAAACGCATACCTGGCTGAGATCAAGAGCCAGCGAAGCATAAGCAGAAAGCTGTCAGAGATGTTTATTGCATGGCGGCTCGAGCACAAGCTGACTAAAGATGAGATCCTTGAAGCGTATCTGAACACTATATACCTGGGATATGGAAACTACGGCGTGAGTGCGGCCGCAAGAACGTACTTTTCAAAGGATGTCGATGAGCTGACTCTTGCTGAGTGCGCAGCTCTCGCTGCACTGCCGCAGGCACCTGACAGCTATGCGCTTATCACCGAAGATCCGGAAGGCAACGAAGAGATCGAAAACATCAATTATTATTCGCTTGACGAAGTCGTAGATAAGGACTCGGAAACTGAATCCGAAGATAACTACTACGGAAGTACGGATACAGAAGACGAGGCGTCAGGGGGCACGGGTTATTATGCGAATGATATATCCAAGGACAGGCGTGATCTGGTTCTGGAACTCATGGCAGATCAGGGATATATATCATCTTCTGATGCCAAAAGCGCAGAAGTGGATATCATAGATATCCTTTCACCGAGCTTCGAAGAGAAAGAGTCGGCATATACGTACTTTACCGATTATGTTGCGGGTGTAGTCATCAATGACCTCATGGAAAAGTATAAGATGAGCGAAGAGGATGCCCAGCGCATGGTATATACAAGCGGGCTGCAGATACATACAACTCTCAGAAGTGACCTTCAGAATGCGATTTATGAAGAATTCCAGAATGATTCGAATTTCCCTACGGCGGTAGACGGCAGCAAAGTCCAGGCAAGCATGGTCGTTACGGAGGTAGGCACCGGATATATAAGCGGATTTGTAGGAGGGCGTGATGCCGAAGGTTCAAATCTCTTTAACAGAGCCATAAGCCCGAGACAGCCGGGATCATCGATAAAACCGCTTGCGGTTTATGGCGCTGCTCTTCAGAGGAGCTTCGACTACGCGGCAAAGAATCAGACATTCCAGTTCACCGACTACGGATTCGACAATCAGGGAACAAAATACTGGGGTGATTACATCACAGCAAGTTCTGTCGTAGTGGATGAGCCGCTCAAGATAAATGGAGAAGAATGGCCTCAGAATTTCTCCAAGTCATATTCAGGCAGAAATTCGCTGAGAACAGCTCTTCAGCAGTCTATAAACACCTGTGCCGTAAAGATACTTTGGCAGGTGGGGCTCGATTACTCCATTGAGATGCTCGAAAAGTACGGACTCACAACACTTGAGACTGATACCAGCGTCAAGGCTAACGACGTGAATCCTGCT
This sequence comes from uncultured Eubacteriales bacterium, assembly GCA_902801255.1. Lineage (GTDB taxonomy): Bacteria > Bacillota > Clostridia > Peptostreptococcales > Anaerovoracaceae > Crickella. The sequence goes on along the minus strand of CADCHO010000024.1, from coordinate 2,540 downwards.
GCGCTCGGACTCGGAGCCATGACATATGGAGTGACGCCTCTTGAAATGTCGCTTGCATATGCAGCTTTCCCTAACGGCGGAATAGTCAACACAGCGGTTTGCTATACGACTGTAGATGATTCAAACGGCAAAGAACTGTTAAAGGGTGAATCCAAATCCACCAAGGTGCTTGATGAAGGCGTTGCGTGGATCATGACTGACCTGCTCAAGTCTGTCGTCTCAAGGGGAATTGCAGGCAATGCCGCCATTTCGGGAGTTGAGGTCGGCGGCAAGACCGGAACGACCAATGATACGTTCGATGTATGGTTTGACGGATTCACTCCTGACTATGCAGCTGCTCTGTGGATAGGCACCGACCTTAATGTAGAGATGAACGGTTCATCAGCGCAGGCAGCAGCCCTGTGGAGCAGGATAATGAGACAGGTAAGCGATATCAGGGATGGTGAATATCTGGAGATGCCTTCAAACGTGGTGAAGGAAAACGGCGAGTATTATACCAAAGGTACAGAAAAGAATCCGGGCCAGTACCATGGCGATTCAAATAAAAACAATAATAAAGATGACGAAGCCGATGATAGTGACAACGGCGAATCGGAAAATGATACCGTAATTCCTGTTCCGACTCCAGGGGGAAGCACTGACAGCGGTGGCTCCGGCGGTGATGGCGGCGGAAGCGTAACTCCTCCAGACAGCGGCGGCTCCGGCGGTGATGGCGGCGGAAGCGTAACTCCTCCAGACAGCGGCGGCTCCGGCGGTGATGGCGGCGGAAGCATAACTCCTCCAGACAGCGGCGGCTCCGGCGGCGGTGACGGCGGAGGCAGTACTGACGGCGGTGGCTCCGGCGGCAGCGATTCAGGTGGCACAGGAGGAGAAACTCCTTCTGAAGGCGGCAACTAGTTAACATCAGGGTCGGTAAAAGGGGGATCTGTTCATGTATCATGAAATAGAAGGACAGCTCAGCATAGAACCTATTATTTTTGATGATAGTGAGCTGATCGCACGTGGAAAGCATTACCCTTATGAGGAGATCGAGTCTCTGGAAATAACCAGTTCGCAGCTCTTTTCTCCATACGGGATCCTGACTCTGCGGACGAAGGGCAGGGATATCCCCATTCCTTTTGCCCGCTCAAGGAAGGGAAAGCTGGAATTGGCGCTGAGAGATTTTAAGAAAATGCGCGAAGGCGGGGGACAGGACTCTGCGAATGTTATGCAGGACAGGCCTCCTGCAGCCATGGATCCATATGAAGAGCTGAAAAAGCTTAAGGAACTGCTGGATCTGGATATCATCACAAAAGAAGAATTCGAAAAAAAGAAGAAAAAATTGCTGGATCTGTAGATCCAGCAATTCTTTTTTAAAGGAGATTTTGTTATAAAGTAGTTTCTATTATTACAGAACGTGCTTTCCGTACATAGCATCCTGCTCTTTTCTGAGCTTGTAGATCAGAGTGTTCTTGTCGAGCTCAACCATATCGTATGTGATGAGGTCGCCCTTCTTGCAGTCAACCTTCATAACAGCGTTCTTGTTGATCAGGCCGAATGGTACATAACCCTTCTCTGTAGCCTCTGCCTCTGTGCAGATTGAACCGAGTGTTGTGTATCCGCCGATTCCGTCGAGGTTCTGACCAGCCTTGAGGTCGATCTTAGCTCTTGTGATGCACTCTGCTACGAGTCCGTCCTTAGCTACGCAAGTCTTCTCGCCATCGATAACAGCCTTAGCAACTGTGAGCGGAGTCTCGAGGTTGCAGAGGTGATATGGTCTGTAGAGTGTCCAGAGTGGTCCAGGACCCATGCTGTGGTACTGAAGCTGATAAGCGATCTCGGCATTGTCTGTCGAAACTGTTACGAATACGCCAGGAGCGATTCCGTTTACGTACTCAACTACGCCGTGCTTGTCGAGGATTCCGCCGTCTTTCTTCAACTTGAAGATCTCGTTGAGCTGCTTAACGCCCTCTGTTCCAGGAGCTGTTGCAGGGCCGTGTCCGCCAATTACATCAGGAATAAGACCTGTGTAGTTGCACATAGCAGTCATCTCTACCATTGTCTTTGTGCCGTCCTTGAAAGCGCAGAGCATTCTTGGGCTCATCTTGCGGCGTGTAGCCTCTTCGAGAACTGTGTCAGGGTTGCACTCATAGTCGAGCTTGTTGTTTTTGCCCTTGCCCATAACTTCTACGTTGAGGCCCATAGCCTTTGCGAAGCAGTAGAGTTCCATAACAGCGCCCGGCTCATCACCAGCGGAACCTGTGTAGATTACGCCGTGATCCTTAGCAAACTTGTCGAGGTAAGGTCCGATAACAACGTCTGTCTCAACGTTGAGCATTACTACATGCTTACCATTTGTCATAGCGTCTGTAGCAACCTTTGCGCCTACATCAGGAACTCCTGTGCAGTCGATAACGGCGTCGACGCCATCTGCTGCGGAAACGAATGCTGCATCGCCGCAAGCTACGTACTTGCCGGCTGCGATTCCTGCGTTTGCTTCTTCGAGAGACTTTGCAACAACGATCTCATCGTCAGTAACCTCTGCATATTTGAAAGCCTGT
>CADCHO010000023.1 GCA_902801255.1 uncultured Eubacteriales bacterium | reverse complement strand
TTCATCAAGGAAGGTCGTTATGACATGAACGCTTGCTGGGCTATGGCTCTCGGCGGCGGCCTGATCGGAGTTCCTATCGCAGCATGGATCGTTGGAAGCCTGCCGCTTTATTGGCTGACTCTCCTGGTTGTAATTGTCTGCTTCCTCACTTCGCTCCTCTACCTGAAGGACGCTATTCAGAAGGGATCTGCTATCTAATTACGATCAGCGATTCAGTTGCAATTTACAATGAACTGCAAAAGAGCCGGTCATTTCCGACCGGCTCTTTTATTCTCACGATTAATTCTTAAGTCTCTAATTGTAACTCTCTCTCAGCTTACCGTCAGACTTGACGACCTTCTTTTTATACGGAGCAAGCAGGTCATCGAGTTCGTATTTGTCGAATGGCACCAAAGCGTAGAATTTATCAAGGCTTTCTTTCGTTTCGGAATCTCTGGTCTGTATGTTCAGATTTGCCTTGCCTTCTATACAAAGTACTCCTGCCTCGTCATCGCGGATGATTTTTTTGATCTGTGCGTCACGTATGTAATAAGTCTTGAGCTTCATTCCCTGCTGATATACATAATAGACAGTATCATCGCTGACCTCGAACCTAGCATTGTGAAATCCGTTGAACGGATCCTGGGACATCCGCTTGCCGCGGCGGGCAACAATAAACGTAAGAGCTGCTACTGTCCAGATCGTTAAGTGTACCGGAAGCTGACTCGACTCAGCGCCCTGCGTCCTGAGCGCTACGCTTATTATGACGACCAGGCCCGCTGCGAGGATCACGTATGAAGCGATCTTGAATCCGAAGCCTTTATTAGTACCCTTAGCCCACTTATGCTTTCTTGCGTTAAGTATACCGAGATCTCCAGGGTACACATCATTATTAGGATCAAGTTTCATATGATTCTCTCCTTTTTCTGGTAAAAGTTTTCCTAGACATTGTACATTATATGCTCTGAAAAGTAAATTTTTACTGCTTTATGCGATCAATGCGGTAATCATAGCTTTGTCTAAGGTCGTCCGTATTCTGTTGACTTGGTTTTAAAGAATGGTATAATCTGTATTAAGAAATTGTTTTATCATTTTGTTTAAACGGGTTTATATTCATGGATATTCTGAAATGCAAGGCATTTGTAACAGCCGCTGACGAAGGCAGTTTCACCGCAGCCGGAAAAATAATGGGTTATACACCTTCGGGCATCAGCCAGCTCGTAGCCGCCATGGAGAAGGAGTTCGGTTTCTCTCTTCTGATGCGCAAGAGCAACGGAGTCGTACTTACCCGTGAGGGCGAATACATCTATCCTCTTGCCATAGAGTTCATTGAAAAAGAGACCGAGTTATACAAGGCCGCTACCGAGCTCTCCGGGATGTACAAAGGCAACGTAATGATCGCCGCATACTCCAGCATCGCCGCGCAGGTGCTTCCTCAGATCATCAAGGATTTTACTGAATTGCATCCTTCCATCAATATTCAGATAGAGGAGGCTACCAAGAATAAAATCGACAAGATGGTCACATCAGGGAAGGCTGATCTTTCGTTCTCATCACGGCTTTCAAATAAATCTTTCGTCTGGATACCATTTGCCGAAGACCGTATGGTAGCCGTTCTGCCAAGGAATCACCGGGACGCAGAGGCCAAGGCATACCCTATCGAGAAATGTAAAAAAGAAAACCTCATTATGCCAAGTGAAGGCGATGACGCAGATGTAAGGGAGCTTTTCAAACGTCACGGTATCGTCCCTAACGTGAGGCTTACCACTCTCGAAAACTATACTGCCATAAACATGGTTGAGAAAGGTCTGGGCATAGGCATAATGAACGAAGGAATCACCAGGAACTGGAAGACCGGGACTGTCATCATACCTGTAGATCCTCCGAGCAGCATAGAGCTTGGCATTTGCCTTCCGTCGCTTGAGGATGCGGCACCTGCTGTCAGAGAATTTGTCATCTTTGCAGCAAATCAGCTGAAAGTAAAAATACCTAAGCAATAGCTCAGGTATTTCTTACAACCGATATATTTCCGGACAGTAAATGCCCGGTATTTTTATGCCTCGGATAACTAGCCCAATCCGATTGCCAGGCCGATGAGCCTCACTATCAGCGCAGCTACCCACGCTATGGCACATTGGCAAAATACCACATACAACGCCCATCCGCTTCCGAGTTCTCTTCTTATAGCAGCTACTGCGGCCACGCACGGTGTATACAGAAGGCTGAATACCAGCATGGACGCGGCAGCCAGAGATGAAAGTGCTGCGGCAACTCCTCCGGCAAAAAGAACATTCATCGTTGCAACTACGCTCTCCTTTGCCATAAATCCGCTTATAAGAGCTGTAACTATCCGCCAGTCCCCAAGTCCAACAGGTCTGAATATTGGCGCCAGAATGCCCGCTATTGCCGCCAGCATGGAGTTCTGAGCGTCAGCAACCATGTTGAATCCGAAGTTGAAACTCTGCAGGAACCATACGACTATAGTAGCGATCAGGATCACCGAGAACGCTCTCTGCAGGAAATCCTTGGATTTGTCCCAGATAAGGTGTCCGACGTTTTTAGCTGACGGCAGTCTGTAATTAGGCAGTTCCATAACCAGAGGAACAGCCTCGCCCTTAAAGACAGTCTTCTTCATCACTATGGCTGACAGTATGCCTGTCATTACACCAATCAGATAAAGCGCTGTCACTATCCACCAGCCGTTTCCCGGGAAGAAAGCCGCTACGAAGAATCCGTAGATAGGCAGCTTAGCTGTACAGGACATAAACGGCGTAAGCAGTATGGTCATACGCCTGTCTCTCGAGCTTGGCAGCGTTCGTGTTGCCATTACCGCAGGTACCGTGCATCCGAATCCGATCAGCATAGGAACAATGCTTCGCCCTGAAAGGCCTATCCTGCGCAAAGGCTTGTCCATTACGAAAGCAACTCTTGCGATATATCCGCTGTCCTCAAGCATTGACAGGAAGAAGAACATCGTCACGATTATAGGCAGAAAACTCAGTACGCTTCCGACGCCTTCGAATATGCCGTCCATCACCAGACTGCTGATCGCATTATTCACATGTCCCGCGCTCATTGCGCTTTCGACCGATGTCCCCAGTGCGTCTATTCCTTTTTCGAGCAGGTCCTGCAGGAATGGTCCGATCACTGCAAATGTAAGGAAGAATACTGCTGCCATAACTGCTATGAATACCGGTATGGCTGTGTACTTGCCCGTGAGAACGTTGTCGTACCTGCTGCTCCTGATATGCTCTTTACTCTCTTTAGGCCTTTTGATGCAGCGGTCACAGACTTTGTATATGAAGGAGTAGCGCATGTCCGCCATGGCAGCACTCCTGTCGAGCCCTCTCTCTCTTTCCATCTGAAGGATCAGATGCTCGAGAGTCTCCTTTTCATTCTTATCGAGTTTGAGGCTGTCCAGTATGATCTGATCACCTTCGACCAGTTTTGCAGCTGCGAAACGGACCGGGATGCCTTCCCGCTGAGCATGGTCTTCGATCAGATGGGCCACTGCATGCAGACATCTGTGAACGGCTCCCCCATTCTCCGTGCTGTCGCAGAAGTCCTGCCTCATAGGGCCTTCCTGGTATTTAGCCACATGAATCGCGTGGCTTACGAGCTCATCCACGCCCTGATTCTGAGCAGCTGATATAGGCACCACAGGCACTCCAAGCATCTGCTCCATCCTGTTGATGTCAACAGAACCGCCGTTGCCGGTCATCTCGTCCATCATGTTGAGCGCCACTACCATCGGCAGCCCCATCTCGAGCAGCTGTTCTGTAAGATACATGCTGCGGTCAATGCTGGTAACATCGACTATGTTGATTATCGCCTTAGGCTTCTCCTTAAGTACGAAATCCCTGGATACCAGTTCTTCACCGGAGTAAGGCGACATCGAATAAATACCCGGCAAGTCGGTTACGAGAGTGTCAGGATGACCTTTTATTACACCATCTTTGCGGTCGACTGTTACGCCCGGAAAGTTTCCGACATGCTGCTTTGAGCCTGTGAGCTGGTTGAAGAGAGTCGTCTTGCCGCTGTTCTGATTGCCGACGAGCGCGAAAGTAAGAGTGGTACCGTCAGGAAGCGGATCTTCATCTTCCTTTACGTGATATCTTCCCTCTTCACCAAGTCCCGGGTGCTCCGCCTCATTCTCATCATTGATCACTTCGCTGTATGCTCCTGCCTCATCGTCCGTAAGCAGTATATCTATCTTCTCTGCATCTGCCAGACGCAGCGTGAGTTCATACCCGTGTATGCGAAGCTCCATAGGGTCGCCCATCGGAGCAAACTTGATGAGTTTTACATGTGCTCCCGGGATCACGCCCATGTCAAGGAGGTGCTGACGCAGTGCGCCATCACCTCCTACTTTTTCGATATATGCAGATTGTCCCTGCTTTATTTCACTTAATTTTCTGATTTCCACCTATCTATTATGTTCAGTTACATACTGAGCACATCTACGCCTTTATACAGGTCGTAGTCTATACCTTTTGTCATCTCAAGTGCTTCTGTAAGATCATAGTGCACTATGTGACCGTCTCTTTCTCCGATAGCTCTGTTTCTGATATCGTGTCTGATGAGGTCTATTGCCGTCATTCCGCACTGGGTGGCGAGCATCCTGTCACGGAATGTAGGCGAGCCTCCGCGCTGAAGATATGACAGCTTGATATAGTTTACATTTCTGCCTGTTCTTTCTTTCAGTTGTTTGAACAGTTCGTCATTATTTATATTGTATCCCTCAGCCTTGATAATAATGTTATGAAGCTTGCCGATTTCTATACCTGCATTTACTTTCTTGAATACATCTTCAATGTCATCATCGATCTCAGGGAGCAGCACACACTCTGCACCGCCTGTAATTCCGGAATAAAGAGCTATATCTCCGCAATGGCGTCCCATTACCTCTATGACGCTCGTTCTCTGATGTGAAGAGCTTGTATCTCTTACGCGCGTGATCGCGTCAAGTACGATATTTATGGCCGTGTCAAAACCTATCGTATTGTCTGTATATGAAAGGTCGTTATCGATCGTACCCGGAATGCCTATCACATCAACTCCAAACCTGTCAGATAATGCTTTTGCTCCGGCGAGAGATCCATTTCCTCCGATAACTATAAGGTTTTCGATCTTGAGATCCCGAAGTGTCTTAAAGGCTTTGGTCTGCCCCTCTTCGGTCATAAACTCCTTGCTCCTGGCTGTCTTCAGAATGGTACCGCCGCGCTGTAGTATATCTCCGACCGATCTTCTGTATAGTCTCTCAACATCACCCTGTATCAGCCCTTCGTAGCCTCTCTTGATGCCGTAGACTTCCATGTTATAGTAAATGCCGTATCTTACGACAGCTCTTATGGCTGCATTCATTCCCGGCGCATCTCCGCCGCTTGTAAGCACACCGATCTTTTTCATAATGGTCCTCCTTGACCAGGTTATTCACCTGCAGATTTATGCTTCAGCTATGGTCTCTATTTCGCAAAGAACGCCTTTCGGGAGATCCTTAACTGCAACACAGCTTCTTGCCGGTTTCGATGTGAAGTATTCAGCATACACTGCATTGAACGCAGCGAAATCCGCCATATCTGCGAGGAAACATGTTGTCTTAACTACCTTGTCGAATCCCGAGCCGGCAGCTTCGAGAATGGCTCCGACGTTTTTGCAGCTCTGTGCAGCCTGTGCTTCAATGCCCTCAGGGATCTCTCCTGTCTCAGGATTTACAGGAATCTGTCCTGAAGCAAAAACGAATCCGTTTGTAACGAATGCCTGTGAGTATGGCCCGAAGGCACCCGGTGCTTTTTTAGTTTCTACGACTTTCATACTAGTCTCCTTTCAGTATCAGCATGGTCTCTTATCCAAAGCCATTATTAGTAATCTTACATTCAAAGCCGTTATGCATGCAACAACACTTTGTCTCCGAAATAAAAAAAACAGACCCGCACAATCGCGCAGGTCTGACTTGTACCCTATTTTACCTTTTATATACAGCTCTTACTATTGCTTTAGCGATCTCGCGGTATACCACGAAGAGGACTCCGGCGATCGGCCATACGATCCAAGTGGATTCCCAGCGGTTTGTAACGAAGCTCCAGCCAAGATATACAGCAAGAGCGATTCCCCAGTAAATACCATCGTACTTGCCGGCTTTCTTATTGAGCCTTGTGTAGTCTCCTTCTTCGAGCAGCTTGTCGTATCCGTCGTGTCTGATACATGTGAGCACTATCATCTTGACTCCGATAGCTATCGTTACGATCATGGCGTCTACTCCGATTATAGGAAGCACATCTGTATTATTGGAGTAATGGCTCATCGAGAGTATGAGCATTGGTACTGCAGCAATGATGCAGAGCATGATACCCACTATCAGAAGGCGGCTGTGCTTTTCAGCGTACTGCGTACGGCGTTCCTTGGCCACGCCGCTTACTCCGTAAGCAGTATCTATGTCGAGGTTCTCCAGATACTCATACTGTTTTCCGCGCATGCCTGTCATAAGGAATATCCCTACTGCAGCGGCAACCATCACGAGCAGTATAATAGTGCCGCCCATACCCGCAATGTTTTCGCTCATGGAGATCTTCTCTGCTTCTGCAAGTCCGCCCAGCAGGATCAGGATCACCGGCGACAGTATGCAGATCATCACACCTGTTGATATACTGCGCGCTGCCTTTTCATTGTGTTCCAGAAATGCGTTGGCTTCTTCCATGGAAACCGCTCTCACAGTCTCTTCGAGCCCGTTGTCGACCGGAGTTTCTTCCGGAGCATGCGGTTCTTCTATATCGTCTCTGAGGAGATAGTCGGTGCTGACACCGAACACCTCGGACATCTGCAATATCTTCTTCATGTCAGGTACTGCCTGTGCACCTTCCCACTTGGATACCGATTGTCTGGATACACCGAGCTTATCTGCAAGCTCTTCCTGTGACCATCCGTTTTTCTTTCTGTTCTCAATAATCTTATCTGCAAGAATCATCTGTTTTACCTCCTTGATCGGTGAGTGTGTCCGTATCTGCTTTGCACCTTTAATTTACAGATTCGGGCGGTTGCACTCTACCAACCAGGCTTTTCAATCTGTCAACTGCCGGTTGCTTTGCTTGAGAACACGTATACATACGTTGTTCAGATCGAAAGCATGTGAATAATTCACGTTTTCGGCAGCAGCGAATACTATCCGGAGCCCAAGTCCTGATAACGGGTCATCAGGATTCAGGAGCTTATATCTCTCAGTGAGATCAAACGGACGGCCGTTGTCGCGCAGGCGGAGTATCAGCCAGCGTCCGATTATAAGGAATCTGTATTCTATATATTTATCCCTGTCATCCTTGAATCCGTGCAGCAGGCTGTTTGCTGCAAGCTCCTCAAGGCAAAGGCCTATGTTGAAAGCCTGTTTATTGTCCACACCGTTTTCTTCGCATAAGCGTATCACCCTATCCGAAGCCTCTGTGACCTGTTCCAGGGTCGTGATGTCTCCGCGTATCTCGGCAATGAGATTGCCCGATACGGCGCCATCGGAGATCGTCTGCCCATTCCATCTTCTGACCAGCTGCACAAATATCAAGCATAGGGTCAGCACTATCTCATGAACGGCAAAAGCTGCGTATATCCCCTGTACGCCCCATTGACGACCGAGGATCCAGGTGATCAGAACAGGCAAAGCAAGCTGGTTGATCAGTGTAAGTATTCCGGCTTCCCTCTGTTTGTCAAGACCCTGCATATATGATCTGGCTGCAAGATTGCAGCTCATAAACGGAAGTCCCAGAAGATACCAGCGGAAAGCGTACACACCCATGTGCTGAAGCTCCGGATCTTTAGTAAACATCCTCACAAGAAGCGGAGCAGCCACTGCCAGGATCAAGGCACATGCCGATCCATGGACAGTGCAGAATTTCAGAATGTCTTTTCTCTCCCTTCTCAGGGCCTCAGTATCATGCTCTGCTGCATACATCCCCGTAAGCAGAAGGACTGCAGTCATGACCCCCTCTCCGAAAGCAAGCGGCATATAGCGTACAGCATCCTGTATCGAAAGAGCAGCCAGTCCGGTGAGGTTTCCGTACCTGAACATCATGCGGTTGACCGCCATAGGGTAAATGAATTCACACAGGTATCTGACCGCCATCGGAAATCCCGCGAACAAGATGGCTGTAAGTATACCCTTCTTGATGCGCGGATATCCAAGGCTGAATATCGTTTTCCCGCTGGTGATCTGGCTTCCCAGCACAATACACGAGCATATATAGGCCACGACGCTGGCAATCGATATTCCTCTGATACCGGCATTCATAGCTACGGCGAGGTAATCGCCGGCAACATCGGACACCAGAACTGCGATCATCGATAATGTAAGCCGCCTGTCAGCACCTTCAAGTGCAGCCACGCTGCTCAATACTATCTGCATGCTGACCGGCAGACTTCCGATCAGTATAGGTATCAGGTATGCCTTCACGTTCGCATAAAGAAGCGCATCCTCAGTATAGTCAGCAAAAAAGCCTGTTATCGTATCAGGAAAAAGAATTGCCGCTGCCATGAACACCAGTGAGATGCCCGCTGCAGTCATGCAGACCCATATGAAATGCTGGTTGGCCTCTGCCCTCTTTCCTTTTGCAAGCAGCTTTGTGACCTGCACTGAAAGCCCGGTGCTGAGTATGCTTCCGACCATGTAAAGAATGGAAAACACAGGCATGGCAAGTTTCATGCCTGCCAGACCTTCTTCTCCCCAGAACTGGCCTACGATCGCACTGTCCACTATCCCCGTGACAGAAAGTACCAGTGCCTGTGTCATATGAATAATTACTATCCGGCGGAAAAGGCCGGACTGAAAACGTTCCATCTATAGCCCCTTTTTCTTTTATCGTTAAATGCGGAATCTGCGCATGTCTACATTTCCGTTTTCCTTGAATTCTACACCTTCTGCTTCGAGAAGTTCACGCTGCTCCTTCCACCCGGGCACAGTACGTCCTGCGCTGTTGACCACTCTGTGGCACGGATGGTTTCCGAATCTGTCCTGCATGCTCATGATCTTGCCTACAAGACGGGCATTTTTCGGCCGTCCCATCAGCGCTGCTATCTGTCCGTAAGACATCACCTTTCCGGGCGGTATGCTGTCAGCAATATCCAGCGCCTCCCTGATCAGCCTCTCATTGAGGATACCGGCAGCTCCATTCGTAAGCCTGAAGCTCTCATCTACAAGATCCATCACGTCCCTGTCATCAAGCGTATCATCAAGAGTAACGGATATCCACTTGCTGTGGTTCATGTGATACGCCGGATAAATGCCTCTTATCTTATGGAGGGCTGCCGCTCTGTTCTCATCCACCTTCAGATTGATCACATCTGTCATCTCTTCAGCGGAATTTTTATCCAGATGGCGTCTGTCGATGTTCATGATGAGACCGAACCATTTATTGTTGCTGTGCCTGAATACACCTGAAGTTTCATGTCTGCCCTCATCCCATGGGAAATCAGGCTCAACAGAATACCTTTCCTGTATCAGGGCAGTAATACGGTTGCTCTGATCTGAAGCAAATGCGACTTCATTACAGCATTTTTCTGCGATGTCGAGCAGCAGCGCCTCATATGCTTCTCTTACGGAACCTACAAACGCCCCTGAGTAGTTTGGCATGCGAAGTGGAATGTACTCTTCTCCGATCATGTTGTCTATCACTCTGCCCTGAACACTGCCGTTCTCATACACTCTGATCTCAGCTGTAAAATCACCATCCATGAATTTTTCAGACAGTGAATAGCATGCTCCCATATTAATGAACCCGTACTCAGTCATACGCATCGTAATGAAACGTCTGCGGCTGAACACCTTCTGTTCTGTCGTCATATGCAGTCCTATTTAATCTTCAGGCTTTTGAGATAAGTTTTCTGCTCCGGCGAGATCCTGTAGCTTTCAACCGATTTCTGTATCGTTTTGTTGTGGGTCCACTTATCCAGCCTCTTTTCTTCTATAAAAGATATGACTCTGTCATACTGCTTTGCAAGTGCCGTTGCGAAGTACCATGCGCGCATCATGTTCACATAATACTCATCTGATTCTATCGCAGCTACCATCTCAGGGTATTTAATATCGAAATCATCATCCAGGAAGTGTTCCATAAGCATTCCGGCCGCAAACCTGATGGCGTATGTCTCATCCGACCTGAGCCATTTATTTATGTGTACGAGAAGATCAGCCTTGTTTTTACCGAACACTTTAGGCGACAGCTGATCGCATGTTGCCCAGTTATCGATAAAAGGCAGAAAACTGCACACTCCCGCCATGCATTTCATATAGTCTTTCATATCGGACAGTATAAAAGCATGCAGCTGGTTTTCATCGAAATGATCATGCGGCAGGGTTTCAAGGAATGCGTCGATATCATCCCTCTTTGAAAGCTCCTTCGCAAGTTTACGCAGTTCAGGAGTCCTTACGCCGATCACTGTTGCAGGATCGACCGTCGGTATAAGTTTCACCTGAAAATCCCTGTATTTCTCATCCTGAAGTTCAAACAGTCTTTTCTGTATTTCAGTCATTTTATGATCCTCATATGCTAAAGCTCTATATCCTCGATCTCACGGAGTATGGCATTCTGCCTTTCGTAGAACAGCAGCTCCTTGTTGTGTTCGAAGTATTTGCTGCATCCATGTCTGCTTATGTAATGAGCTGAGTAGAAGCCTTTAGTCAGTTCCGTCACGATTATCAGCATTTCATGCCCGTCACGGAAAGCATCCTCAGCAAATGTGAACATGTTCTCCAGCTCTGAATCGATCTCTTTCACGTGACCCATGTAATCAGCTCTCCTGGCGTTGAACCATTTTCTGATCACCTCAAAGGCCTCGCTCCCTGACGGGTCTCCTGCCTGGGCCAGCGCTTTCATCACAGACTCAAGATCATTGATAGTGCCGTGCAGTATCCTTCGTTTGTCGTCAGAGAGTGAATTTGCCCTCTTTCCCGTATCCAGTTCATTGTGCTTTGAAGAGATCACCTCATCCAGAAGCTGAGGAGCTGATGCTGAAGGATCCTCAAGTTTTGCCTTTATGCTGCTGAAGATCCCGCGCTCACCGGTCAGTATCTGTTCATCGTAATAGTTTTGTCTGAGGTCACCGCCGACTCTGTCAAGAAGAAGGCCGAGCAGCGAAAGCCTCTCATCGTATTTCGCTCCTGCAGCACGTTTTTTGACATCTTCGCCCGCTTTTCCGCTCAGAATGTCATCTATCCTGTAGTCGGATCTGTATTTATTGAACAGATCATAGTAATTGGCGAAAGACTTTGATACCTTTTTATCCTGCAGGTACTGCCCCACCATCTTTTCGTCAACACTTATACCGTTCCTCTCATACAGCCTGATCATGTCGGACAGATTGAGCCATGCTCTTGCTGTCACAATGCTCTTGCCGTCTACCGTTGTCTCCACTCTGTAAAAGTCACCGCTCTTGATGTCGAGGTATGTGGATATCGATGGATGGACTCCGCGGTCGAGCGCGTATTCTTTCCATATATTATAGTCGGGTTTGATATCTATGCGCTTGAGCCTGTCCCATGTGACTGTATCGAATTCGCGCACGGAATTATTGTATTCAGGCGGATTGCCCGCTGTGACAACGATCCAGCCATCCGGAACGCGGTGTCTTCCGAAGATCTTATACTGCAGGAACTGCAGCATGGCCGGCGCAAGCGTTTCCGACACGCAGTTTATCTCATCGAGAAAGAGAATTCCCTCTTTGACGCCGGTATCCTCCATCATGTCATAGACAGATGCTATGATCTCAGACATCGTATATTCCGACACACTGTACTCCCTGCCTCCGTAATTCTTTTTCGTGATGAAAGGAAGGCCCAATGCGGACTGTCTGGTGTGGTGCGTCATGGAATAAGATACAAGTCCTACACCAAGCTCAGATGCGATCTGCTGCATGATGGCGGTCTTGCCGATCCCCGGAGGGCCCATCAGGAATACCGGCCTCTGATCTTCAGTGGCTATCTGATACTCTCCGTACTCATCCTTTGTGAAATATGCGATGATCGCATTTTTGATCTGTTCTTTTGCATCCTTGATATTCACAATGCTTTCTCCTATATTTCTTCATCCTGCAGTACGAGTTTTATCGCCCACGGAGGGACTTCCGGATCCCTGTATTCGTCATCAATGAATACAAAGGCTGTCTGATAGTCCGGTTTGTGTGCAGGGAAAGTGCCGTAACCATCCGTGAAGTATATAAGCCCTCTCAGATCCGAGAACTCTCCTGCCTCAATCAGTTCATCAACCAATTTGAAGACCGGTCTGAAATCGGTCCCGCCCAGACCCAGTATGTCCATGCCGCTGATGTATCTGTCAAACTCCTCATCAGAATTGATCTTTACATGCTCCTGTATTTCAGCATCGCACTGTATGATGTGGATGTTGACACGGGAGAAGTAACTTTCTGTAGATTTGAGTATATTATATGTTTTCTGGAGGAATTTCTGAACCAGATCGCCGGATGTGCTTGCAGAAGTATCGATCGCGATCACAAACTCCCTGATCCGCCTGCTCTCTTTGTATTCAAGAGGCTCTACCAAAGGCATGTTTTCATACAGCTCCAGTCCGTATGTATAAAAGATGTAGTCAAACTCCTCATCGTTAACGCCTATAGTCTCTCCCGGCACGGAAAACTTTTTCAGGAAGGCTGCGTAGTCGTATTTCTCGCGGTTTACTGCTTTCAGGTTCTGGATAAGCCCGCCTTCTTCGTCGCCCTGCTCCTTAAAGAAAGTTTCAAGAGCGTCCTCCACTTTCTCGGCTATCTCTTTCCACTCTTCCGCGATCTCAGGAAGCGGCATTTCGATGGTAAAGGCGTCATCCTTATCATCCGTATTATTATTGTTGCTGAGATTTTTATCGTTACTGCTGTCTGCCTCTCTCCGCGGCTTAGACCCGTGCCAGCCCGAGTGGTCATCAGATCTGAAAAGCTCTGTCAGTCTCTCTGCCTCTTCATCCATGATGCCTGTTTCCAGAAAATAATGATATATCTTCTCAGCGGTCAGCATCTTCACATCCGCCCGGATCCTTTCGATCTCCGGTCTTTGTGAGGCCTTTTTTGAGTCATCCGTCACATGCAGACCCAGATCGTTCATCGTGCTCTCGACCGCTATATCGCATGCCAGATTCCACAGTTCCGGATTTGCCAGAGTACCGGTGAACATATGGCTGAAAATACAGTGAAGAAGTACATGAAGATAATCGCGGGCCGGTTTTTCGTGATCAGTTTTAAAGCTCCTGAGAACATGCTTCGGTCCGTATATCAGCCTTATACCATCAGTTGCAAGTGTCGCGTCATCCAAAGGGACCGGCTCCAGCCTGCTCAGTGCGATGTCGAGGAAGCGGAACCTGACTATCAGCATGCTGCGCGCAAGAGTCATTACATCATTCGCTGCTTTATTTATAAGATTGTTGTTCTCTGTAATGTCAGTCATAATTCTTCCAGCAGCGTGTCCTCATGCCAGTCCAGTCTTGACTGACATTCAAGCAGTAAAGCAGTACATTCAGAAGCTGAAAGTGAAATTGAGTAGTCCAGCAATTTCACGATACCGCCTCTGCTGATAAGATCGTTTTCACATAAAAATGAAAGGACTTCAGTATCTCTTTCCCAGATAGCCCGTCTTGCTATTCTGTCTGCATGGGCACAAAGATAACGGGCATATTCTTCCCGGGCGGCCTCACTCAGCTCATATGGATACTTCATTCTCATGACTGCTACCTTGTCTCTGCAGCGCTGATTCCAGCTCATAGCAGAAAACAGTACTGTATCAAGCATCCAATAATCAAATGTATTGTCTTCTCTGAATGCATCAATCAGATCACTTCGCATCTTAGGATCCAGATCGCAAAAAAGAGGCAGCAGACCGACAGCCGTATCCGTCGCGTCATCCAGCACCCTTACATCTATAGAGCTTTCATACATGTAAAAGTGCTCATCTTCGCCTTCTTTTTCCGGAACGATCCGGTCATTGCGGAAGTAATTCCTGAATTCATAAAGCATCGCTCTGTAAATGCTGACTTTCTTTCTTGTATCTACAGGTCCGAGACAATTGCCCCCAACATGGCAGACACCCTTCGGAATGATGAGCCCCGGCCGTATTCTTTCGAAAGCTTCATCACCTATACTCTGCAATGTGCCGGGCAAAACTGCCAGCTCAAGCGAGTCGCATTTCCGAAATGCCCTCTCACCGATCTTTTCAAGGTCTCCGAATCTCACGTATGACAGCTCCCTGCATCCTGCAAAGGCCTCGTTCTGTATCACTCTCGCACCGCTGATGTCTGCATATTCCATTGACGTGCAATAGCTGAAAAGCGATGAAGGGATCTCTTCAAACCAATGCAGATCAGCATGTTTCAGCCCGGTGTGTGAAAACGCGCCCGCTCCGGCTTTCGCAAGGGAGCGCGGCATTTCGGGAATATCAAGCTTTCCGCAATGAAAGAACGCTATATCTCCGATATCCGTGATATTACCGAAAACAATGCTGCGAAGATTTCGGCAGAATTCAAATGCACCTTTTTCTATCACCTCAACATTGCTCATGATAACCGTCTCAAGGCCTGTGCATTCCTGAAAGGCGAATGCCCCTATGTGCCTGACATTTCTCAGATCTATATGTTTAAGGTTTTTGTTTTTTGCAAATGCCCCGGATTCAACCGCAGTTTCCCCCTCAGGCATCACGTAATACTCATCCATAAGTATTTCCTAGCCATTTCACTGTTTCTTTTCATTCCGTATCATAATCATATCACACACGACTGCGTCTGGTGAGTATCGATGAATCGATTATATCCCTTCATTTCAACATGCTTTTCCTGCTATTATTATGGCAGGATGTAAGCGGGAGAAAAAGATGGCAAAGACTGTATTACAGAGAGAAATAGAAGGATTGCGCAGAGCAGAGCGGCGGTTTCTCAGAAAGCAGCTAAACAGAGAACCGACCAAACTTGATCTGCTCCTTGAAGACAAAGTCCCGGCAAAGCTTGAGGCCACTCTGGATAAAGCATTTTCAAAGGCTTTTCATCTGATTTTCTCCAAAGGTTCCGCAATAATAAGCAAGACTTTCTCCACGGATAAGATCATCGACGAATTTGAGGCGGACACTGCCGATCTCGAAGAGCTTGGCGGAGGCAGGCAGCTGCGCAAGTTCAAACGCCGCGCGACTGCCACAGGTACTGCCCATACTATTGTTTCTACAGTCACAGGTGCTGCGCTCGGATTCGTTGGAGGGACCATTCCTGATATCGTCCTGTTCATTACCCTTCTTCTCAGGAACATATATAAGATATCCATGAAGTACGGATACGCTTTTGACACCGAGGAGGAGCAAAAGTTTATTCTCAGTGTGATTGCAGCTGCCGTGCAGGATGGCGACGATATGCTTCGTGCCAACAAAGAGGTCAACAGACTCATCAGAGAAGGTCTTTCCAGCGACACCAACACCGTTGATGAAAAAATAAACGAAGCAGCCGTGGCTCTTGCCCACGCACTGCTTCTGATGAAATTCCTGCAAAAGATACCCGTCGTCGGTGTCATCGGCGGCGCATCCGATTTTATTTACATGGAGAGGATCAGCGACTATGCTGTGCTGAAGTATCAGCGCCGCTTCCTGGTGGATCAGATAAAGAGCGGCCGCCACTGAAAAACCGGCCGCAACCTGTCACTGTATCGTGATTTCTCCATTTTCATCCATCAGGAATATTTTCATGCTTTCCTCTCTTACACTGTTGATATAATCCTCAACACTGTTGATTTCCATATCGCTGCACATGCCGGCGATCTCCGGTCTGAATCCTTTTTCCTTTAATCTTGAAAAAACATTACCGCCCCAATGATTATCTGATCCGGCAGTTTTCAGGAAACCGTAATGTACGGCATACGATTCAGCCGCGGCATTTGATTCCCAGGCCTGATTGGAGTTTATCACTTCAACTCCGTGAACGGACCTCGGGAAAAGGCGTATATGGTCTATATAATGCGCCTCCCGGTAAGGATGTGCCTGTATCACAAAGGCTCCGGCCTCCATAAGGTATGGAAGCTCTTCAGTTTTCTCCATTTCAAGGATCTCCGGATGATCCTTGTACCATTCCTTATCCAGTCCATAGATCAGGAAGTCCGTACCCTTATATGAAAGTTCAACACCCGGGAACACCTTTATTCCTGCATCTGATCCTATCCTTACAGCCTCCTCGTAATCAGAAAAATAGTAATCGATCTGATCGCGATAAGGCAGCACCCTTGCTTCCGGATTTATGTTTCCGTCCAGGAAGTGATTGGTTATGAAGATACCATCATAGCCGAACTGTTTATAAATTAATACTGTATCCTTGACAGAAGCCTTCCCGCACTTGCTGACCGGTGAAGTATGGCAGTGTGTTTCATATTTATACATCAATTACACCTTTTCACAATTGTTCTTACAAATCGAAAATGCTCATCTGCGTGTGTTTCTCCGGCAATTCCCGCATGAATCTGAAACAATCCTCCGGAGTTGACAAAATATTGTGGCTTTTACATATTCTTTTAAACACAGCTGTCAGTTCTTTTGCCTTCGGACTTGGCAGCTCGTATGCATTCCCATATTTTTGTATATACCGGGCTTTCATTCCCGGAAAGTGTTTATCAAGGGCAGCATAATAGTATTCACGGTCACCCTCGCGGAGCGTCAGCCCCATGCCGAAATCAATGACGCCCTTCACACCTGTCCGCACACACTCGTTCAGTATGGATGTGATATTCTCTTCTGTATCATTGATGAAAGGAAGTACCGGGGTCAGCCAGACCACTGTCGGAATGCCCCTCGCATGCATTTTCTCAAGCACTTCGATCCTGCGCTTTGTATTGCATACATTTGGTTCCAGTATGCGGCAAAGATCATCATCGTAAGTTGTAAGCGTGATCTGTACCACGCATTTTGCCGAGCGGTTTATCTCGTCCAGAAGATCCAGGTCCTGAAGGATCCTGTCGGACTTTGTTTGGATCGCCGCGCCGAATCCATACTTATATATAATTTCGAGGCACCTCCTTGTAAGGCGCAGTTCCTCTTCGCAATGCATATACGGATCAGACATAGCACCGGTCCCGATCATGCATCTTTTCCTTTTGGATCTTAAAGCTCTCTCTAACAGTTCGGGCGCATTCTTTTTCACCTCAATATCTTCAAAAGGATGCGTAAACTGGTAGCATTTGCTCCTGCTGTCACAATAAACACATCCGTGAGAGCAGCCACGGTATATATTCATTCCATAATAACCGCTGTTTCCGGTAAGTATTCCTTTCGCTTCGACAAAGTGCATATTGCTTTTTTAGTTACTTTTCATGCGTCATTATCCCGGTAAACTGCGGAACATCAAACCTTTTCATGAACGCCTCACATTTGCAAAGGAAAAGATAATAAATGTTGAGTCCGCAGCCACTGAGCCCTTCATAGTTGCCCTGACCTTTTGATATCAGAAAGTCTGCTTTTTCGATCGCACTCATGGCTTCCGGAGACATCTCACTTATCACGTTCCCCGGCATTCCGTTTCCATTGCCGATCACTCGTGTCGCAACATCCTTCATACGGATCTGCCCGGCATCGTCTATTGTAGCGTCATTAACGGCATCCTTACTCCGCACGATAACCGTGACCACAAGTTCAGGAGCAAGGCTCCGCATAACGGAAATAAGCAGTTTATCGGTCACTATCTCTCCGCAGTTATCTGTAAAATATACCATCTGCCGCGCTGACAGTATGTCCTTACGAAAACTGTCCAGCACGTCCGCATTGATCACTATGCCTGCAGCCTGATCAAGCTGAACCTTGAGCTGGTTTTCATCCACACTGTCCATTGCCCCGAAATCGATATAATTACCGGCCATTGCATATTGTACGGCCATCATCAGCGGATCCTTGGCAGCTCGTACTCTATGCTCCATATACGGAAGCAGCGAAAGCATACGTCTGTTGTAATACTTTTTTATTTCCGAGTAATCTTTGTCTGCCCCGAAGAGCTCACGCCTGAGATCATACATTTTCTCTGCGACCTGCGGAGTGCTTAGTCCATCGGACTTGTCCAGAATATCTTTTACTCTTGACTGATAGATATCTATGCTTTCCTGTGATGCTCCTGCAGGATATGCGTTCAGGTTCTTCTTAAGCTGGCAGTTTTTACAATTATCATTGATTATCATTGGGTTCTTCTCCGTTATCTGAACAGCCGGACCAGCCTGTATCCGGTATAATAGAAAACCTCCCTTGCCAGGAACGGAAGCTTCGTCTTCCAGCTCCTATATAAGGAAGTAGGTGTCGGCGAGCTGTATGCTTTCATTTCGTGATCATGCGCATACAGCATGGCACGCTTCATGTGAAGAGGATCACTGACGATCAGAGCAGTATCAAGATTATGCTCCTTCATGATACTCTTTGCATTCCTGAGATTTTCATCTGTTATTCCGGAGTTTTCCTCAATATATATCGATTCAGCCGGGACCCCCTGCTGTTCAGCGTACTCGCGGGCAATATCTGCTTCTGACCGGATGTTTCCCTCTCCCACACCGCCGGTCATGATAATGGTTTCCACATAACCATTATTGTACAGATCAACCGCATGGTTTATTCGTTCACAGAACACTGGCGAAGGACTGTTGTCGTAAACGCTCGCGCCGAGAACGATCGCTGCGTCCGCCGGCCTTGTTTCATCCTTTTCAGAAAAAGATATGATACTCCCAGCCGTTAAAAGGCAATACCCGAGTATGACAGCAAGCAGAATGGCGACGAGCCGTTTTATCTTACGGCTAATGGAATTATTCTCCATCTTCATATCACATACCGGAAGGATCTCTCACCTTCTAAAACCGGAAGTGATATGACATCCATACGATCTATGCTTATGAATCTGCCGTGTTTAATTGCTGCTATCACCTGATCTATTTGTTCCTGCGTTCCCTGTATCTCCATCGTTACGGTGCCGTCAGGATCATTTCTGACCCAGCCGGTGGCACCATACAGGCTTGCTGCGTGCCTTGCCCAGTATCTGAAACCGACTCCCTGCACCCATCCATAGAACACTATTCGTTGACGCAACATGCTTTTCCCCCTGTAATGAATCTAAATATGCGGATCATGCTGCTCGCAAAACTCCATATTAATATCGCGGATCTCCTTCCTGCCGTCAATGTAATCCCGGTACATCTCTGCAAGCCCGGCAGCACAGCCGTCACATGATCCATTTATATTCCCGATAGACTCAGCGACAATTTGTTCGCGTTCTTCTTTAGTCGTATCTTTAATCAGAATCGATTTCATAACGTTTCTTCTTCAAACTGTTTCTTCGCTGCGCGTATAAGTGTCCCTACGACTCTTCTTGTTTTTCTGTGTCTTATACCGTATTTGGCGATATCAGCTACATCAAGAGCTGCCTTCTGCACTTTTGGATCACTTGCTATCTGAATTGCTTTATCCTTGATTTGAGGGGCTTTTCCCTTTATGACGGCAACACTTTTAGCGACAGCTTCTTTGCCCTTTCCCGGCTCTTTCTTTTCTTTAGGCTTCTTCTCTTTTGGCGGTTTCCTTTCTTTCGAAGGCTTCTGTGTTTCTGCGCCGTCCTTTAACTTCTTCGGCTTGCAGTCTTCACAGTATCTGCGCTGATCTTCAGTATCCTCTATTTCCTTAAAGCATTTCGCACATACGAACACCAGCTGAGATCCGCACAGAGTACAGAACCGGTCAGACGGCTTATACTTGTAATGCTCATTATGCCGTGCGCAGCCGGGTTCAGGGCATCCTTTGATCCTTTTATCTTTCCCGCTCATGGAGCACCCCTCCTCTTTTAACAGTCGATGAAGCTACAGCCATTTCTTCTTTTTGAAAAACAACAGACAGGCTATCGCTATAAAAATGCTCATCACGATCACAACAGGGTATCCGAAGCGCCATTCCAGTTCCGGCATATAACGGAAGTTCATGCCATACCATCCGACTATCAATGTCAGCGGCATGAAGATCGTAGTGACAATTGTGAGAAGCGTCATTATCCTGTTTTGCCTGACCTCCAGCTGTGCATGATAAAGATCACGCACCTGCATAGTGTGATCGCGAAGAGAAGCAGCAGAATCATGCCTGCGTGTTAAAAGATTCATAAACAAGTGAATGTAACGCAGATTCTCCTCGCTGAAGAATCCATTCTCATTCTCTTCCAGTTCATGTGTCATATCAATGATCTGCTCATAATGTATAAGCAGCTTTCGGATATCGCTGTGGATCTCATTGACCCGTACAAGGTCTTCAGGTTTCAGAGTGTTAATAAGTATTGAATCTTCGATCAGGTTCAGCTCTGCCTCATAACTTTCCAGTACTGACAGGTCATTTTCCACTATCTGTTCAAGGAAATCGTACAGAAAACGCTCTAAGCTTGGCATGCGCCACCGCTTTTTACGCCTGATATCTTTGATCATTTGCTCTGCTTTGCCGCTTTCATCAATAAACACTATGCCTTTTTCGTCCAGAGCAAACGCAAAGCGGTAATCCTTTGTTCCGATATTCTTACGGTCAGGGATCCGGAAAGTGCCGGTAAGTGAGTCATAATTGACCTCTGCCTTTGTATTGTGAATATCGTTGGGATCAAGTTCCAGCTCAATGCCTATGTCAAAGCGATCCCGGTCACGTGCCCATTCCGACGTTGTAAGAACAGCCACATATTTATAGCCCGTTTGTCCAAACAGATCTTCCTCTTCACACGGCTGTACAGTATCAGTCAGAAGATAATAATTCATAAAGCCACCCCTTTTTCATTATGCCCGTTCTATGCTATCCATATTACTATTATACACGGACGACAAGATATAAAAAACGGAGAGCTCAGTCTCCGTTTTGTATGGATAATATTCACTTGATTCTTTATAAGCCTTGTAGTCTGTAATTCCTTCGCCTGTGTTCGGAACATAATGTGAATATACCATGTCAGCTGCGAAAGCAATGACCAGAACCATACAGACAATACTTAGCGTCTTCGTATTTACACGCGAAAAAGCAGTATCTATCAGCGGAACGAGCACATATACAGCTGCCATTCCTCCCACAACGAATACGATCAGTCCTTCAGCACAGATCCTTCCGTTGAGATTCAGGATATATCCTGTGTAGTCCCACCAGCGCATTCCCTTGGTCACCTCCAGATAATATGAAGTCATATATTCAAGGAATCCACACAGCAGTAAGGTGAGGAATGCCTCTTCGTACGGCGTACCGCGCCATCTCGCAAGAAGAACTACGATAAGCGACACGCCGCTCCCGTATACAGGCAGCCATGGGCCATGCATGACTCCTCTGTTTACGAACACTCCGTCCTTGACCAGATGCAGGCATACTTCCCAGCTCCAGCCTACGAAAGAGAAAACAAAGAAAATCATGATGATCGACAGGACCGTATAAGTACGCAGATATCTCACACTGTGCACTACCTCTACACTGGTGTTTTTCCAGAGAGGATTAAGCCTCAGCGGATAGATCTCTCCGTTTATAACACAGATGTCTTCCTCTATCTGCTTACGTACGCTGTCAACTTCATCATAGCGCTGTTTTTCAGCGGAACTTCCCAGCCAGAGACTGAAGTTCTCAGCGAAAAAAGCATTTACAGGAGCAAGCTCTATTTTGTGATCATCGACGAATCTTTTGTGTTCTTCTATGTCTGCATAAGCATTTTCAAGCTTATCTTCAGACGCTCCTGTAAAGAGGTACTCATCATTCAGGTATTCACAGCCTTCAATGGCTCTCTCTTTAGCCTCACAGCGGGCATCGGCATAGAACTCCGTAAAAGCAGCTGTCTTGTATGGGACGACCCATAAAGCTTCAGCTAATCCAAAGCTCAGATACCCGAGTATGTGCCAGCCGATGAAAGAAAATTCCAGCCGGAAAGCCTCCATCTTACGGCCGTCCATCATGCGCTGAGACAGTCTGATCGCTTCCTTTCCGTCAATATCCGGATTCTCAGCAATAATATACGGGACCAGCATATAAGAGTAATGCTTGATGATACCTCCGATTACAGTGACCCACCATAGAAGTTTATATACACTCAGGCGTACCATCGACAGAGATGCTTTCTTCCATCTTTCCACTGCTCTGAAGAATAGAACATGTGAAAACGGTACGGTTTTGTATGATCTCGCCTCAAGGAACATCCTTCGGAGAATTGCAATGTACACGTTCTTCAGAAAAGCCCATATAAACAGAGTCACCAGAAGACCGGCTATGATAAGGATCGCCATCGCGATCGTCTCAGAGTGAAAAACCGACACTCCGGCATCTATAAGCGTATCAATGATATCTCCTGAGGCAAAATACTTAACGACGCGTGACAGAAATCCTCTGCTGCCGCCCTTTATCCTGCGGAGATCCTGGCTCCCGCTCTTCCGGATCTCTTCTCTCTCCTCGGCAAGCCGGCTTTCCTTCATGGCAGTCGTGTCGATGCCTATTTTTTCAAGTGCCGTTTCCAGGATCGAGTTATCATCGATCACTAATGCAAACTCAGTACCTTCGACATCTCTGCCTGTCAGGATGCTGTAAGTATCATTAGTCTGTGAAGTGACATATCTGAACTCAGCTCCGAAATATATTGCCACAAGACAAAGCATCATAAGCACAAAATAATGGTGCTTCAGTACTTTTCGCGCATTCTGTTTAAATAAACGTCTTTTTTGAGATTCCTCTTTATTCATCTGCAGTTTTCCATTTCTATAAAAAAAGCCAGCGAATATACAGCGCCGGCCCGTATTTCTCTCTGTGCTGACCCATTCTTTCCTTGACCCGGGAGAGATTTGCCGTCAGCTGTTTATATTATATTCAGATGCCACAGTTGTCAATGTGCAAGTGCCGCTTGCTTTTGCAATGTGTTCTTCATTAAAACCTTGTCATTTTCAGCCCAATATGTTAAGAGTTAACAATATATATTATATACAGTTAACAATCCGTATTAAAGATTGGTATTAGCATCGGAGAAACTCATGGATATTTTTGCCAAATGCTATGATAAATCAGTAGTAGACGAAATTCGCGAAAGGGGTATATACCCTTATTTCCACGCGCTGGAGTCCAGACAGGCCACCGAGGTCATCATGGAGAGCAAGCGCCGCATCATGCTTGGCTCTAATAATTATCTCGGCCTTACATCACATCCCGAAGTTATAGAAGCAGGGGTGCGTGCTTATGAAGAATACGGCTCAGGCTGCTCCGGTTCGCGTTTCCTGAACGGTACGCTGAAACTGCATCTGCAGCTTGAAGAAGAACTGGCTGAATTCCTGCGAAAAGAGGCTGTAATGACATTTTCTACAGGATTCCAGTCTAATCTCGGCATCATAGGTTCAATAGCCGGCCGCAATGATTACATCATCATGGACAGGGAAAACCATGCCAGTCTGTACGACGCATGCCGCCTCTCTTTCGGAAAAATGCTACGCTTCCGTCACAATGACATGGAGGACCTGGAGCGTAAACTCGATAAAATTCCTGAAAATGCGGGACGCCTGATAGTCACAGATGGTGTCTTCTCCATGGGCGGCGATATTGCGAATCTGCCGGAGATATGCAGGCTGGCAAAGAAATACAATGCGCGTGTGATGGTCGACGATGCCCATGGTCTCGGTGTCATCGGCGAAGGAGGACGCGGAACAGCCAGCTATTACGGTCTGGAAGAAGAAGTGGATATCTATATGGGAACCTTTTCCAAGTCCCTGGCTTCCCTTGGAGGATATATGGCGGCATCCAGCCGGATCGTCGACTATGTGAAGCATTCCTCGAGACCATTTATATTTTCCGCCTCTATCACCCCGGCCAGCTGTGCTTCGGCCCTGGCTGCATTGAGAATTCTGAAAGAACATCCTGAGCTTCCGGAGATATTGCAAAGCAGAGCCATGTTAATGCGCAAAAAGCTGCATGAGTCCAATATCCGGACGAAAGAAACTAACGGAGAAAGGATCCCTATTATTCCGATCTACACCTATAAGCCGTTCACTACATTGGTAATCGCCAAGGATCTATATGACCGCGGTGTATACGTAAATCCATCCTTGCCGCCTGCTACGGCTCCGGACGAATGCCTTCTGCGAACAAGCCTGATGGTAACACATACAGAAGAGCAGATAGAAAACGCGGTGGACATTATCGCGGAAGTTCTGCATAAACACAAAATCGGTATTTAAACAAGCCGGCAAAAAAGAGCGTTTTTCACTTTGTATGAAAAACGCTCTTTTATCAAAAGCTTTGATTTCATTTTCTCGCTGCTACAACTTTTATGTGGCATAATCGAGTATATTACTAAGCTCAATGTCAGGATGCTCATTTATATATGTCAATATCTCTTTGTTTATCATTTCCTCAGTAACTTCTCCCAGACTGCTGATATATCTCTGTCCTTCTTCATCATCTATATAAGTTGTTGAATTGGCAATACCGATATCCTCCATTATGGAAATCAGCGCATTGCCTGTCTCTTCATCAAGAGCCTTCCGATCCATAAGAAGTTGAGTGAAATCATATGCATTCAGCGGTTTATCGGGCTTTGTGTAAGGAGCGCACTCATAGTCTATGACTGTTTCAACATAATCTTCATATGTTCTCGTCAAGTCATTCTCCAGGTGATGCGGCTGAGTCTTAACATGCATCTCCTGTGCTTCCTTCTGATCCATGGACAGATACATTATCATTTTGTCCATGTCATGGACAGCTGCTCGCCTGAGCATTTCTTCTCTCAATGCAGGCTCATGGATGTATTTGCGTACGCAGTATTCAAAGGCTCTTCTGTGTCTGTATGTATAAATGCACCATTTCAGGTTTTTCATTTGTCTCTTCCCTGATCATCATTCATGCTTTTTTGATTACTACTCATATCCGCATTTCGAGCAGAGCTGTCTTGCATTCATGGATTATCAACTGTTTAGTCCAGTTGGATAATTTAGTATTTGCTTTAGCTCTGTCCATTATTTCAATTATTCCGTTTGCATCATCGTTTACGAAAAATTTATCAATGCTGTTCAGTTCGTTTACAATACTGTTTTCGTCTTTTTCCTCTCTGAAAACCGTGTCAGGGCTGTTGCCGAAAAACCTGCGGTAGTTGTCGATCTTATCCTCATCGAGAAGATAGTTTCTGGCTTCTCTTCCGAACATCTGCTTTCTGTCCTGCAAAGCATCCTTGTCTCTTTGCCTCTCCCTCTTCATCACCCGGATCTTGGATTTAAGGAAAGACGTTCCTTTGATGAACACCGCATAATCCTCAAATACAGAAGGATCATCAAAATAAAGGTAGATCCAGATTCCGTCTATGATATATTTCTTTTCTCTATGGTGCCTGGCATACTCCATTGCGAAATAAACAAAGTCTACAAACACCTTATCTTCATAATCCTCCTTAGGGATACTGTCTCTCTCAGCAACACCGATATAGTATTTTGCTCCTTCACCGTTAAAGAAGCTGTAGAACATATCAGAGTAATCCTTCAGCTTATCCATTGTAAAATGATCCTTTGTGAGGAGCAGATCATCAAGTTCAATATGGTCTATATCATCCCCTTCGAGCGTTCTTGCCATCATTGATTTTCCGCTTCCTGAATGGCCGAGAATAAAGCATATATTCGTTTCGCCTGAATTGAAGCTGTTTTCCCTGTAGTAAAGATCCGGCTCTGAAACCACGTACTTTTCGTTCGGAAGAGGCAAATCGTAAAAGATGTCGTTTTCAGCTTTCAGCTTATCTTTCACAATAAAATACATCTCCGGCACTATGTGCCCTAAAAATTCATTGGAATAATAGTTGGAGAATCGTTTCTGCTTTTTCGGAAGGGCGTTATACTTGACAAAAACTTTGTCGAGCTCATTAAGTGTAGTTATATTCCCGGTTATTATGGCAAGTGACGGGTCATGCAATGCCTGTTCCAGATCTGTGTATTTTTCCATAGCTTTTCCTTTATAAATCAAACTCCAAACTGTTTTTCATACTTGTTATATTATCATTTCCACGCTTTGAGTTCACCAAGGTAGTCTCCGTTCATATAAACATATGGTCCCGCATCTCCTTTACTTCCATAGTATTCACTCCTGTTCGCAAGCAAATTGAAAAGCTGGTCCGTATCACTTACAAGTATCGCCTGATACGGCTGCTCACATGCGAGCTTTTCTACGTACAGATAAATATCCTCAGCCAGCTTAACAAGGACTCCCGTGTGACCTGTAAATGTTTGATTGAAATCAGGATCATATACAACGATGCTGACAAGTGAGACTTTGTCATTGCTGATTCTGAAACCATATTCGTTCCACATGTTCCCGAAGACTTCCGAAGGATCTTCATTTTCTTCAGGTGGCCTGTCTCCGAACAGCGTTGTAAACAGTTTGAGGTTCTTCCTTATCACCTCATATCTGTCTGTGTTTTCTATGGCATCGACATCGAACATAAGATATGTTCCGGTGTACTCGCTGTCAGTTTTCTCTGCTGTTATGATCCCGTCAAGAAGCAGCATTGCAGTAATCCTGCAGTCAGCATCAGAATAGTCATGCTGCTTTTCCCAGCCATCTGCACACGCTGCAAGATCCGGAGTATTTGCTCCGGGCTGCATCCATTTATCTGAAAGATAAGCATCATCACCCGCGGATCCTGCAAAATCCAGAACCCACTCATTGAACGTGACTACATTGGACAGCCCAGCTGTATTTAGGTCATCACAAACCTCTGCCGATGTCTGACTGCCGGCCATGTTGGTGACAGCAGGCATAACAGAACGTGCATCAGTCGTGTCATCAACATTATCAGCACTGCAGCCGGGCAAGGTCAGAAGTGTTAAGCAAAATATCAGTAAAAGAATATACGGCCATTTCTTGCTTCCCGGAATCATATTTTGTCCTCCGGGATCAGGATTCAAGAGCTTTATCAAATGCCAGTCTGACTCCGTCTCTGACCGTCTCATACGGCATGAAAAGTGCCGCTTCGAATATTTTTTCTTTTCCTATAAACAGACTTGGCACTGACCAGTAATCGTAGTTCTCGATGATCTCAGGATGTTCATTCTCATTGATCATTTCGATCTCAACTTTGTTGTATTCCTGGTTTTCTTCTCTGAGTTCTGTTATTGCTTTTCTGGCAAAATCGCAGTACCTGCATTCATTTATATGAAACATAGTGATCTTCTTCATCTGATCATCTCCCTTTATTCGATATGCAATGACTTCAAGGTAAGGGATACAAATTATTATATGTTGTAGCTAAGGTGAAGGATACAATTATCGACAACAAAATGTATAAACACGAATAATTATTCAAGCATCATACACCTTAGCCAATCAGTGCATCACCAGATGATATATTGGTGAGTAATCATCGCCCTCATCTTCATATTTATAATACCATCGATATGCTGCTTCGATATTATCCATATCATCATTATACGGGATATCGTTTTGTCTGCACCACCATTTTAAGACTACAGCTGCTTCTTCATCAGTCATTCCCGGACATTCCGGCATTAGTACATAATCGCTCGAATCATTGAATTCTTTCAGTCGTGCTTCATTGAAACATATATCATTCGGTGAATTTGCTGTTCCGCAAAAAAATCTTCCGCTTTTACAAAAATACCAATTGTAAGACGGCACATAGTTTTTGCAGTTCACTACAAGGATACTTAGATTTACCGGTTCCATTTTATAAACTCCCACCTTTCTATGCTATGCAATTCATGATAACGTTTACCATCATTTCTTTTTCTTCCGGCTTTGACTCAGCGATCATGATCGTCAGCGCCACTAGTGTAAAATCTGCTATTCTTTTTGTTTCTTCAACGAACAGAGCTTTGTTCTTATCAAGGAAATACAGGAACATCGTAGCAGCTATGCGCTTGTTACCATCCGAAAAACTGTGATTCTTGGTTACAAAGTAAAGCAGATTTGCAGCTTTCTCTTCCAGGGATGGATACAGGTCCTTTCCATCAAAGCTCTGATATATTGCTCCTATTGAACCTTTGAACGATTCATCTTTCTCATTTCCAAAAAGATCGCTGCATGATGCGTATTTCATTTTGTTTATGACTTCCCGGCACTCATCATAAGAAAGTACATACGTCGCCTTATTTCCTTTAGGTTTGGACATCGTCTGGTGGTCATAATCATCCAGCATATCCAGCGCAGCTGAATAACTTTCTACTACCGAAAGCACCTGCTGTGCATCCAGTTGGTTCTCTGCCCTCTTCAGGATCTGTACGATCTGTCCGAGTTGGTTGATGCGCTTGTGGTTGACTGCATAGCCCCTCAGGATATAGTCTTTGAGGACTGAATTCGCCCAACGGCGAAACTCCACGCCTCGCTGTGACTTGACGCGGTATCCGACAGAAATAATCATGTCTAAGTTGTAGTATTCTATCTCGCGCGTTACTTCCCTGTTGCCTTCAGTTTGAACTGTCGCAAATTTTGCGACAGTTGATCCATCCAGCTCTTCTTTCAACGCATTGCTAATGTGCTTACCTATTGTTTTGACATCTCTATCAAACAATTCAGCCATCTGATTACGAGTCAACCACACAGTCTCATCCTTCATCTGCACCTGCAGCGACACTTCATTGTCGGCAGTTTCAAATAATATGATTTCATTCTTGTTCATAATGCGCCTCCTTTTCGCAGTAAATGAAAAACGCCCCGGTTTCCCGAGGCATAAAAAAATCGGAGAGCCCTGTCTCCGATTTACGTATATCGATGGCTCGATTATATCAAAGAAATCACTTTTTTCAACCACATTACTGTGAAGATTTCAACGCCTTGTCATGAGGGTGACACATTCCGTGTGTGTAGATGCATCTACGACAAATACAATTCTCCTTTTGTGAAAAAGATGGCATCATTACGATAAATACAATAAAAGTCTCGCTTCTTACAACACATAATGGAT
Organism: uncultured Eubacteriales bacterium; assembly: GCA_902801255.1. Taxonomy (GTDB): domain Bacteria; phylum Bacillota; class Clostridia; order Peptostreptococcales; family Anaerovoracaceae; genus Crickella. The sequence continues at coordinate 202 of CADCHO010000023.1, read as the reverse complement.
GCATTCATAGTTGCTGCATCGGCAGGTTAGTTCTGCTCGTGAATCTGCTCGTTTGTAATCAGAGGATATCGCATCAAAGTACACCCTTCGAGATTCTCTTTACGCATATCAACCTTTGATATCTGGTGGTTATCATAGCAATTGTAGTACTGCACTCCAGTCCTTGTGTTATAGCAGGACGTGTATATGGTTATTTCATATT
>CADCHO010000022.1 GCA_902801255.1 uncultured Eubacteriales bacterium | reverse complement strand
AGGGCAGATCTGGGCGCACATCGCACATCCGATGCAGTCCTCAGGTCTTGCGGAAGTCGCATAGAGATAACCCTTGGAGTTAACTTTCTCGCCGATCTCGAGGCACTTTTTAGGGCACGAGATGACGCAGTAGGAGCATGATTTGCAGGCTTCAGTCGTGATTTCGATTCTTGCCATTAATATTCCTCCTTCTTAACAATACCTTTGTTTATTCTAATCAACCCACGAGTAGGTCAGGAAGAGATCAAGAGGTACCAGAGACTTGCCGGTCATAGCCTGCGCCTCTTCGAAGATCTCTCTTCTGACACAGGCACTGTTGACGACCGTGAAGCCGTCGAACAGCTCATCGATCCTGTCCAGTCCTTCCATGAATTCATTAACTGATGTTGCGTATCCGAGATTCGGATTTCCAAGTATGTATATGTGATCGAGTCTCATTGACCCGAGAATATGCCTCATTGTGCCGTCAATTGAATCGACATCTCTGGTCCACGGTCTGTACGGATTGACGATATAGACCGGAACTGCATCATCCTTGCTCAGGAGGTCGCTGTAGGCACCGGCAAATTTTGCAGCCTGATGGCCCCCGCCGATATCCAGCAGTGTGTATTGATCAGAGATCAGAGATACCCTTACTCCGCCTACCATTACCGGGGCATCCAGATACTGCTCCTGATAGATAATGTTCACTCCCCTGTCTGCGAAATCCTGCTGCATGTCGCGTGATCTGTAGAGAGGCTTTGTCTGGTCGAGGTCAAACAGGTCTACCTGCTTTCCGGTTTTCTGCGCAAGCTTGTTTGCGATATTGAGGATTATCTCACTTTTCCCTGAGCCTGCCTCACCGATAAAGACGAAATTCTTCTTTTCGTCCATGAGCTGCTCAAATGTTTTATCTGCTTCGTAAAAGAGTCCCATAAATTAAATTCCTACAAAAATGGCTGTCCCCTTGTATCGGAACAGCCTCATTCTATATTACCCTTTGGTATTCATTCTGCTATTTACTTATACAATAGTTTATGCACTTTTGCAAGTAAAGATTATGTGAAGATGAACGCGGCTTTATGGTATCATATGTGCATGAAAATACTAAGCATAACGGCACAAAAGCCGCATTCCACAGGCAGCGGCACATATATGACAGAACTGGTAAGAGCCTTTGACCGCATGGGTCACAGGCAGGCGGTCGTCTGCGGAATCTTCCCGGACGACATCGTAGACTTTCCGGAGGGAGTCTCCTGCTATCCTGTCTTTTTCTCTGAAAAAAAGGCAGATCTGCTTGCAGTTCCGTGTAAAGCTGCGCAGGCAAAGTTCGGCACTCTGCCGTTCCCTGTTGTCGGCATGTCGGATATAATGCCGTATACTTCGACCAGATACCGTGATCTTACATCTGATATGATCTCACAGTTTGAAGATGCGTTCATCGATGCTGCCGGACGTGCAATAGCTGACCTCGATCCCGATCTGATAATTTGCCATCATCTGTTTTTGCTGACTGCACTTGTCAGAAAACATTTCCCTGAACGAAAGATCGCCGGCATTTCACACGGTACCGATCTGAGGCAGATGATAAACTGCGACAATCTGCGAGATCTCGTGAAGCCATACATAAAGGATCTGGATGCCGCTCTGGCATTGCATGAAGAGCAGCGCACACAGATAATCGAAATATTCGGGATGGATGAAAGCCGCGTTTCAGTCATAGGAAGCGGCTACAACAACAGGCTGTTCAATACGGAAGGAAGAATTGAACATGAAGCGGGCACTCCTCTGCGCCTTGCATACGCAGGAAAAATCAGCAGGCCTAAAGGAGTTCCCGAGATGCTTGCTGCTCTCGACAGGCTGGCCTCTGACAGCGATGTACCTGCCTTTGAGCTGACTATGGCAGGCGGCTGCCAGGACGAATTTATGAAGGAGAAGCTCAATGAACTGCCGCCATGGGCGGAGTGGCTCGGACAGATCCCGCAAGCCGCACTTGCGGAGCTTCTGCGTCGGACGGACATCTTCATACTTCCGTCCTATTTTGAAGGTCTGCCGCTGGTACTCATAGAGGCGATGTCTGCCGGTGCAGTACCTCTAAGCACCGATCTGCCCGGAATACAGAAATGGATAAATGCTAATGTCGGCAATTCAAACGCCGTATTTGTACCGGTACCTCAGATGAAAAGCATCGACGAGCCTACCGATTCAGGCCGCAGAGCCTTTATCGATGATCTGACTGCTGCGATCAGGCAGACGATGTACTCATTTGCCGAGGGTAAACTTCCGGGACCTCTTCCGGACACAGCAGCCATTACCTGGGACGGCCTCGCAGCCCGGTTACTGAAAATCTGCAGATAGAAAAAGTACCGCCAAATTGGCGGTTTTTTTCTTTTTCAAGTTTTATTAAGTGTTCACATATTTTTCTTCAGTATGTGCTAGTATGTTAACCATACTGAAAAGGAGTAAAAAAGTGACCAGAGACCAGGCAGCAATAATAATGACGAATGCCCTTAAGGGCTTTCACGGTAAATTCAAAAGGATGTACGGTCAGCTTTGTGTGCGCGTAGATGACAAAACATTCCTCAGCACCGGCGGCAACAAGATCCTTTCCGAGATCACCGAAGACAGCTATGAGTTATGCGATATCAAATCCGGTGACCTGGGAGAGATCTTCACCAGAAGAAGCGACATCAACGCCATCCTTTTCGGCTGTTCAACAGATACTGTTGCTGTGTCCGAAAAAGCTGACACAATACCGGTCGCTCTTGAAGATCTGGCCCAACTCACAGGGTCTGAGCTGAAAGTCATACCTGATTCTTCTGCAGCAAACATCCTTGAGGCGATCAGTGATACTTCCGTCTGCCTCATTAAAAGCACCGGCGTTATTGCAGTAGGCACAAACTGCAGAAAAGCCGTTGCCGGCGCTCAGATAGTTGAAAAAGCCTGCGAGGCCGAGGTCCACGGCGAATTGCTGGGAGGTACTGTGCCAATAGAAAAAGCCCTTGCTGATGAACTCAGAAAGGACTTCCTTTCGGATTATGTCAAGCGCAATGAAGCTCCTAACGCGGAATACGTAACATATGATGAAGAAGAGTTCGCGATCAGAGGCAGCATCATCGACCACGGCAAAGATCTGGTAAGGCACGATCTTTCATATGGCTCCTGGGGAAACCTGTCGGTAAGACTGAATGACGATGAAATGCTCATAACGCCTTCATCAATGGATTACTTTGATATACGTATAGAAGACATTGTAAAGGTAAACATCCATACACTCGATTACGGCAACCAGCGCATTCCGAGCACTGAAGTCAAAATGCACGCGGCTGCTTACAGAAATCTTCCTGACTGCAAAGCCATGATCCAGACCAGATCGAACGCCATAAGCGTGTTTGCTGCCTGCAAAGCAGGTTTCGCTCTGGGCGGAGGCGAGCTGCAGGAGATGATAGGCGATGTAAAAGTCACAGACTATGCCCTCCCGGGTACGGATGAGCTCAGCAACGCAGTAGTATCAACCTTCAGTGACACACATGCCTGCATCATTCCTCACCATGGAGCAGTGTTCTACGGTCCTTCGCTTGATGTGGTCCTGGCTGTTGCGGAGGCTGTTGAGATGAAGGCCCGCAATCTTCTCTCATTTGACTCAGGACTCTAGCTGCTCCAGATTGTTTTTATATTCTCCATAGCTGAAGAACACGAGGCCGATCCAGATAATGGCAAAGGATATAACCTGAACCCTGTCGATCGGCTCTTTATATGCAAATATACCGAGCAGAAGCGTGATGCTCGGACTTATATACTGAGCCAGTCCTATCACAAAGAGTGATACCTTTTTTGCGGCGCTTCCGAAGAGTGCTATCGGAATAAGCGTAATAAGTCCGCTGAGAAACATAAGAGCGTATTTGCCGGGCACACCGAGACTCAGCGCACCTATCCCCTTTGTCTCTATGTAGAAAATCGCAAAGACTGCCAGAACGGCATAGAACATGGTCTCATAAACAAGCTCGATGAGTGGCGGCCTGTCCGTCGATTTTTTTATTGCGGAATAGCATGCCCATGTGAACGCCAGCCCAAGCGCGACTCCCGGTATCTGTCCATAATGGATCAGCATGACAGTGAGAGATATCAGGGCGAGACCCATTGCTGTTGCATTATACTTGGTGAACTTTTCTCTGAAGATCACTACACCGAAGAGACATATGACTATAGGCTCTATGTAATAACCGATCGAAGCCTGTATCATATGACCCGTCGTCATTGCCCAGATGTATGTGCTCCAGTTAGCCGTGAGCAAAAGACCAGCCGCCAGATATCTGGTGATCACACCCTTCTCCCTGAGAGGTCCCCATATCTCCTCTCTGGAATACCTCATTCTGGCCGCTATATACGAATACACAAACATGGTCACCATGCGGTAAAGTATGATGATCCATGATGGTATCGGTACCAGAGCCTGCCAGTATATCGGGCAGAATCCCCAGAACAGCTGACACCCCAGCACGCAAATCAAGCCGGTTCTGTAATCGCTGTTATTCTTTATCCCAATGCTCTTTTCATCCATCAAAAGCACACTGCCTTTACAGGCCAAGTTCTTCCTCTACGAGTCTTACGGCGATCCTGATGCAGTCATCGCACGATGTGAACGCCTTTCCGTTATTACCGGTCTTTATATCCTTGCAGATGAGAGCCTTGGTGCGCTCCACGAATTTCTTCTGCATTATGCCTGCGATCCTTGTTGTCTTCGCCTTTGTGAGACCTGCTCTTTCCGTGTTGCCGTCACTATGTACGAGTCCGGCCAGCATGGCGGCTCCGCTGATGGCTCCGCAGACTCCCTGCGTAGTTCCCATCCCTGCCCCGAAACCTTCGCCCATCTTGTAGAGCAGGGACTCATCGATCCCTACCTCATCAGCGAATACGCAGACTACTGCCTGACAGCAGTTATATCCGTTTCTGTGCTTTGCGGAAGCTAGTTCAGCTCTGTCCATGATATGTCCTCCTATCGGAAAAATAGATTACGACGAATATAATAACATATTTTTGCAACACTTGGCCTCTTTTAAGATACTATATATATGAGAGCTCTTAAAAACATCCATAGTGTTTAGATGAGGATGATCGAATGGATGAAAAACTGATAAAAGAAGCAATAGCCGGGAGCAAGGAAGCATTCTGCTCACTCTACGGCAAATATAAGGACAGGCTGTACCGCTACGCGCTCTACAGACTCAACGATCCGACTGAGGCGGAGGACGCCGTGAGCGAGTGCGTGCTCGCCGCGTGGCAGAGCATAGGCAGTCTCAGGAGCGAAAAAGCGTTCGGATCATGGATCTTCAGGATCCTCTCTAATTGTTGTGCCTCGAGAATAAAGGAAATGATCGGAACACGCGAAAACCTGGAACGCATCTATAACTCAGGTGCGGGCAATGCAACGGTTCCTGCTTCCCTTTCGGTCGAACTGGCCGAAGCTCTCTCACAGCTCAAGGAGGAGGAACGCGATATCGTATTGCTCAGCATCATAGGCGGACTCAGCAGCACTGAAATATCCGCTCTGACAGGTCTGGCTTCAGGAAGCGTAAGATCAAAACTGTCCCGAAGCCTCGCTAAAATGCGGGAGTTCTTATCGTAAGGAGAATCACAATGAGCAAAGATCATGAATATATAAAAGAATTGTTCGACAGTGACGGCATCAAAGCTCCGGACAGTCTTTCCGAAGAGAACATGCTGGCCATGCTTAACGCAGCTGAAGACAAAACGACCGTCGAGCCGAAAGAAGATAAGCACTTTGAGCCGGGACGTGCCAAAGCCCGCCTTTCGCTGAAGAAGTGGGCGGCAGTAGCGGCAGTAGCTATTATCGCTGTCTTCGGTATCAGCGGGCTCAGAGACATATTATCCTCCCCTCCTGACACAGCTCTTGTCGGAGACGAACTTTACACTTTCAAAAGCGAAAGCGAGATCGAAAGGCTCCTCAAAAGCCTGGACGGCAGTTCCGGTTACGGCCGCTTCAAGCTGGGCAATGACTTCATTGATGAGGAACTTGTCGAATATGAGACTGCCCCTCTCGAGGATTCCGGAGCCACCAGCGGAACCGTCAGCAATTCAGCTACTGCAAAGTCAGCTGATGCGGCCGGCGGACATTCGGAAACATATCTGCAGGTAGATGATGTCGACGAGGCGGATATAGTCAAGACTGACGGCAAATACATTTATTACGTCACAGACACACGTGAGGTAGTGATCCTTTCTGCCGATGACGGAAAGACTGAAAAGCTGTCCACTATCGGCAGCACCGGTATAGAAAACTATATAAGCGACATCTACGTGAAGGGAGACAGACTCGTTACAGTCGGTACCATTTACAAGGATAACAGTAATGACTCCTATTCCGGCATAGTCGTTTACGATATCAGCGACCGCAGCAATCCTGAAATGCTGTATGACTTCAGTCAGACGGGCAGTATCCTTTCGAGCCGCATGGTAGGTGATTACATATATCTCGTTACCAATGACTATGTCTACAGAGGTGGCCGTCCGGTACCTTTATGCGGAAGCATCGACAGCCCTGAAAAGCTTGGTGCATCGGATATCTGCTGTGTTCCGGACCCGCGTACATCTTCATATATCGTTCTCAGTGCGGTCGATATCTCTTCGGGCGAACAGGGCCGTTCCGCTACTAAAGCCGTACTCGGAGCAAGTAATGAGATCTACTGTAATGACCACAGTCTGTACTGCACATCTATGGAATGGCCTCAAGACAGCGGTTCTTACCATACACGCATAGTCCGCGCAGATCTTGACGGTCTCAAAGTCAGGATCGCCGCTACCGCTTCCGTACGAGGCTATGTCGATTCCCAGTTCTCGATGGATGAGCATGACGGATACTTCCGCATCGCTACCACATCGCAGCGTGCCGGTATGGACGTAAACAACCTTTACATTCTTGACTCAAAGCTTAAAGAGACCGGTGAGGTCACGGGATTTGCCCGCAACGAAAGCATAAAGGCTGTACGTTTCATCGGTGATAAGGCGTATGTGATCACATATGAGGCGATCGATCCGCTCTTTATAATAGACCTTTCGGATCCGGCAAGTCCGCGTATCGAAGGTGAAGTAAAGATAGACGGTTTCTCAACGCTTCTGATACCTGTCAGTAAAGACAGGCTGCTCGGCATAGGCCATGCCACAGGCGATAACGGATACGGCGGAGAGTACGACAGCGGACTTAAGCTTGCCCTCTTCGACATATCAGACCCGTCGCAGCCGAAGGTAATGGACAGCAAGGAATTCAAAGATATGTCGAGTACCGCGCAGTATGATCACCATGCGCTTATGGTAAACGGTGAAGCAGGCTATTTCGCGATTCCGTATGAAGTATGGAGCAATGAATTGATCGAAGATGAAGACATCCTTGTGGAGGATGAAGCTGAGGACACACTGGCCTTCACCAAGCCTGACACATATGATGCAGGCGTCCTCCTCTTCAAGGCTGATGACAGTATCAATTCTGTGGATAAGCACAGACTTGACGGATCTTCGATCTTAAGAAGTGTCTATATCGGCGACTGGATCTACGCTCTTGACGCCGACGGAAACGTGCAGAGTTTCAAACCGGCTTTCTAGGTATTTGCAATAGTAAACCTGTGATAGTAGAATATACTGGATATGGCTTACGATGGAATCATTACATATGCTGCTGCGAAAGAATTAAGAGAACGCATCGTGCCGGGCAAGATAGAAAAAGTCTATCAGCCCGGTCCCGAGGATCTTTTGGTGCACATCCACACCCAGCGTGGGAATGTGCGCCTTTTCGTTTCCTGCAACAGCAGCGCCGCAAGGGTCTGCCTGACTGAGGGTAGCTATACAAACCCCGAACAGCCTCCTACATTCTGCATGCTGCTCAGAAAGCACCTGCAGGGAGGACGCATAACTGATGTACGTCAGAAAGATGCCGAGCGTATAATTGAAATAGACATTGAAGCCCAGAACGAGCTCGGTTTCTCTGTATGCCGCAGGCTCATTGTTGAGATAATGTCAAAACACAGCAATATAGTGCTGGTCGACATCGAAAGCGGCAAAATCGTCGACGCCATAAAGCGCATTTCCATAGACGTTAACAGATACCGCCAGCTGCTTCCGGGCATGATCTATAAATATCCGCCTGCACAGGACAAGATGCCTTTCAGTGAAGTGGATGCAGAAACCCTGCTCCCTCACGATGACCGCGCGCTCATGTCACGCATCGCGGGCATATCGCCTTCCATAAGCCGCGAGATGCTTGCCGGCTGCTACACATCTCACGATGCCTCTGTAATGTCCGTCGTTCCTGCAAGAAAGCTGATGGATATCATAGCGTCGATCGATGACGGGAGCGCCAGGCCTCGTGTTTATGTCGATGATGAAGGCACGCCGAGGGAGTTTCACATCACTGCACTTTCCGAATTTGAGGAGCTTGACACACTGTTTTTCGATACAGTCTCTGAATGCGTAGACTACTATTTTACTAACCGCGTGGCCTCCAACATGGTGCGCCAGAAGTCTATGCCCCTGCTCAAATCAGTGCAGGCTTCACTCAGCAAAGCACTTCTCAAAAAGAAAAAACTGTCGGAAGATCTCCTGAATGCAGAAAATTCCGAAAAGTTCCGGCTGTACGGGGAGCTCCTGACCGCAAATCTCCATCTCATCAGACCGGGTGACCGCACAGTAAGAGTCATAAATTACTACGACAGCAGTGAGATAGAGATCCCGCTTGATGAAAAGATCTCAGCAGCTTCCAACGCCCAGAAGTACTTCAAGAAATACTCCAAGGCAAGGACAGCCATACATGAGAAGCAGTCACAGCTTGAAGACAACGACAGAGATATCGAATATCTCGAATCCGTGATACAGAACATAGAAACGGCAGACAGCGTTCCCCTGCTTGAATCCATCAGGGATGAACTCGAGCAGACAGGCTATGTGAGGAGGCGTCAGAAAGCTTCGCAGAGAAAGAAAAAGAACCGCAGGCCTGAGCCTTTGAAATACACGCTGAGTGACGGCACAGAAGTTCTGGTAGGACGCAACAACATGGATAATGACTGGCTCACCATGAAGTTCGCCTCCAAGACTGATGTCTGGATGCACACCAAGGATATCCCCGGTTCTCACGTTATAGTAAGGCTCGAAGACGGACGCAATGTGAACGACCTTCCCGCTGGACTTATATATGAAGCCGCATCGATTGCGGCATATCACAGTAAGGCTGCGGGGAGTGACAATGTACCGGTAGATTACGTACCGGTCAGATATGTCAAGAAGCCAAATGGCGCTAAGCCCGGCATGGTGATATTTACTCACAATCAGACGGTGTATGTCACGCCCAAACTTCCTGATACAAAAAAATAGTGAAATCTCTCACGCAATGAGTTACAATAGTCGTGCACGGTCTGTTAGCTCAGCTGGGAGAGCGCATGGGTCACAACCATGATGTCGCGGGTTCGAGTCCCTCACAGACCACCATAAAAAGCGCTGAAACCTTGAGGCTTCAGCGCTTTTCTTTTTGTTCTATCTGTTAAAACCGGACCTATTCTACCCCTTTGTATTCGAAAATCAGCATGGTGATATCATCGAACTGCGGAGCTTCGCCAACGAAGTCATCTATTGATTGCTTGACAACAGGAAGCAGCCTTGCAGCGCCCTCATCCGCATTCGTATTGAGAGCTTCGATCATGCGATCTTCTCCGAAAAGTTCCTCTTCAGTATTGGTAGCCTCAGTTACTCCATCGGTATATACGAAGAGCGTGTCTCCAGGTCCAAGCTCAAATTCGTGTTCTCTGAATGGTATGCCTTCAATTGTGGCTACAGCCGGTGAGTGACGGTACTTGATCAATTCATACTCTCCACCCTTGCGTTTTAGCACCGGATGCATGTGACCGGCATTTGCAGCAATTCCTTTTCCGGTAGTGATATCTATCACGGCAAGCCATACTGTTACGAAGAGACCTGTGTCATTTCCCTCAAGGAGCTGATTGTTGACACGCTCAAGGGCCTCAGCAGGGCCGCGGCCGGCCTGCACGCTGGTCTTGATAAGAACTTTGGATATCGCCATGAAGAGTGCACCCGGTACGCCCTTGCCTGACACATCAGCTATGACAAGCGCAATATGGGTATCATCTACCATAAAGAAGTCATAGAAGTCGCCTCCGACATGCTTAGCCGGGATCATTGACGCGTAAAGATCAAATTCGCTCCTCTCAGGGAAAGGCGGGAAAATATTAGGAAGCATGCCCTCCTGGATGCGTTTTGCAATGTTCAGTTCGGTTCCGATACGCTCCTTTTCTGCAGTCACAGCGGAAAGCTCACGGATATAATCGTGAAGATCCCCGTCCATTTTTTTGATCGCATCCGCAAGCTCTTCTATCTCATCTCCGGTATGTATGTCGAGGTCTACTTCCCTGTCTCTTTCGAGATTATCTATCATCTCTCCGGTGCTCTTTGTCAGCATGCTTATCGGCTTGATGATGTTCTTCTCTACAAATGAATAGAACACTGTCAGGGCTATCATGGTTATCGTGAAAATAGCCGCCACTACGAGCAGCATATACATGGCTATAGTCTTTCTGAACCCCGGTATCGAGAGATCCACTCCAACTACTGCCACGGGCTCCCCTGAACTGTTGAATATCGGGGAATAAGCCGATGCTATGTGACCGTATGTTTTATCCTTCTGTATACTGATCTTTTCAGGAGGATTCTGACGGAACACCTCGAACGTAGCAGCTTTGCTTTCTTCACTCATATAGTTTTCGTGCTGGCCCAGCTCACACGCACCTTCCACATTGATCGCATCCCAGACGTATACCAGGTCGTTTTCATAAGGCACAAAGACATAATAATACTTGAGATCAGTCTCATACTGAGTAACATTCAGGAAGTCGAGGATCTTATAATAATAATCATCCTTTTCTTCCGTCTCTACGTACCCGAGCACCTTGTCGCCATCGATGATATTTGCAGCTGTACGCGCAAAATCGAAGGCCTGAGCACTGTAATTTCTGACCTGACTATAGTAATACTGAACACAGACAAGTGTTCCCGTGGCAATAACAAGCACTAAAGCAAACAGTACTATACTATTGAGTATTTTTTTATTCAGACTTGTTTTACGTGGTTTGTTCATGATGTTTCGTGTCCCTGCAGGCGTTCTCTTTTCTTTGCTATAAAGTCTGCTTTCAGGTTCTTATAATAGTGCGCGATGATAAGTGTTACAACAAGGATCGCAAGGGAAAGCAGCATTGTTTCCCATAACGGGAGTATCTGCGTGCCGTTCTTTATATATATTATAACATTTGTGATAGTCCTTACGAGCACCCAATGGATACAATATATCGCAGTTATGTTGCAGCTTACCTCATGTAAAAAGCCTTTGCCGCGATTACTCATATAGTGTGATAAAAGGTGCCATACTCCGAGCATTCCCAGATCAAGACACAGGCACACTGCAACATCCCATATCATCATATGATAATAGCAGTTCTGTCCCTCACCGAACATTCCCCATCCGAAGTGTATGCCTATAGGGAAATAAATAAGCGGAACCAGTAAGGCCGGTGGTGAGACAATACGGTAAAATGCACCTTTGTCCTTGATTCTTATATGGACCTTTCCGAACAGATAGCCCGCTATCGGGAATATGAGCCACGTAAGCAGTGGAAAATCCGATATAACATATCCTGTAGCATCATCGGTTCCGACGATATAGCCGAGGAAAATATTACCAAACATGGAACGTGTATCCACGTCACCGATAAGTGTCGCAGATATCGTCATCACCGCTGCGATTCCAAGCATGGCTTTATAACTGAGTTTGAAATAACTGAATGCCGCTACTGCTATAAGGGCCAGGCCGGCAAACAGAAGCACGTCATTGCCAAGCCACCTGTAAAACAGAGGCTCCAGAAAATGCTCCCTGTCTCCGCTGATCTTATAGCCAATAAGATACGGTATGAGAAATCTGCATGTGTTGCTCAGATAAAATACACCTATCAGTCTTATTCCGCGTCTGAACCACAGCTCAGGTGTTTGTCTGTGACTGTAGACTAAACACATACCCATGGCGAATAAATACATTGGCGCACTAAAAGGTCCGCCGATGATAGTATCGAAAAGATATGGGATCCCGCTGCACAGTCCCTCATCGCTTGTACATTCTATTATGCAATGTATAAAAGGCAGCAGCAGCACCATTTCAGCTTTTGCTATGTCTATGTCCAGCTGCCTTCCTTTATTTACCGGCTCGTCTGCCAGCAATTCTCTCATTTGCTTCAGCATGAGCATATTTTACCAACTTTTGTATATCTTTGCACTCAAAATCATTGAAGGACGCCCTGTTTCAATAGTATTATTCTGTTTATGAAAAGATTTATTTACCCATCAATAGCGGTGCTCGTCATCGCTCTTGACCAGTTTACAAAATTTCTGGTCAGAGCAAACATGCAGCCCGGTGACAGGATCCCTGTCATAGGTAACTGGATGAGCATTTATTATGTACAAAATACAGGCACGGCATTCAGTATGTTCCGTGACAACCGGTTTGTCACTGTATTTCTCACTACAGCACTCATCATACTGTGCATTATTTTTATAGTAAAAGAGGCACGTGAAGGCCATAGGCTGATCCCTGTCCTTTTCACTTTTGTTGCCGCCGGCGGAATATCCAACATGATCGACAGGCTCATGCTGGGATTCGTTACCGATATGATTTCATGCGGATCATTCGCTGTTTTCAATGTTGCAGACATAGGCGTGACCTGCGGATGCATCCTTACGATGATAGTACTGATCATCCAGTTTAAGGATGAGGGCAAGGAGGCTTAAATGTCAGACTGCATTCTTACTGTAACAGCCTCTCCGGAAGATTCAGGCACCAGGCTGGATGCTTTCATCGGATACAACACTGATGAGCTCTCAAGGAGTTACGCTGTAAAGCTGCTTGAAAAGGGCCGTGTGAACGTGAACGGTAATACTGTCACTTCAAAAAAGTTCGCTGTTTCTGAAGGAGACACGATAACGATCGACATGCCGGAGCCTGAGCCGCTTGAGATCACTGCAGAGAACATCCCGCTTGACATAGTCTACGAAGACGATGACGTTGCGGTCATCAACAAACCGCGAGGCATGGTGGTTCATCCGGGTCCGGGAAATGCGTCAGGCACTCTCGTGAATGCCATCATGTACCATATGGGCGATTCCCTGTCCTCGATAAACGGCGTGATACGCCCGGGCATTGTCCACAGGATAGACAAGGACACCAGCGGTCTTCTGATGATAGCAAAGAACGACAAAGCTCATGAGTCGCTCGCAGCTCAGCTCAAGGAGCACAGCGTCACCAGAGAGTACACTGCGCTCGTATATGACAATATCCGTGAAGATGAGCTGACCATTGACGAGCCTATCGGCCGTGACGAACGTAACCGCATGCGCAATGCCGTGAACGGAAGCGGCGCAAGGAATGCCGTCACACACATAAAAGTGCTCGAACGCTTCGGAAGATACACATTAGTGAAAGCCAGGCTCGAGACCGGGCGCACTCATCAGATCAGAGTCCACATGGCATACATGCATCACCCTCTTGTCGGCGATGAGTTATATGGACCGCGAAGGCAGTCTTCAAAGATCGAAGGGATCGATGTGCATGGCCAGCTGCTCCACGCGGGCACACTGGGATTCATTCATCCGTCTACCGGCGAATATCTGGAATTCCATTCAGAACTTCCTGAAGTATTCGCAAATGTACTGGCAAAATTACGCAGCTAAAAACCGGCTCACGCCGGTTTTTTTGTCAGATTATTGTTTTATTCTGTGATGTCCTGATTGAAGTCGAATTCCACTTCGCTCTCCGGTTTAGCTGCTGCAGGCTCTGTCTTCTCAGCTGCAGGTTTCTGCGGTGCCTGCTTAACAACGTCAAAGTCGACTGTTTTAGCCTGACGGGCTTCACCTGTGCGTTTGTCGCCCTCTCCGTAAGGTCCGAAGTAGCTGTACTGACTGCTGAAACCGGTGATGCAGTAGAATACCGGCGCGAGGAATGTGTATCCCCAAGCCCATGTCTCAGGCTGTCCGTATGCTTTTGCAGTGGCTTTTCCCATCTGATATGCAAAATAGAAATACATAAACCAACCGACGATCGGAACTATGATGACTAAAAGTCTAAGCCAATACCAAGGGTTGTTCATGACCTTCTCACAGAGTTTGTACTGGTTATAGAACGGTATAAAACCGATCCATCCCGGCTCTCCTGCTTTCTCGAACATCTTCCAGAGTCCGACAGCCATGATGATATACCAGATCCCTGATGATCCGGAAGTAGTTGAACTGTTCTCCTGTGCATATGTCAGAAATGCATCCATTATCTTTCTCCTTTTCTGTGTTTATCTCTTTTATAGCCCCTTTTTTATTGCTCGTTAGGATCGTTTTCAACGATGCGTCTGATCTCTTCGCGGTCAGCCGCACGCTGCTCCTCGAGCTTTTTATAATCGTTTGCCTGCTTATCGAGCAACGCCTCGCCTACCTGCTTTGCGCCACTGATAAGAAGCGCTCCGCCTGCCACGCCGTATGCAATTATTTTGAGCAGGGTTCCGCCGAGATTCTTGCCTGCACTTGCATTCAGATTATCGATTCCTGTTTTATTGCTTGCCATACTAAGTCCCTCCTTAGATGCTTTGATTAACCATATAATTATAGCACAAAATATTGCAAATCATATATATCTGTTCTGCGGGCAGAAAGAAGCGGAAGTCTTTGTCTCACCTCATCTATGTAGTCAAGGTCGATCTCTGTGATCTCGTGACCTTCCTTTTCATCCATCTGCATTATCACCCTTCCCCACGGATCAGTGATTATGGAGTGACCGTATGCTGTATAACCTGCATCAGGATCCCGTGCGGTTGCAGTGCCTACCATGTATATCTGGTTTTCGATGGCTCTCTGGCGGAAAGCCACCTCCCAGTGAGCAGGACCTGTTGTCATGTTGAACGAGGCCGGGTTGAAAATGACCTTTGCTCCTGCGAGTGCCGGTATGCGGGAGCTCTCAGGAAA
The DNA here is from genome assembly GCA_902801255.1 of uncultured Eubacteriales bacterium. Taxonomy (GTDB): domain Bacteria; phylum Bacillota; class Clostridia; order Peptostreptococcales; family Anaerovoracaceae; genus Crickella. Next base: position 15,518 of record CADCHO010000022.1, on the reverse strand, counting down.
CCTTATGTCAAAGCAGATGTTGACAGCCATTTTACACCATTCAGTCTCGAAAGTATCGAATGTATTACCTGCGGTCAAAGTATCGGACTCTTTAAATACCTGCTCTCCGTGAGCAAATATGTCAAAAAGATGTACCTTGCGATGCTTGCCTATCTGCCTGCCTTCTCTGTCGAAGATGTAGCAGGTGTTGTAGATATTGCCGTCATCTCCGAGCTCAGGTATGGATCCTCCTACGATATAAACGCTGTTTTTGCGCGCAATAGTGGACATTGCGAGCCAGGTGTCACCCTGTTCTGGTTCAGCGTTCACCGGAAACAGATCAGTCTGATAAGGACTGTTCCATATCTCAGGCAGGCTTATGATATCTGCTCCGTCTGCCGCTCCGTCTGCGACCAGCTCAGCCAGCCTCTCAATATTCTCATATTTGTCTTCGTACACTTTCAGCTGAAGACTTGCTATCTTTATTTTCTGCATATCATCACCTTTCTTTTAAAGAAATGATATAAGTGCTGTTCCTGCAAGCATGAGCAGCATGCCTGCTATCTTCCTGAGTGTCACCGGCTTCTTCTCTATCCCGAGAAAGCCTGCTGCATCTATGACAAGTCCCGAGGCCATCATGCCTATAAGATTCATTATCGTGTTGAGTCCGGTTCCCAGTATCGGTGCAACGGCAGCGTTTCCGCTGACTACAGTAAGAGCAAAGAGTCCCCCGGTCACCATCCACGGCTTGAAAGGCACCCTGCTGCCTGCGGACTTATCGAATATTCCCCCTCTTCCCTTCAGAAGAGTAAGCACCAGCATGACCAGCAATGTTGATATAATGGCCACCGACATTGATATAATAGTTGCTTTGCTTACTGACTGGACGACAATCCTGAGCGACCCGTTAACTGCTATCTGTGTTGAACACGCAATGCCGGATATGAACGACAGGATCACATAGAAAACAGGCATTTTACCCTCGGAACTGTTTCCGTTTTTCTTCTCGCGTGTGACCAGTATCAATCCTCCGAACACCATAATTGCCCCGGCAAGTCTCGTGAATGACATGCGCGCTTCTTCCGAACCGAACAGCGCAAAATGGTCTATAACAAGTCCTGTAACTATCTGTCCGAAGTTAAGTACCATAACGTTGCCTGCAGCGCCGAGCTTAGGAACGCACAGGATCCCCAGGGTCACTATGATTATGGCGCACACTCCTCCGAGCCATATCCACGGCGGATTCTCAGCTACAGTTCCAAGAGGAATATAGAACCGGTGCTCACTGATAATAATAAAAGCGGCGAGGATGATCCACGCCACTGTAAAATTGAGTCCCGCAACAATAAATGGAGATCTGAAAAACTTTCTTGACTCCGTATTGATACTCGCCTGCACCGTTGTAGCGATACCGCCAATAACACCTATTGCTAAAGCCAGCATTATTTTTATTTGCTTATCCAGCTCTCATCAGAAGGATCATCCCTGAAAGCTTTGAGTCTGTCGATGTCTTCCGCTGAGATGTATCCGTTTTCTGCTGCAGCTGCTACGACTTCATCGAAGTTGGTGAGCGATACCCATTCGATATCTGCCGCAGCCATGCGGTCTATGCCTTTCTTCATTCCATAGGTCATTATGGAGATAACGCCAAGCACCTCAGCACCTGCATCTCTGAGCACATTTACCGTATCTATGCAGCTTCCGCCTGTTGAGATCAGGTCCTCTACTACCACGACTTTCTGTCCCGGTTCGAGTCTGCCCTCGATCTGATTGCCTCTGCCGTGATCCTTTGCTCCTGATCTTACATATCCCATAGGAAGGCCCATCAAATGCGCCGTGATCGCTGCGTGTGCGATTCCTGCGGTAGCTGTTCCCATGAGCACTTCAACATCAGGGAACCGCTCCCTGATCGTAAATGCGAGCGCCTCTTCTACATCAGTCCTTACATCAGGTGCCGTAAGTGTCAGTCTGTTGTCACAGTAGATAGGACTCTTGATACCGCTTGCCCATGTAAAAGGATCCTCCGGTCTCAGAAATACCGCCTTTATACTTAAAAGGTCCTCTGCTATCAGTCTTTTGATGTCAGTATTTTTATCCATAGCTTATTACTTACCCCTAGAGAAATTCTTCTTTGCATCTGTTGTATGCGTCCATCGGTCTGTCTGCTGCAGTAATCGGTCTTCCGACTACGATGTAATCCGAGCCTGCCAGTTTGGCCTGAGCCGGTGTCATTACTCTTTTCTGGTCATCATTCGTGTTATCAACGAATCTTATGCCCGGTGTCACTGTAAGGAATTCCGAGCCACAGGCTTTATGGATCTCTGCCGCCTCAAATGCTGAGCAGACCACTCCGTCGAGGCCTGCCTCCCTGGCATTGAGAGCATACTGCCTTACCACCTCGTTCATAGGCCTGTCGATCAGCAGTTCATTGTGCAGGGTCTTTTCATCTGTCGATGTCAGCTGGGTCACAGCGATCAGCTTAGGTTTATCAGCAAATCTTGCAGCGCCTATCAGCAGGCCTTCCTTTGCAGCCTTCATCATCTCCACACCGCCTGAAGCATGCACGTTCACCATGTCTACTCCGTATCCGCCGATCACCTGCATAGCCTTTTTGACGGTGTTTGGAATGTCGTGAAGCTTGAGATCGAGGAACACCTTGTGCCCTCTAGCCTTTAGCTGTCTGATCATATCCGGCCCTTCCGCATAGAAAAGTTCCATTCCGATCTTCACATACGGCCTGCCCGCTCCGATGCCTACATCATCGCAGCTGACGACTTCACTCCTGACCCTTGTGATCCTGTCCAGGAATTTGATAGTCTCATCAGCGCTTTTAAAATCACATGCGATTATTACATCCTTCTGATTACTCATATCGCACCTCCTGATCACTCTTATACTATTCTCTTTATTATACCTTAGATAAGCTGTCGATTCCGAACTTTTTCATCGTGTCAGGCAGATCCCGTACTATATTTCTCGACGCATACGGATCCACCAGGTTGGCAGCTCCTACCTCCACGGCAGTCGCCCCTGCCATCATCATCTCGAGCACGTCTTCTGCCGACGATACTCCTCCCATTCCAATCACCGGAATATTCACGGCCTTTGCTGTCTGATACACCATGCGCAGTGCTACGGGGAACACTGCCGGTCCCGACAGTCCGCCCGTAACATTTGCCAGCAGCGGCTTTTTCGTCCTAAGGTTAAATCTCATTCCCATCAGGGTGTTTATAAGGCTTATGCCATCGGCGCCTTCCGTCTCGCAGGCTCTCGCGATCTCTGTTACATCTGTCACATTAGGTGACAGCTTCATTATTATCGGCTTTTCTGTCATCCAGCGTACGGCCTTTACGACTTCCGCAGCCATCTTCGGATCAGTTCCGAAGCTCATTCCTCCGCCGTGTACATTAGGACAGCTGATATTGATCTCATACCAGCCTATCATGTCCGACATGGCAGATCTGTCGAGCCTTTTTACGACTTCCGCGTATTCATCGGTCGAAAAGCCGCTGACGTTTGCCATTACAGGCTTATGGAATACTCTCTCCAGTTTTGGGAGCTCCTCTCTGATAACATCATCCACGCCCGGATTCTGAAGTCCTACAGCGTTCAGCATGCCTGACGGGCACTCTGCTATGCGCGGAGTTTCGTTGCCGAATCTCGGATCGAGCGTGGTGCCCTTGAACGAGAACGTACCGAGGCAGTTTATATCGTAAAGCTCCGCAAATTCATATCCGTAGCCGAAAGTTCCCGATGCTGGTATTACGGGATTATCGATGGTGATGCCGCAAAGATCGACTTTTGTATCTACCATAATATCTCCTCCGTTCTGAGCACCGGCCCTTCTTTGCAAATACGTTTATTGCCGTTTTTTGTTTTTGTGCTGCAGCCCATGCAGGCTCCGAAGCCGCATCCCATGCGCTCCTCAAAGCTCATCTGACCGCTTATACCGGCTTTTTCATACACTCTCTCATATACCGCTCTGAGCATCGGCTCAGGACCGCAGGTATAGAAGTGCGTGAATGTCTCACCCTGAGTGACCAGTGTTCTGAAAGCATCGGTTACGAATCCGCGCACTCCGCTGCTGCCGTCAGCCGTAGCCACGATGACCCTGGCCCCCAGCTTTTCAAACTCGTCCACGTAATATACCTCTTCAGCGTTGTTGAATCCGAGTATAACTGTGGTATCTGCCTTTGTAAGGCAGCGGGCAAGAAGATACAGCGGCGGTATACCCACTCCTCCGCCGATAAGCAGAGGTCTTTCCCCGGCATCGCTTAAATCGTATCCGTTGCCCAGGCCAGTGAGCACATCGAGCTCATCTCCCGGCACAAGGCACGTCATATCTTCTGTGCCATGGCCGAGGACTTTGTATATGATGGTTATACCATCTTTGCGGGCATCGCAGATGCTGATAGGACGGCGCAGAAAACGGCCGCTCAGCTTGATGTTTATGAACTGTCCCGGAGCCCTTATCCCGCTCACATCTCCTGTCATCCTCATGAGCCAGGTAGTAGGCGTGAGTTTTCTGTTTTCTGTAATTGTAAAGAATCCCTGTTTCATGTGTATGCCTGCTAAGCGTCTATGGTTGAAATGGTTTGTGTTGTTTCTTCGAGTACATCAAGGAGCACACTTACAGTATCGAGCGATGTGAACAGCGTCGCATTGTTCTCGCTTGCGCATTGCCTTATCAGAGCTCCGTCGTTTGCCGTAACGTGGTCTCCGACCTTACGGGTGTTGATAATATAAGCGATATGTCCCATGCGTATGGCGTCAAGGATCTCATTGGATCCCTCACTGATCTTCTTCAGCTCACGTGTCTTTATTCCGTTTTCCTTGAGGAATCTTGCTGTGCCAGGCGTGCCTACTATATTGAATCCGAGGTTATAGAAGCGGCGGACCAACGGCAGTGCCTCAGCTTTATCGTCACCTGCAAGTGTTGCAAATACCGTGCCGTAGTTGCGCAGCTTGGTACCGGATGCTGTAAGAGCCTTATAGAGAGCTCTGTTCAGCTTGTTGTCGTATCCTATAGCTTCACCTGTGGATTTCATCTCAGGCGAAAGATATGAATCAAGGCCTTTGATCTTATTGGAGCTGAAGACCGGCACCTTTACATAGTATCTCTTCTTTTCCTCAGGATAGAGGTCAAATATCCCCTGTTCCTTGAGAGACTTTCCAAGCATGACTTCCGTCGCTATGTCTGCCAGGCTGTATCCTGTCGACTTCGAGAGGAACGGCACTGTTCTCGATGATCTCGGATTGACTTCGATTATATAAACTTCCTCGTTCCCGTCAACGATGAACTGAATGTTATAGAGTCCTATTATACCGATTCCCGGGCCGAGCTTTTTCGCATACTGAAGTATCTTTCCTTTTACCTTGTTGCTTATCGAGAATGCCGGATAAACCGAAATAGAGTCTCCTGAGTGTACACCTGTCCTTTCGACGAGTTCCATTATGCCCGGAACAAATACATCGCGGCCGTCGCAGACAGCATCAACTTCGACTTCCTTTCCGAGTATGTATTTATCGACCAGTACCGGTTTATCCTCGTCTATCTCTACAGCAGTCTTCAGGTATTGTCTGAGCTGAGCCTCGTCGCTGACGATCTGCATCGCGCGTCCTCCGAGAACGAATGACGGTCTCACCAGAACAGGATAGCCTATTTCCTCAGCAGCCTTTACGCCTTCTTCTATCTTTGTGACAGCGCGTCCCGGCGGCTGAGGTATACCGAGTTCGTCCAGAACCTTTTCGAATCTGTCTCTGTTCTCTGCCCTGTCGATAGCCTCGCAGTCAGTTCCTATCAGCTTTACGCCTCTCTCCATGAGCGGTTCGGCGAGATTGATCGCCGTCTGCCCGCCAAGTGTTGCTATCACACCCTCAGGCTGCTCGAAATCGATAATGGCCATAACATCTTCGACTGTAAGAGGCTCAAAGTAGAGCTTGTCAGCTGTAGTGTAGTCAGTCGAAACAGTTTCAGGATTGTTGTTGATGATGATTGCTTCATATCCGGCGCGTCTTATGGTCTGTACGGCGTGCACGGTTGAATAGTCAAATTCAACGCCCTGTCCTATTCTTATAGGGCCGGCTCCGAGAACTATAATCTTTTTCTTGTCCGTAAGCCTTGATTCGTTCTTGCCGGTATATGAAGAATACAGATACGCTATATATTTGCCGGTATGAAGTGTATCAACCATTCTGAAGACAGGAGTGATGCCGTTGGCCTTTCTCTTCTGATAGACCTCTACCTCACTCAGGTTCCACAGTCTCGAAATCTCCTTATCCGAGAAGCCGATGACCTTCGCTGCCTTAAGAGTCTTTACGTCATTGACGCGTTCCCTGAGAGTCTTCTCCATATCTACTATGGTTTTGAAGGCTTCAAGGAATATCTCAGTGATCTTTGTGACTTCATGAATATCTGCCACACTGATGCCGCGTCTCAGAAGTTCCGCGATCGCATACATGTTGTCATCCTTGAATTCTGAGATGTAGTCTCTGAGATTGTTGCGGCTCATGCCATCAAACTTGGCAAGATGCAGATGGCAGACACCTGTCTCGAGCGATCTTATCGACTTCAGGAAGCTTTCGGTGAGAGTGGAACCAATGCCCATGACCTCTCCTGTCGCCTTCATCTGGGTACCCAGTACGTTTGTCGCATCGCTGAACTTATCGAACGGGAACCTCGGGAATTTAGCTACTATATAGTCGAGACTCGGTTCTGTAGATGCCAGTCCGCCGGCGACCTCGATCTCATCAAGAGTCATGCCAAGCGCTATTTTTGCAGTGACTCTGGCGATAGGATATCCGGAAGCCTTGGACGCAAGAGCGGATGATCTCGACACCCTCGGGTTTACTTCTATCAGATAATACTCGCTTGTCTCAGGATGCAGCGCAAACTGAACGTTGCAGCCTCCCTCGATTTTGAGTTCACGGATGATCCTTATTGCTGAGTCGTTCAGCATCTTTAGGTCATGATCATTCAGGGAAAGGATCGGTGCTACGACGATGGAATCGCCTGTATGTACGCCGACAGGATCGACGTTCTCCATACCGCAGATCGTGATGGCTCTGTCAGTACCGTCACGCATTACCTCAAACTCGATCTCCTTGTAGCCTCTGACAGATTTTTCTATCAGCACCTGATGTACAGGTGAGAGATTGAAGGCATTTATCGCAATGTCTTCGAGCTCCTTTTCATTGTTTGCGAAGCCTCCGCCCGTTCCTCCAAGCGTGAACGCCGGCCTTAAAACTACAGGGTAGCCTATATCAAGAGCGGCTTTCTTTGCTTCTTCTATGCTGTATGTGATCTCGCTCGGAATGACCGGCTCTCCGATAGACTCGCACATCTCCTTGAAGAGCTCTCTGTCCTCCGCTCTCTCGATGGAGTCAGCCGGCGTTCCCAACAGTTTCACCCCGCACTCGGCAAGAACACCCTTACGGTCAAGCTGCATTGCCAGGTTGAGCCCTGTCTGTCCCCCTATGCCCGGAACTATGGCGTCAGGTCTCTCATATCTGAGTATCTTGGCGACATATTCGAGCGTAAGAGGCTCCATATAAACTTTGTCAGCGATAGATGTGTCGGTCATTATGGTCGCCGGATTCGAATTGCAGAGTATGACCTCGTAACCCTCCTCCTTGAGTGCCAGGCATGCCTGTGTGCCTGCATAGTCAAACTCCGCAGCCTGTCCGATAACGATAGGCCCGCTTCCGATAATAAGTACTTTTTTGATATCCTCTCTTTTTGCCATTGATTTACCCTTCTGAAATATGTGCTAATGATCTGTCAACGAATTGTATGCTATCTTTCCGTCGCATACGGTCAGATAATTGCGTCCCATTACCCTCCATCCTTCGAAAGGTGTTGCCTTGCCCATCGAAAGCAGTTCTTCCTTTTCTATTGTCCACTCTTCGGTAAGATCCCAGACCGAATAGTCGTTGCCAAGAGGTATACCGAAGCGCCTGCGCGGATTGTATACAAGCAGCTGTTCGAGTCTGTCCATAGTGATGATTCCCGGCATCACAAGATATGTGTAGATCAGCGGGAATGCTGTCTCTATGCCGACTATGCCGAATGCCGACTTCTCGAGTCCCCTGGATTTCTCCTCTGCTGAGTGCGGCGCATGGTCTGTCGCGATGCAGTCTATTGTACCGTCAACTATACCCTCAAGCAGAGCATCCCTGTCCGAAGCATCACGCAGCGGAGGATTCATCTTCCACTTGCCGTCTTCCTGCAGCATACTGTCATCGAGCAGCAGGTAATGCGGACCTGTTTCGCAGGTAACATCTACCCCGCTCTTCTTTGCGTCTCTTATTATGCTGACGCTCTCCTTTGTTGAGATGTGGCATACGTGATAAGCACATCCCGTCTCATCGGCAAGCTTTAAATCCCGCTCAATCTGACGCCATTCGGACTCAGAGCAAATGCCTCTGTGTCCGTGCTCTGCTGCGTACTTTCCGTCATGAATGTATCCACCCTTCAGCAGGCTGTTCACCTCACAGTGAGCGGTTATTATCTTTCCCAGTGATCTGGCTGTCATCATCGCTTCTCTCATCATGCCGTCTGACTGAACTCCATGACCGTCATCAGAGAACGATATACAGTTTCCCGCCATTCCCGCAAGATCCGCAAGCACTTCTCCCTTCTGCCCCACTGTTATGGCAGCATAAGGATAAACATTGATGCATGCATCCCTGTCGATGATATCCTGCTGCATCTTAAGATGCTCTGTTGAATCCGATACCGGAGCAAGATTCGGCATTGTGCAGACTGCAGTATAGCCGCCGTGCGCTGCCGCTTTTGAGCCTGTTGCTATTGTCTCTTTATATGAAAAACCCGGTTCTCTGAAGTGCACATGCACATCGCAAAAACCGGGTAGTATGGTGTATGTTGAAGAGAGACCGATCCCTGCATCCCTCAAAACTTTTGTATCTATGGTAGGGCTGAAAGTCAGTTCCTTAGCTCCTGATGTGTTCATTTGCTTCCTCCTTTCCATTCAGTATAGTCTATCACGAAATAAAAGGAGTTATCAACGAGAAGCACCCTTCTGATCTGCCTGTCAATTGATTTTTATTAAAAGCAATCGGCCGTTTTCTAACGTAATTTCCGCGGTCTCTCCCGGTATCACCTCATTGCTTGTTGCATACTGGTAGTCAGGTCCAATGGAAGCACCTTCCAGTCCGAACTTTGCATTTTTTATGGTAACACCGCGGGCTTCGCCTTCGAGAGCAATAAGGGAGAAGAACTGATATCTGTCCTCAACTGCCGCTTCTCCCGGGTGGCAGTTACCCTCTTCATCAGTCCATGACGATATGAGCTCCATTTCAGAGTAATCGTCGACGATCATTCCGTGGAGTCCTCTGTTTTCAAGCGTCGTCAGGATATACACATTAACAAGGGTGTGATCGAGTCTCTCACCCGCAGAACCAATCAAAAGGAATTTCTTAAACCCCCTCTTCATCCCCTCGCGCATCGCGTATACGGTATCTGTATCGTCCTTTGCAACAGGAAGCGTGATCGTCTCTACGTCAAGATGCGGATCAGCATGGGAGTCCCAGTCTCCGATTATGAGAGAAGGAGCAGCACCAAGCTTCTCCATATGTTTCAGCCCGCTGTCGCAGTACACTATAAAATCGGATCCCCTCAGATAAGAGCGGACTTTTCTGTAGTTGCCGATTTCAGCACCGCCGACGATTACACACCTTTTTTTCTCACACATGCTTCTATGCCTCGTGGACCAGCTTTCCGTTCATGTCCTCGATATTGATCGCAATGACCAGCGTTCTCGGAGCATCCTTTTCGATCTCATGCTCGACATATTCAAGCGGACATGGAAATTTTCCGCAAAGAAGCCTGCTTATCCTGACGATCTCGCCGGCATCTTCGATAAGCTCTGCCTTACCGAACACAATAACGCTCTTAACGTACTTTGCCCAGTCGCCCTCTTTCTGATAATCGCCGCCGAAAACGCAATACGAAACCTTCGGATCATTCTTTACAGCACTGACTCTGTGACCAAAAGTTGCACCATGGATGTAGATCTTATTAGTTTCCTCATCGTAGTAGTGGTTGATAGGGAATCCGTATGGATATCCGTTATCTCCCTGAACTGACATAACACCTCTGGTCTCTGTCTTCAGAAGGTCTACCATCTCCTCATGGCTCAGCGCCTGAACGCTTCTTCTCATCTTTCTGAACATAATCTTCGTCTCCTATCTTGATGCAATCATCTCTTTCAGTTCATCAACGCTGAATTTATAAGCTGAATTGCAGAAATAGCACTTTACTTCTATCTCTTCCCCGTCATTGATCATCTCTTTCAGATCATCAGTGCTGATAGTGGCCAGAGCACCTGCAACCTTCTCCTTGGAGCATCCGCAGTAATATCTGACAGGCAGTTTCTCTGTTATTTTAAGTCCCAGATCACCGAGATAGTACTCAAGAATATCCTCAGGACTCATGCCCTTGTCCATCATTGTGGTCACCGGCTCTGCACCCGCAACCTTAGATTCGAGAGCTTCTATAGTCTCTTCGGCGGCATCAGGCATCACCTGCAGTATGAACCCTCCTGCGTGCTTTACGGAGCTGTCTGTGTCCACCATGACTCCGAGTCCCACCACCGACGGTGTCTGCTCAGATACGGTGAAATAGTACGCAAGGTCGTCTCCTATCTCGCCTGTCTGTATTTCGACCTGCCCGTTATATGGCTCCTTGAGACCGAGGTCCATGATCACGGTCAGGAAACCTTTGCCTACCGCTCCGCCCACATCAAGCTTACCGGCACGCTTCAGCGGTATGTCAACAGCCGGATTTGCCGCAAAACCTTTCACGTTGCCGTGGCTGTCAGCTGTCACTGTCATCTGGGCTATAGGGCCGTCACCCTTCATCTGAAGAGTCAGCTTATCGTTTTCACCTTTCATCATGGAGCCCATCATGGCAGCTGCGCTCAGCAGTCTGCCGAGTGCAGCTGTCACCACCGGGAATGTATGATGCAGCTCACGCGCTTCTGCGGTCAGTCCTGTCGATTTGATGGCAAATGCCCTGACGGTCTCCCCCGCAGCAGTCGCTCTAACAATATAGTCATTCATTACTTTTTACTTCCTTAATCTGATATATCCAGATCTGCTACTATGACGACATTGTACTCAGGGTATTTCTCCCTGATCTCATCGCATATTATCTTTATACCTTCACTTTGTGGAATATCGAAACTCATAACGACGTCGAATCTGATTATCTTCCTTTCTTCATCGATATAAAATCCGTGCATCTGAAGAGCCCACTCATGAGCCAGCACTATCTCCTCGATTGTCGTTCTGATATTTTCCGCTTTCGTGTCTGCGTTGTGCGAGTAGACACCTATTCCGGTCAATATGACTCCGGTCTCCCTGTACACTCTTTCGGTGAGTTTTCTGGTAAGCACATCTACCTGATCTACCGTCATGCTGTCAGGCAATTCAATGTGGATGGAAGCATATTCTCTGTCAGGTCCGTAATTGTGGACGAAAAGATCATATGCGCCAAGCACTGCAGGCTCGCTTGTGACGATTTCCTTTATCGTTTTTGAAACCTCAACATCAGCTCTTCTTCCCAGAATATCGCTGACAGTATCACTGATCATTTCGTAGCCGGCCCTAATGATGAAGCCCGAGATTATGACACCCATATAAGCCTCAAGAGATATCCCTTTGAACGTATATATCAGAGCTGTTATGAGTACTCCGGCAGATATCGCGGCATCTGACAAAGCGTCCGTACCTGAAGCGACCAAAGCGCCTGATCCGGTCTGTTCACCTTTCGATTTTACGTATTTGCCTAACAGTATCTTTGTGATGACAGCGACACCGATAATGATAAGTGCAAGATTGGAATAATGAGCTTCAGCGGGATCAATTATCTTCTTAACCGACTCGACCAGCGAAGTGATACCTGCATACATTACAATCGCGGCTACGATCAGTGCTGATAAGTATTCGCTTCGTCCGTGACCCAGCGGATGATTTTTGTCAGGTTTCTTGCCTGCTACCTTTGCACCGATAATTGTTATTATTGAAGACAGAGCGTCAGACAGATTGTTTACTGCATCCAGTACAACGGCGATCGAATTGGAAAGCAGCCCTACGGCAGCCTTGAACGCTGCGAGCATCAGGTTCACAACGATTCCGACTACGCTCGTTTTTACGATTATCTTTTCTCTGTTTTGCTGTTCATTCATCTCATTTACCTTCCCCTAAAACCCTCTCATGAAAGAGATTTTACTGCAAACACGCATTTGTTGCAATGTTGCGGTATGTCGGTATATGATTCAACAAGAGAAATACTGTTGCTGATCTGTTACAATACACACATGGAAGAAAACAAGACTATCTGCTTATTGAATGACTCATTCCCGCCTATCATCGACGGAGTAGCGAACGCAGTCTTCAACTACGCACGCTTCATTGAAAAGAACCACTCGCACGCACTTGTACTTACACCTCAGGTGCCGGGTTCAGATGACAGTGCCTACGATTTTTCAGTTGTGAGGTTTCCGAGCATAGATACCCGTAAGATTATAGGTTATGTCGCAGGTTATCCCTTTTCGCCTGAAGCCGCTCACGAAGTAAAGGCTCAGAATGTTTCCGTGCTTCATACGCACTGCCCTATCACATCATGCCTATTGGGCAGACAGCTGGCTGAGTCATATGACCTGCCGCTCGTTCTGACATGGCATACTAAGTACGACATAGATATTGCCAATGCGATAAAAAGCAAGGTGCTTCAGGAAGGGGCACTTCAGGCTCTTCTTCTCAATGTGAATGCCTGTGATGAGATATGGACTGTCAGCAAAGGGGCCGGTGAAAACCTAAGGTCGATCGGATTTGAAGGTGATTATATCGTTATGCCAAACGGCGTTGACCTTCCGAGAGAGAAAGTATCTGAAGACCTCATAGCCGGGGCTGTTTCAGGATATGATATTCCGTCTGACCTGCCGTGCTTCCTATTCATAGGAAGATTGATGTGGTATAAAGGCCTGCGCATAATACTTGACGCTCTGAAGTCTCTCGATATGAAAGGCACGGACTTCCGCATGGTTTTCATAGGAGGCGGAGGCGATGAGCGCGAGGTGCGCGATTACGCAGCTACGCTCGGTCTTGACCGCAAAGTTATCTTCACGGGAGCAATTTCGGACAGGGAAAAACTCCGTGCATGGTACTGCCGTGCCGATCTGTTCCTCTTCCCTTCTACCTTTGATACCAACGGACTGGTAGTAAGAGAAGCTGCCGCATCGAATACCGCTTCAGTCATAATAGCTGGGAGCTGTGCTTCAGAAGGTGTGACTGACGGCAGAAACGGGTTCCTCATCGATGAGAATGCAGAATCCCTGGCATCAAAGCTTACTGAACTGTGCACGCAGCCTGACCGCATGAAAGCAGTCGGCAAATGTGCAGGTGATGAACTTTACATATCGTGGGAAGATGCCGTTGCTCATGCATATGACCGTTATGGTACCGTCATAGATAACTTCAAAAGCGGAGTCTACGGCAAGCGCGATCCTCTGCGTGGTTCATGGATGCAGTCACAGGGTGAGCTCATGCAGATACTCGGTGATATCGATGCCGCCGGCAAAGCTCTGAAGCGTGACATCGAGGAAACACAAGAGGAAATCGAAGCTTCGATTCGCTCCAGGCGCAACAAAGTAATAGTCGATGCCATCACCACTCATTATGAAGCTAAAGAAAACCTTCTGTCGATCGGCAAAGAGATAAAAGAGCAAATAGCAGAGGCCCGGGAAGACCTCTGGGAAAAGCTGGATCGTTATCTGTAAAAAAACATGGGTACTGATATCAATCAGTACCCATACTTTTTCAGGTTTTCAGTTTGTTCAGACTACTTGTTAGCTGCTTCCATCTGAGCAGCAACCTCAGCTGCGAAGTCTTCTTCCTTCTTCTCGATGCCTTCGCCTACTTCGAATCTGATGACTTTGACCAGTGACAGATCCTTGTCAACGCTCTTCAGATACTCAGCAACTGTCTGCTTACCGTCTTCAGCTCTTACATAGACCTGATCAAGCAGGCAGATTTCCTTGAGCTGCTTTTTGATACGTCCGTCAACCAGACCCTTGAAGATCTTGTTCTCGGAAATCTCCATCTTTGCAGCGATAGCAAGGCCGGCAAGTCTTGTCTTTGCTTCATCTGAAAGGAAGTTTGGCAGATAGTTGAAGTTGAAGCTCTTGTCTGCTCTCTTCTCAGAGAGGATATCGAGGTCAGCCTTTTCCCATACGTCAGCAACCTTGTCGAGAAGTCCGTTCAGGATCGGCTTAGGAAGTGTGAACGGGTCGTTCAGTGCGCTTTCAAGAGTGATCTTGCCGAGGCTTGCGAGTTCCTCTTCAGAGATCTCGTCTCTGCTTACATACTGAGGATTCATTGCAGCTACCTGCATTGCAACGTTCTTCAGTGCTTCCTTGTTAGCATCAGTGTCTGCACCGTTAGCAGCAACGATAACACCGATGTTTCCGCCGCCGTGGATGTATGTAGCCAGGACTTCTCCGGAAGCCTTGTCGATTCTTCTTACTGACATGTTTTCACCGATTTTTGCGATGAGTGCTGTCAGAGCTTCTCCGACTGTTGAGCCTTCAAAAGCCATAGCTTTGAATGCATCCATATCGTTGCTTTCTGTCTCAAGAGCCAGCTTTGCCAGGTTTTCAACGAATCCGATGAATTCGTCATTCTTGGCAACGAAGTCTGTCTCGGAGTTTACTTCTACGATAGAAGCTGTCTTGCCGTCTTCTGAACATGCAGTTCTGACAAGACCCATAGCAGCGATTCTGCCGGCCTTCTTGGCAGCCTTGGAAAGTCCCTTTTCTCTCAGAACTTCTACAGCTCTGTCCATATCTCCATCAGCTTCGACCAAAGCCTTCTTGCAGTCCATCATACCTGCGCCTGTCATATCACGCAGCTCTTTCACCATCTTTGCTGTTACAGCCATTTTTTCCTCCTGTTATTTAAAGAATACTCAGAATCGCACGAATTACTCTTCGTCTGCGGCTTCCTCTTCTGCTTCAGCCTCTGCAGCCTCTGCAGGAGCTTCCTGGAAGCTCTCTCCCTGCTTAGCCTCGATGATAGCATCAGCCATGCAGCTTGTGATCAGCTTGACGGCTCTGATAGCGTCATCGTTTGCAGGAATTACATAGTCTACATCGTCAGGATCGCAGTTGGTATCTACCATACCTACTACAGGGATACCGAGAATAGCGGCTTCCTTGACAGCGATTCTTTCCTTCTTAGGGTCAACAACGAAGATTGCTCCCGGCATTCCCTTCATGTCCTTGATTCCGCCGAGATACTTCTCGAGCTTATCAGCCTCAGCGATCAGCTTCAGTGCTTCCTTCTTGGCATACTTGTTGATTGTGCCGTCTTCCTGCATCTGTCTGATCTCAGCGAGTCTTTCGATTCTCTTGCTGATAGTCTTGTGGTTTGTGAGCATTCCGCCCAGCCATCTCTCGTTTACATAGAACATTCCGCATCTCTCAGCCTCATCCTTGATGGCAGCCTGAGCCTGCTTC
>CADCHO010000021.1 GCA_902801255.1 uncultured Eubacteriales bacterium | reverse complement strand
TTCGCCTCGGAGTCTCTGCCGTTCTTGGAACTTCCTACTCCTTTTTTACTTGACATCTTTGCTTCCTCCTCTAAATTACTTAGCCTCGATAGCAGCGATGATGTCAGCCTTTGTAGCCTTAGCGTCTACTTCGACTCCCATCTCTTTTGCAACTGCCAGAAGCTCGTCTTTCTTCATTGAAGCGCTGACCTTTGGTGCAGCCTTAGCTTCTTCCTTTGCAGGCTCTTCAGCCTTAGCGGCCTTCTCTGCCTTCTTGGCGGAAGCGCCGATACCGGTTACCTTTACCAGCGTATATGGCTGTCTGTGACCGTTTTTACGTCTGTAATCCTTTTTAGCCTTGTACTTGTAGATGATTACCTTATCAGCTTTGCCCTGCTCGAGAACTTCAGCCTCTACTGCGTATCCCTCTACGAATGGTGTGCCGACAACAAGCTTGTCACCGCCTACAGCTACTACTTCGTCGAATACGACCTTGTCGCCAACGTTAGCAACGAGCTTCTCAACTCTGAACTCGTCTCCCTGCTGTACTCTGTACTGCTTGCCACCTGTCTTAATGATAGCATACATAATTTCAAATTCCTCCTTAAACCAGACTCGCCGGAGTATGGGTGCTACGCTTAAAAAACCCGCTCCGCGCGGTTAACCGCAGAAAATGATACTACATTGCGATTGCAAGGTCAAGAAGGAATTTTATAAATTTTTCACTATTCAGCATGTACGACTATAAAATCGTGACCAGTTGCTTTGACAAACTTATTGAATATGTCTTCAGATCTGATTCTGAGACTGGAAGTGTTGATACACGGGTGACAGCCAACGTATTCCGAGTTGATGACATCATCATCGACGAGCAGCTGTACTCTGTGTTCTGTATCATTGATAAGCCCCATCACGCTTGCTGAACCCGGTGAACATTCTATGAGTTCTTCCATGTACTCAGATTCAGCAAAATGCAGTCTTGAGCTGCCTGCCTGTTTTGATATGTCACTGCTGCGGAAAACTTTATGCTCGGGGATCATCAGCATATAGAATTTAGTACGCTGACGGTTCGCAAGGAAAAGATTCTTGCATATCCTTGCCCCCAATGATTCCTCTATTTCCCTGCATAGATCTTCTTCATATCCGAATGCAGGTGCATGATCAAGTCTCCAGTAATCTATCGCAAGCTTATCAAGATAATCGTATACTTTGATTTCTTTTTCAGATCTGTCCGATAAGTCTGCCGGTCTTCCTTTAAAGAGTTCCATGTTATTCGATCACGACTCCGTCTTCATCTACTTTCAGACCTTCATCATCTGTTCCCATGAGATGCTTCATGAGCTTGCCTCGGATTTCTTCGAGAACATCCGGATTTGCTTCGAGATACGCCTTTACATTCTCCCTGCCCTGGCCGATTCTTTCATTCTTATAGCTGTACCAGGATCCGGATTTATCGATTATACCAACGTCAGACGCAAGATCCAGGATATCTCCGGAAAGCGAGATGCCTGTACCGTACATGATATCGAACTCAGCCTTTCTGAACGGAGGCGCAACCTTGTTCTTTACGATCTTTACCCTTGTGCGGTTTCCGAGTACGTCTTCGCCCTTCTTGATCGTGTCGATCTTTCTTACATCGAGTCTCATGGAAGCATAGAACTTAAGCGCACGTCCGCCCGTAGTAGTCTCGGGATTGCCGAACATAATGCCGATTTTTTCTCTTAACTGGTTTATGAAAATAACGCAGGTGCTGGACCTGTTGATAGCTCCGGCAATCTTACGAAGAGCCTGTGACATGAGCCTTGCCTGAAGGCCTACATGGGAATCTCCCATTTCGCCCTGGATCTCAGCCTTAGGTACGAGCGCTGCGACAGAGTCTATTACGATGATATCGACCGCTCCGCTCCTTGTGAGCATCTCGCAGATCTCAAGTGCCTGTTCGCCTGTATCCGGCTGGGATACCAGCAGCTCATCAACATTGACACCGAGATTTTTCGCATATACCGGATCAAGTGCGTGCTCTGCATCGATAAATGCTGCCTGACCGCCGTTCCTCTGAGCCTCGGCAATTGCATGAAGAGTAAGGGTTGTTTTACCTGAAGACTCAGGACCATAGATTTCGATTATCCTTCCCTTAGGATATCCGCCTACTCCTGTTGCAAAATCAAGACTTACCGAACCGGTTGAAATAACATCTATATTGCTTACAGGTCCGGACTCTCCGAGACGCATGATAGCGCCCTTGCCGTATTGTTTCTGTATCTGATCAAGCGCCTGCTGCAATGCTTTTTCTTTTGCTGCGCTTTCTGCGTTCTGTACTGCCATATTGCCTCCGTTTTATTAATAGAACACTTGTTCGTAATGATAATACTGAATTAAACTTGCTATGTCAATATTATATTTTCATGCGCCGTGATTTGTCGAACTGTAAAAGCCCGCTAATCGACATCTGAAGCCCTTTTTATGGTTTGCGGCACCTTTTTACCGTACCGGACCCGGACTCACTTTATAAGCTGATATACGGCCCTCAGCATCCTCAGCAGAATGTAGTTCCGGTTCCACTTCCGGTCATTTCTGGATGTGCAGACATCATGATGCCCCACTTTATCTCCAATCGCAAACCCTATATATGCTTCCCCTGCTTCGTGTCCGGGATCGGCTTCAGGGCCGGCATAACCCGTTACTGAAACAGCAATGTCTGCTCCTGACCTTGCTTTTGCTCCAATAGCCATTGCTTCAGCAACCTGTGGACTTACGACGCCATATCTGTCGATCAGTTCAGCCGGAACGCCAAGTTCTTTGATCTTGCTTTCATTTGAATAAGTTATATATGCAGAAGAAAGTACGTCCGAGGCACCTGCAACATCAGTTATTGCTGCAGGAAACTTACCCCCCGTGCACGATTCGGCTGATGTGATAGTCAGACCTTTTTCTTTTAGTATCCTGACTACCACTTCTTTGAGATCTTCATCATCATAGCTGTATATGAAATCTCCGACGAGGCTGTCAATGCGCTCTATCATCTCATTTACTGCCGCTTCGGCTTCTTCTGTTGTATCCCTCTGTGAAGCGACTCTGAGTGTGCACTCTCCTTCCTTTGCGTAAGTAGCAACCGTAGGATCGGTCTGCCCGTCTATCACAGGCATCAGTAGTGTTTCAAGATCGGATTCTCCGATGCCTATGGTGCGGATCACACGGTAGAACATCTTTTTATCCATGAACTGTTCGAGATATTCCCTGACCCCGTTGTCCCACAGCCATTTCATTTCACGCGGCGGTCCCGGCAGGCATATCGCTGTTTTGTCGTCCGTGTTTAAAGCAAAGCCAGGAGCTGTACCTGAAGCATTGTAGAAAGGTGTACATCCGTCAGGAAGATACGCCTGCTTTATATTGTTCTCTGCCATGGCTTTTCCGCGCTTTTCAAAGAACTCCTCTAGCTGCTCCAGCACATTTTTATCAAGGTGCATGCCTTTACCCATATACTCGGCAACCATCTCTTTTGTGAGGTCATCCTGGGTAGGCCCGAGGCCACCTGTAAGAATAACAAGATCCGTATCACTGAAAGCTTCGGCAAGTTTTGCCTTGAGTCTTGCCGGATTATCTCCGACCACAAAATGATACATCACATCAAAGCCCATATGATTGAGCTTGTCTGACAGGAAAGCAGCATTTGTATTGACCGTCTGTCCGAAAAGGAGCTCAGTTCCGACGGCAAGTATGGACGTTTTCAAGCTTTACTCCCTCCTACATACTGAATACACTGCGGTTCTTCCACACGTATTCTGCTCCGGAATAAACCGTCATAACAAGGGATGCATAGAAAACAACATTTGCAACCATCATGACAGTCGGCTTTGCATCCGTAAGACAGAGTGCAAAGATGAATAAGATAACAGCTACCATCTGAAGTACGGTCTTGATTTTGCCGGACATGCCTGCAGCCAGTACGGTTCCTTCTGATGCTGCAACAGTTCTCATGCCCGCAACCACGAATTCCCGGGCAAGAATGAGAATGAGCATCCATGCCTTTATGATACCTGACTCTATGAACAGACACAGCGCAGAATAGACCAGGATCTTATCTGCGAGCGGATCCATTATTTTTCCGAAATTGGTGACCAGCCCCCGCTTGCGGGCTATGTTTCCATCCAGGTAATCTGTGAACGATGCGGCACAGAAAATCACCAGTGCAGCCGGAAAGTATCCCAGCAGATATGCCGCAATGAAAAACGGTACAGCTATCATACGGCCGATTGTCAGTTTGTTTGGAAGATTCATTATTCTACCTCTTCTCCTTCTAGATCATACTCATAGGTATCAGTTATACGTACTTTTACGATGTCTCCAGGATAAAGTCCCATTTTATTGGTGGTAAAAGTAACCGCACAGTCTATTTCAGGTGCATCATATCTGGTGCGTCCTGAATACACATTTATGCCTTCAGCATACAGCTCGATGCATTCATCAACAATGACCTCATATACTTTGCCTATCTTGCGTTCGTTAAGCTTTTCACTGACAGCCTGCTGATGCTGCATTACAAGATCGCGCCTTGCTCTCCGTTCTTCTTCAGGGATCTTCCCTTCCATTGTGAATGAAGGTGTTCCCTCCTCCTCGGAGAAAGCGAAAGCTCCGAGTCTGTCAATTTCATAGGTGTCAATAAAGTCGATGAGTTCATCAATGTCTTCCTGTGTCTCACCCGGAAAGCCGACAAGCAGCGTTGTTCTTATGTGTACATCAGGGATCCTGTCTCTGAGTTTTTTGATGACTTCCTTTATGGAATCACCGCTTGAACGCCTTCTCATCATGTTCAGGACATTATCCGACACGTGTTGTATAGGCATATCGATATATTTACAGATCTTAGGCTCGCTTGCAATGGTTTCGATTAGTTCGTCAGTAATACCATTATCGTAAACGTACATTAATCTTATCCATTCTATGCCTTCAACCCTGCAAAGCCTGCGCAATAGCTCAGGCAAACGCACTTCGCCGTAAAGATCGCGCCCGTACTGGGATGTATCCTGAGCGATAAGGATGAGTTCCTTTATTCCGTTTGCTGCAAGATCTTCAGCCTCCTTGACGCAATCCTCCATCTTCTTGGATCGGAACGTTCCTCTTATTCCCGGAATCGCACAGAAACTGCAGGCGTTGTAGCACCCTTCAGCAATCTTCATATATGCAAAGTGAGAACCTTCTTCTATCACACGTTTGCGGTAAGGCAGTCTGTCAAGAACGCAGCCTACTTTATCTGAACTTTCATCTGTTTTATCTTCAGAAAGGATAATGTCAGGGATATCATCATAGTCATTGACTCCAAAGAACATGTCCACCTCAGGTATCTCTTCCGCGAGCTCCTTGTGGTAACGTTCCGAAAGACAGCCGGTCACTATGATTTTCTGGCCTTTTTCGCGCAGATCTATAAGGTCGAAGATCCTCTCTATTGACTCTTTTTTTGCGTCTTCAATGAAACCGCAGGTATTGAGTACGATAAAATCAGCATCGTCGGTATTATCAACTATGCTGCATCCCTTTTCAACAAGAGATGCAGCGAGCACTGATGAATCGTATTCATTTTTTGCACATCCGTATGTGTCGATAAAAACTTTCATATTTTAATAGTCACTTTCACTGTCTGCATCCATAACCATGCGGCGTACTGATTCAGGCAAAGAATTGAATGAATCCATGGCCTGAGTGGTACTTAGCCTGCCGGATGTACGTATCCCGTCATCTTCCGGAGCCATTTCGTATTCAGGTTCTTTTGCATTTTCTGATACATATACGGGTTCTGCCTCGTAGACAGGTTCCGCTTTACTGACTTTGACCGGTTCAGGTTCCGGCTCCGGTTCAGGTTCAGACTCATATCCTCCATAGTATTCTTCCTCGGTTATAAGCAGCTGGCGAGGTCTTGATCCGTCCGACGGGCCTATAATGCCCTTTTCTTCTATTTCATCGATGATCCTCGCAGCTCTGTTATATCCGATGCGGAACCTTCTCTGAAGCATTGATACAGAAGCCTGTTTTGACTTGAAGATGAATGCTATAGCATCTTCGGTCAGTTCATCCTGCGGCTCCTTGCTTGATTTCTTGTCCGCATTTTCGATAGCACTTCTGAGTTCTTCGTCGTAATCAGGGTTGCCGCCCTCTTTCTTGACGAACTTGATTACTTTATCGATTTCCTTTTCAGATATATACGGACCCTGCACTCTGTAAGGCTTAGTTGAACCCACTGGTGAGAACAGCATATCGCCCTTACCCAGAAGCTTTTCAGCTCCGGCCATATCGAGTATAGTACGCGAGTCGAACTGAGAAGCCACGCTGAAAGCGATCCTCGAAGGGATGTTTGCCTTTATCAGACCCGTAACTACGTCTACAGACGGTCTCTGTGTCGCAACGATAAGATGCATGCCTGCAGCTCTGGCCTTCTGCGCCAGGCGGCAGATCGAGTTTTCAACTTCTGAAGGAGACGCCATCATAAGGTCAGCGAGCTCATCGATGATAATAACGATCTGCGGCTTGCAGTCCGCGTATCTCTGATCGACTCTCATGAGTTCATTATATGAGTGCAGATCCTTTACATTGTGCTCGGCAAACAGTTCATATCTCTTGTCCATCTCTTCAACGGCAATGGCAAGAGCACGTGCTGCCTTGCGCGGATCGGTTACTACAGGTGTAAGCATATGAGGTATGCCGTTGTAGTTTCCGAGCTCTACTACTTTAGGGTCGATCATTATGAGTTTCAGTTCCGAAGGCCTTGCCTTGTACAGGAAACTTGTCACGATAGAGTTGATGCAGACGGACTTGCCCGAACCCGTTGCTCCTGCTATGAGAAGATGAGGCATGTCACGCAGGTCCGCTACGATGTTATTACCGGAAATATCTTTACCGACAACAAATTCCACAACAGACGGCGCTTCCATGAATTCTTCAGATTCGATAAGATCACGGATCAGCACCGGAGCCGGCTTGTCATTCTCTACCTCGATGCCTACTGCCGCCTTGCCCGGTATAGGAGCTTCTATACGCAGGCTCTTGGCTCTCAGATTGAGCGCGATATCATCAGCGAGTCTCGTGATACTGGCGACTTTCACTCCCGTAGCAGGCTGAACTTCATATCTTGTAACGGAAGCCCCCTGAGTTACCTTAAGCACTCTTGCGTCTACTCCGAAATCATTCAGGGTCTGTTCAAGAAGCTCTGCCTTTGCCTGAAGCTGAGCATCGTTCATCAGCTGTCTGGAACTGGTATCTCTCTTCAACAGGCTGACAGGAGGAAGCTCGTAAGACATATCTTCGCTGGCAGCATTGAATGCAGCTGAAATCGCTGCATCATCCGGACTTGCAGCCTGTACTTCTTCCTGCTTTGCAGCGGCAGGTTTAGCTGCTGCAGTCTTAGGCTTTTCGGAAGCCGTACCGGCTTTCGCACCGACAGCCTTTGGTGCTGCTTCAGGTTCAAGTCCTTTGGTATTCACCTTATTTCCTGATTTATCGTGTCCATCAAGTCCGTATGACCCTGAGTGTACTATCTCGTCAGGATCTCCAAGGCCCATACCTGTTTTCTGAGCCGTCTTAGCCGGAGCGCGCTTTTTTCCCGGATATCCGTAATCCACATCTTCGGAATCGAAGTTCCGGTCATCGGAATAAACGCTTCTCGGTGCGGATTTATCACCGCTGAGACCTGATTTGCCTGAAGGCTCAGATTTTTTCAAAGCTTCGGAAGTGACGGGTTCACCGGTCTCGCTGTCTATACCGGCAAACATTCCCTTCATCTTTCCGAACAGGGTTCCTCTGCTGATCTTTTTATCTGTTGCCGGAACAGGTGTATTGATTATCTGAGTGTAATCCATATTATCGGAGCGTGCGGCTGCACTGCTTCCGAACGGCTTTGGTATATCGTCAACAGACGGTGTCGGTGCCGGAATCGCTGCCACAGTATCAACTGATCCGTGATCAGGCTCCTCTTCACGTATAATGCCGCTGATGATGGATTTCCAGAACGGTTTCGTTTCTTCTACATCTGATGATATGGAAGGATCTGCTGCTACTGCTGCTTTTATCTGATCGTCAGTAAGCCTGCGTTTTTCATCTTCTTCAATCTCCCTGAGTATTCTTTTTTGCTCGCGTTTAATGCCTACGCTGCCTGCAAGCCTTGATATAGGAGAATTGGCGACCATAAAGATCGATATTATCAGTACAGTAATAGAAATGATAAGAAGACCCGGCATGCCGAAAAGTTTGGCAAGTATGGAGCCAATCTCCATACCGATCACGCCTCCCTTTTTGCCGTCAACACCATAAATATAGAAGTCCACTATGTCCTTGAAGCCGAACCTTATATCCTCCGGATCGATGGATCTGTAGGAATTCAGCACGCACATATTTACAAAGATCAGCAGACTGAAGATGGCTGTGCGTGTATTGATATGGCTTAGTTTCCCGGCCAAAAGCAGCAAGGCGAAAATCAGAACAAGGAAAGGCAGCACAAAAGCCATCTTTCCGAAAAGTCCGTTGCATATGTCATGTACTGTCCTGCCAAAGCTTCCCGTAGTATCCATGACCACTGTAAAAAACAGGAACAGAGCGATAGCAATAAGAGTGATACTCCATATCACATCGTTGTTTCTTTTTTCACGGTCGCTTCTGCGCCTCATTTCATCGAGGACTTCCTGTTTTGTAGGATTTCCTGAATATGATGGCTTTTTAGATGATGTACCTGTCGTAGTATTTTTCGGTTTATTCTTACTCCCGGGTGGTCTTCCCGGTCCCCTTTTTGTACTGTTGCTGTTTGTCTGCTGTGCCATTATCTGATCCTCACATCATACATAATGTAGATAACCAATTTATTATACTACAATATGTTGTTTTTGTAACATTATTCTTAACAAAACAAAAGCCCCTTCACAGGGGCTCTGTCTGATCTTTTTAACGATTTCTTCCCACTACTCTGCGTTAACGACGTCCTTGCGTAGGACATACTCTGTGTGGAAGCTTTGGCTCATGGCACTGAGGACAGATCGAAAGTCCGGTCATGCTCTTCTTCATGTTAGCAGCCTTTCTGCCGCTTGTCTTAGCCTGTGATGTTTTCCTCTTAGGTACTGCCACTGTCGACACCTCCTTATATGTTCAAATTCTTTTTTATCTGTACTTATCTTGTCGCACCGATACATTATATTCACCGTTTTCGGGCTTGTCAACGGTTTTATTCGGATATTTGTACTGCTTTCTAAAAAATATTTTTATAAAAGTATAGATTTTATATTTCTTTTGTGTTATCTTACTTTATGTTGTAAATAACGGGGTGTGGCTCAGCTTGGTAGAGCGCTTCGTTCGGGACGAAGAGGTCGCGTGTTCAAATCTCGTCACCCCGACCATCAGACCGCTGATATGTATCGGCGGTTTTTTTATTTCTTATATCATGACAGGAACATGCCTGTGATCGCTGCAGGTATCGGTCTCCCCTTTTGTTAACAGATTGTAGATGTTTGCAGAATGTATATCGAGATCCAGGAGTCTCCTGGCTTTCCAGCTGAGATCCTGAGCATTCTTATTGACATTTATGATTACCGGCAAAGTCGCTGTTTCTTCATCTCTCATCTCAGCAAGAAGTTCCCTGCCTTTCTCACTGAACCCGAGCACCCTGATATATTCAGGACTGTCAATATTGTATCTTTTTCTGTTTATTGCAAGCACGAGCTGCATGCATAGCCTTGAAAGTCTTGTATACGTATACCTTTTTGACTTTATCCTTCTTATAAATGATGACCATGATTTTGCAGAGCCTGCGCTTGCTTTCATAAGTGAAGCCAACCCTTCACCTCCTGACGGGCAGTCCTCTATAAACTCTTCATCTGCCGAAAGAACCGCATATCTGAGGACATCGAACCACTTGTCCCTGTCAGGCCCGGTAAGATGGCATTCTTTCAGAGATCTCGCCGTACATTCGGGAACATACCTTGATAAATCCTTTCCGCTGAAAGTCTGTGCCCTTATGGCCGAAGAGCTCTGATAAACGATACGTTCATTGTATGGATCACCGTATCCGGCTCCTTCTCTGTGTATCACTACAGGCTCAGCACTTTGCATCGCCTTTATATATTCTATACCAAGTATGTCGTTCGCTTTTTCAAGAATGCGGATATCGCCTCTTATTTCCGGGTCGGCAGCAGGATCAGTGCCCTTTATGGCGGCACTGACTTCAGAGTAAGCCAGTGCTCTTGCCGCCGGATATGAGAACCCCTTGTTTCTGATGGATTTCACAGCAGCCTCTATTTCCGCTTCATTGTCTCTGAATGTATGAGCGATCCTTACCAGCGCCTCAGCATCGCCAGATTCGCTTCCAAAGGATATATGTGATACCTTCCCTGTAGCCTCCAGTATCCTGACGGCTGCTCCTGCATATTGACCTGCATTGCCAAGGCAATACAGAACAGGTATTTCAATAACAAGATCAGCACCGCTTTTTAACGCATGCTCCGTCCTCACCCACTTATCCATTATTGCAGGTTCTCCACGCTGCACGTAGTCGCCGCTCATTGCCACTACAACAGCGTCACAGCCGGTGATGCGGCGGGTCTCTTCTATATGATATAAATGGCCGTTATGAAGAGGATTATATTCTGCTGTGATTCCGGCTGCCTTAAGCATCTTTATCCTTTCAGTAAACAGGGGTCCGCCAATACAGCAGACCCCGTTGCAGTCACATTCGAATCAAATACTATTCTTCTTCAGCAGTTTCAGGAGCTTCAGCTGCCGGCTGATCACCAAGGCGTACTCTTTCAGCAAGAGTTTTCATCTCCTGACGGTTCTGGTTGACCTTTGCATTGATGTTCGAGAACATCTGATTAAAATATTCGGTCATAGGCTGGATGTACGAACCGCTTACGCTGGCGATGTCAGTCTGCATATCGTAGAGAAGCTGATCAATGTATTCATATGATCTGTACTTCATGTAATTTGCATGATTTTCGGCTTCCTTGAGGATAGCATCCGCTCTTCTCTGAGCATCCTTATAAATATTGTTGTTATTTACAAGGTATTCGACCTGATCCTTGGCCTCGTTGATCATTCTGTTGTATTCCTTCTTGGCGTCGCTTATAATGCGGTCTCTCTCCTGATCGAGCCATCTTGCCTGCTGAATGTCGCGCGGAAGGTTAGCACGTATATCCTCGAGGATCTTTGTTGCTACATCAAGATCGATGATGCCTTTTTCGGAGAAAGGCATTTTGCTTGAAGAAGTGATCAAATCTTCAAGCTCTTCAAGAAGAGACATTAATTTGATGCTGTCGTCGTTCATATTTATTCCTCCATTTTTTGAACGGAACCGGCTTTGCCGTTCCAAATTATTAACCCAGTTTTTCTTTTATTCTTTTTGCAACATACCCGGGAACAAGTCCGTCAACGCTGCCCCCGAAAAAAGCTACTTCCTTTATAAGACTTGAGCTGACGAATGAATACTCCGGATCAGTCATCAGGAAGACAGTCTCTGTTCCTTCTGTAAACAGATGTGAATTCATCTGGGCCATCTGCAGCTCATTTTCAAAATCGTTCACAGCCCTGAGACCTCTGACATATGCAGTGAACCCGTTTTCATTTACATAATCAGCTATCAGTCCGCCAAAGATGTCAACTTTTACATTAGGAATGTGCTTTGTGACTTCCCTGGCTATCTCGACCCTTTCATCAACAGAAAAAAGGCCGGTCTTCTGTGGATTGTTTGCAATGGCCACAGTAAGCGAATCATACATCTTGGCGGCTCTCTCTATTATATTGAGATGTCCGTTCGTGACCGGGTCAAATGAACCCGCATAAAGAGCTGTTCTTTCCATCAGCAAGTCCCTCACTTAACTAAACATATTAACAAAATGGTTCACTATTATCAACAGAAAACAGGTCTACACCAATCGATCCGTACTTCTTTTCTTTGAATTTTTCAAGCTTTCCATATGTGTCAGATAATTTATTATCGTATAAATGCTCGCAAATCACTACACTTCTCTCATCTATAAGCCCGTATTCCTGCAATTTCATCATTGCCGTTACATAATAATCCGTTTTTTCATACGGGGGATCAAGAATGACTATATCAAACACGGCTTTTTCTTTTCTTCCGGAGATCTCTGTAAGCGCAGACTCAAAATCCCTTCCTAAAACAACAGCCTCCGTGCCGGCTCCGCAGTTTGCTATATTGGATATGAGTACCCGCTGATTCTGTCTGTTCATTTCAACAAAAGTGCATCTTGCTGCACCTCTGGACAGAGCTTCGAGACCCATAGCACCGCTCCCGGCAAAAAGATCCAGCACTTCAGCATCAGGAAGCCATTGCATTATCATGCTGAAAACAGCTTCCCTTACCTTTTCTGTAGTTGGTCTTATGCCCTTTGGCACCTCGATATTTCTGTATTTGTACTTTCCTGATGTGATTTTCATGTTTTCAGATAATGTTCGAATTATCGGATGCGCCGCTGCGCATCATCATTTCATAAGCGTACTCTGTATCTGTAAGGCATATGCCTTCATTGATTCCTTTAATTATAGCATCAGCATCTTCTATCGCGGCTTCAAGTATATCCGTATATCTGGACAGCATCAATACATCTGAAGCAGCAGTACCTGACTGCATGGTGCCCATCACATCT
Organism: uncultured Eubacteriales bacterium; assembly: GCA_902801255.1. Taxonomy (GTDB): domain Bacteria; phylum Bacillota; class Clostridia; order Peptostreptococcales; family Anaerovoracaceae; genus Crickella. Next base: position 50,163 of record CADCHO010000021.1, on the reverse strand, counting down.
CCCGGGCCTCTCATCTCATAGTCTGCTTCGCTTATCTCAAACCCATCACTTATCTCAGCCATTGCCCTGGCTCTGGCTGTTGCGGTCTCAGATCTGCTGTAGTTTATTATATAACAATATGACTGCCTGCTGCTTCTTCCGACTCTGCCCCTGAGCTGGTGCATTTGCGCAAGACCGAAACGTTCACTGTTTTCAATTATGATCACCGTTGCTTCAGGAACATCTATTCCGACTTCGATGACGATAGTTGATACGAGGATCTGTATTCTTCCATCTTTGAAGTCATTCATTATAGAGGACTTTTCTTCACCTGTAAGACGTCCGTGCAGCAGCGCTGCTTTGTAACCGTGGAACTTGTCCTTTATTTCCTCAAAGAGTTTCTGCACAGACAGCATGTCTTCATCTTCATTGTCTATGCTCGGAGCGATCACATATGCCCTGTTTCCTTTTTCCAGTTCGCGCTTCATGCCGCTGTATGCGCGTTCTCTTGTACTCTGGTCAAGCGCTCTGGTGATTATTTTTTTACGGTCTTTAGGCATCGATCGGATTATACTGAAATCCATGTCGCCGAAAACAGTAGCTGCAAGAGTGCGCGGGATAGGAGTCGCACTCATAACGCAAACGTTTACCCCTCTGCCCTTCTTTATCAGGCTTTTTCTCTGTGCTACTCCGAATCTGTGCTGTTCGTCTGTAATTACAAGTGCCAGATCATTGAATGAAACATCGTTCTGTATCAATGCATGTGTACCGATAAGCACATCTGTTTTCCCGCTGGCAACATCGTCTATGACCTTTCGCCTTTCAGCTGCTTTCATGCCGCTGACAAGCAGATCGCATTTTATTCCGTATACCGAGAGATCTCTGCTTATATTCTCATAATGCTGTTTTGCAAGTATACCTGTAGGTGCCATCATTGCTGACTGCAGTCCGGATTTAGCGCAGCGGTAGATCGCCGCTTCTGCAACAACGGTCTTGCCGCATCCGACATCACCCTGAACAAGTCTGTTCATAGGCTTGCGGTTTCCAAGATCATCCATGATCTCTTCTATGCATTTCAGCTGTCCTTCCGTAAGTTCAAACGGCAGTCTCTCATAGAATCCGTCCATATCCTGCTGTGGAACGGATGAGTCTGTTTCACCGTCATTTGCACGTGCCGAATTCATTCTTACAGCAAGCTGATACATCAGCAGCTTTTCATATATAAGTCTGTATCTTGCTGCTTTATAATGCTTTTCGCTCTCAGGAAAATGTATGTTGGATAGAGCAAATCCCGGTCCGCAGAGTTTTCTCTTCTCTACAATATCACTTCCTATCCAGTCAGTTTCAAGATCCGTGTTCCTGAGTGCTTCACTGATCCATTTTCTGAAGTTTATATCAGTAATACCTGCCGTATGTCTGTATACAGGAAATATGCCTCTTATGTCTCTGTCACCGCCGGCTTTGCTGAACTCCGGGTTTGTCCAGACTCTTGCGCCGTTTCTCAGCCGCATGCGGCCAAACAGAACATAATCTTCGCCTGTTATAAGGTTCTTTCTCAGATAAGGCATATTGAAGAATACGGCATAAAAAATACAGCTGTCATCTTTAAGCGTGCATTCTGTAATGGAACGTCCGCCTGAAAGAGGTCTTAACTGCACCTTAATAAGTCTGCCGCACGTAAGGCTGTCTTTCTCTGTGCCTGCATCCATGGCACGAACCAGATGACGTCTGTCTTTGTATTTAAAAGGATAATAAGACAGCAGGTCTCCGATAGTTTCAATACCTGCTGCTGTTAGCTGTTCTTTGCGTTTCGAACCGATTCCTTTTATGGACGATATATCATCACTAAGTGAGTATTTTACCATTTCATTTATTGTTTCTGACAATATCTATATTGCGTTTAACGATCACGCCATTCATGACACTTTCTATGCCTCTCACCTTGACGCTTATGGATGCCGGTTTTTTGAGTCTGAGCATTTCAAAGTCATTTTCAACCGATTCGAATATTCTGTCGGCAGTTTCCGAGATATTTTTTTCTTTTTTTACGACGATATAGATCTTAACGCTTACCTGATCTTTTTTTTCGGAAACTTCTACAGCATCAAAATAGTCCGGATCGATGATAGGCGTAGGTTTTTCCTTTATAGGTTTACCTTTCTTGTTTGAAAGCATAAGAAAGGACCCCATGCCAAGCATGTCTTCTATTATCATCCGTTCAATTACGCCTTTATTGACCGCTATGGCTCCGTAGCTGTTTCTTACAATTACCGACATAATTTATTCTTTGCTCTTAAGACCTTGGTTTCTACAGTATTATTATCTATTATTACATTTTTTAGAAAAAGAAAAAAGCCTCGAGCACCAAGTGCTCAAGACCATCCTCTTAAAATATGCTCTTATCAGACGGCACGGTTGACCTTGCCCGATCTGAGGCAGCTTTTTGTATGGATGTTGGAGTGAGAAACAGTATTTCCCGATGTCTGACCCTTGCCGCATACTTCACATTTTCTGGACATTTGCCGCACCTCCTTGTAGTTTCTTTGTTTTGTCTGCTTTCGCAAGCCTAGTTATAGTAACACAACCATTTTTTCAATGCAAGCACTTTTTTTACTCATTTTTCAATGTTTTTTATGTGCATTATATTTTCTTCAAATCAGATTTGCATAAGAGTATAATATTAACTGAATTTTTATGTATTCCGGAGAAGGAAATGAACAAAGTATTCAAAAGTATTAAATTCTGGATCGTACTGTTTCTGATACCGACAATAATAGTTGCTGGAATATCAATTTACAGATCCGGCAACACAAAGCTTCTCGATAAAGAGGAGTATTCCGGCTTCAGGGACGCGATCGAAGAAATCGGCGAATCAGATGCAGGCGGCTTCACCAGTCAGCAGGATCTCATGGATTTCATTGAGAAGTGGGCAGATGAGCGTTCGCTTGAATATAAAGAGGATAAACACGGAAATATTATTTTCAATAAGCCTGCCGTGAAACGCAAAAAAAACGTTACTCCTACCCTTATCGCCGTCAGTATGAATTATGAAACCGCTGTCGACAACGCTCGTGTGCTTGCAGCAGCTGCTGCTATTGCTCTGTCAGATGTTGAATCCGGCCGGCGCACCGTAGTTTTCTTTAATGACGAAAAAGGTCTTGCTAAAGGATATAAAGGGCTAAGCGATAAATATATCAGCGCAAAGACCAAAGTCATTTATCTTGACAGAGGCTCTTCCACCTATCTCTCAACAGGATCATTCCAGCAGAGGTATACTTCCGTGACTATTCCTGCTGAACTTGAGGAGAACCCGTGCGATACAGCCATAAAGGTAAGCATCACAGGAATCAGGTCCGGTATTATCGGTCCGGGAATAAACAAACAGCCTGATCCCGTTTCGGCCCTCAGCAGCCTTCTTACACGCCTCAAGAGCAAGTCCGTTGACTGCAGACTTGCGGATGTAACTATCGGAGATAATGGCAACATGTACCCTGTCTCTCTTGAAGCAACGATCACTCTCAATTCTTATAACCAGGCTTCGTTTACCGGGTATATTGACAAGCGGATAAAGGCATGGGAGAAATCCTACAGTTCCGATCATGAAGATCTTCTTTTCACTTATGAGCAGATCGAAAATGAAGAAGATATGCCGGAAATGGTTTATTCAGCAGATACAACCGACAAGCTTACCGGCATCCTGTATACCATCCGCAGCGGAGCTTACAGATACTCAGAGGGTGATGCTATTCCTGAGGGAAAGGAAGTCGGAGATGTATACGGAATAAACTGCATCACTAACATTCAGCCGGATGAAGATCGTATTACAATACCAGTTATCATTCAGGGAGTGGACGACTCATTTACTGAACGAATACTGAATGACAACAAAGCTGCGGCGGAGCTCTATGAGTGCTCATATACTGAAACGGGAAAAGTAAATACATTTATAAACAACAAAAATAAATTGTCGCGTACCTTCAAAAACACATACGAAAAGGTCAACGACGGTTCTGTTTCCGAATCAATACTTGAGGAGACTACAGATAATTTCTTTACGCCTTGTTCTTACCTGCAGGAAAAAAACGGCAAGGCAGATATCATACATGTACGCACAAAAGGATCATCCGTGTCTGGTATAGCAAACACCATTCTTTGCTATATAAAGGCTAAAGGCAATACTTCTATCTTTAAATAGATTATGATAATATAAATTATTAAGTTATTGGTTAATTGGGGAGGAGCACGATGAGATCAGACAGAGATAAAAGGACTGATACAGAACGGGAAATAGATGAGTTTCTGTCAAAGTTCGAAAGTCCTGCTGACGAATTGTCCGCTGATATAGATTCATATCTTGACGATAACAGTCCTGAAGATGCTTACGTGCAGAAAACCGCAAAAGTCAATGCGGTTCAGACTTTTACATGGAAAAATGTAGATCCTGCGGAAAACACAGTAGTTCAGAACATCAGCAAAACAGGTACAGCAACTCCTTCCGTAAAAAACAGCTCCGATTCCGTAGAAAAGCCGGAGAAAACGGAGATCCGCAAACAAACTGCCGTCATTGAGAAAAAAGCCATTCCAAGTGATAAGGCACAGGAAGTTAATGAAATTACGGATACTAAAGAAACTATAGAAAGTACAGTAAACAATGAGAATACTGATACTTTAGATAATATAGAAAGTACAGAAAGTACAGAAAATAAGGAAAACACTGATACTTCTGAGAATAAAGAAGCTGAAGCTAAAGCTAAAACTAAAGCTGCAGTTAAAGGAAAAGATAATAAAGGCAAGGGAAAAAAGAAGAGTCATAATAAACGGCCTCTAAAAAAAGGAGATATTGTCCGTATCCTCTTCCTTAAGAAGAACAAGGACTATGATCCTACACAGGGAGCCGTTTACAAAAAAGACGGAAAGCGCATAAAAAATACAAAATACAAATTCAGTTTTTTCAAGCTGTTCCGCGATATAGTGGATGTCGGCATTCTTTGTGTGATGGCCGCCCTTATATTTGCCCTGTCCATTATAGCCACTGCTCCTAGATACGACTACAAAGATATATATTCGCAGATAGATACTGCTTCGGTTGTATACGATGATCAGGGAAAGCAGATAGACAACATCTTCTATACCGAGAACCGTAAAGTAATCAAATATGAAGACATGCCGGCAGATCTTATCAACTCTTTCGTCGCTATCGAGGATAAGACATTCTGGAAACATCACGGGTTTAACTGGACCAGAATGGTTGGAGCGGTGCTTTCATCTTTGACCGGAAGCGGTCAGATAAGCGGAACAAGTACAATTACACAGCAGCTCGCCCGTAATGTATATCTTGCGGATACCAAAAGTGTCCGGAGTATAAAGCGTAAACTTCTTGAGATGTATTACGCCAGCAGGCTTGAACACGCCCTAAGTAAAGAAGAAATAATAGAGGCATATCTGAACACCATATATCTGGGTCACGGATGCTATGGTGTAAATGCGGCTGCCCGCACGTATTTCTCCAAGAAAGTCAAAGATCTTGATCTTGTTGAGTGTGCTTCTTTGGCTGCCCTGCCGCAGTCGCCTGATACCTATGCCCTCCTCAAACTCGCCAGTGAAGCTCAGGATGTCGTGGATTCCAAGGTTGTAGCTACAGAACCTGATACCGTAGTCACTAACGACATCTCACGATCGAGACGTCAGCTCACGCTTGATCTTATGCTTAGCCAGAATCTGATAGATAAAGCTTCATATGACAGTGCTTATAACCTTACATTAAATGAATTTATAAATCCTAATCTTAAATCCAGCAGCAGCATCTATTCATTCTTTCATGAGTATCTGGTCGATACTATTATTGCCGATCTTATGGAACAGTATGAAATGGAATATGAGGATGCAGAGCGTACAGTCTATACAAAGGGCCTCCAGGTCTATTCAACTGTAGACAGTACTGCTATGGAGGTCATTGCCAACGAGTTCCAGGATGGAAGCAACTTCCCTTACGTCAGCGCGCCTCTCGATTCTGCCGGTAATATGCTTAACAATGACGGTCAGATTGCTTTGTACAAATATGCTAATTACTTTGATGAGGATGGCAATTTCGTTCTCAGCGGAGCTGAAGGCGATGTCAGAGTCGAAAGTGACGGCAGCATAACCATCATGGCAAATCACAAACTGCATATATATGAGACAGAAGTTAACGGAGCAACGGATTACAGTCTTGAGTTTAAGAATTACTACTTCTACGACGATGATGACATCCTCTACTCCATCGCCGGCGGATATCTCAATATACCATCTGCATATAAATCAGCTGACGGGAATGGAAATGTCATCATAGATAAATCTTTCTTTGAAGATGAGTACTATCAGGGAGCTCTTGTAATCAACGGAGAAGATGTTATCGTAACTCAGAAAGCATATACTCTCTCCCCTAGACAAAGACAGCCGCAGGCTGCCATGACTATTGTCGGTGTAGGCACCGGTGAAGTAAAAGCCATGGTCGGCGGACGTCAGTTCGGAGGACAGAAGGTTCTCAACAGATCTCTCAATCCTCGCCAGCCGGGTTCATCAATCAAACCGCTCGCAGTATACGGTGCTGCTCTTCAAAAGAGCTATGATCTTGCTGCTGAAGGCAAAAAATGGAACTTTACAGATTTCCATATTGATAAACAAGGTACAAAGGGCTGGGGTGATTATGTAACCATGCATTCATCGATAGAAGACGAAAAGACCAAGATCGAAGGTAAGAACTGGCCAAATAACTTCAACAACTCGTTCTCAGGCAAGAATACCTTCAAGACAGCGATACAGAAATCCATTAACACATGCGCAGTCAAGCTTGTTCTTCAGGTCGGAAATGATTACTCTATCGAGCAGCTCAAAAAGTTTGGTCTTACCACAGTCCAGGATGATCTAAGCAATCCTGTAAACGATGCCAATCCTGCAGCTCTGGGTCTGGGCGCCATGACTCAGGGTGTAGAGCCGCTCGAAATGGCTCTTGCATACGCATCATTCCCTGCCGGAGGCAAGCTCAATACACCTGTCTGCTATACAAAAGTTCTTGACCGCAACGGCGAAGTACTTCTTGAAGGCAAATCCGAGCAGTCTGAAGCGATGAATGAAGGTGTCGCCTGGATAATGCAGGAAGTCCTTAAGTCCGTCGTAAGCTACAATAAATATATGTCCGTTTCGGATGTTGAACCGGGCGGCAAGACCGGAACGACAAATGATCAGTACGATATCTGGTTTGACGGTTTCACCCCTACTTATGCAGCATCCATCTGGATCGGTACAGACGAGAATGTAGAAATGTCATCCATGTCTACACCGGCTGCTGCTCTCTGGGGCAAGATCATTAACCAGCTTCCTAACGCTAAAGCAGGAGCATATGCTCCAATGCCTGCAAATGTTATACAGAAAGGCGGAGATTACTTTACCAAAGGCACTGAGACAGGCCTTACATCCTGGAGCAGCAAGGAGCAGAAAAAGAAAGAACGTAAAGCTGCATATGAGAAGTGGCTGAGGGAAAGAGAAAGTCACAAAGTGAAAGTCATTGACGTACCTGAGCATGATGAGATCGTGTACAGGGACGAATCATATCTCATAAGAGATGCATGGGATGAGCCATATCAGGTTGATGATTATACTGAGTGGGATGAAGAAGAAACTTATATAGATCCTGAAACCGGGGAGATAAAAACCCGAATAGTACACAGAAAAGAGAAAACCGGCTCCCACACAGAATATATCCATCACCCTGCTGAATACGGAACCAGAAAGGTCGAAGCCGGAACAGTCCATGTTCAGGAAGTATGGCATTATGAGTATGAAAAAGGCTGGCGTGACGGTGACTTCAAATATAATGGATAGTCATAAAACGGATAACTGAAAAAATGATTTCTTAAGAGGGCGGATCATCCGCCCTCTTTTTATAGAATGTTTATCGTAATCTGTTGAAAGTATTGGAATTTGAACGTAATTTTCAATTGTGAAGATTTTGTGAAGACTCTTTCATATTGACATCACTTTTTTTCAGAGTATAATTCTTTGTGTATATTTAAGCAGATATGCTTTTCTATTCTTAAGGAGGTATTGTTATGGAACAACAAAACAAGGGCAAATTTGAATCCAATTTTGGATTCTTAATGGCCTCGCTCGGTTCCGCAGTTGGTCTTGGTAACCTTTGGGGATTCCCTTACAAGATGGGTCTCGGCGGAGGATTCGCTTTCCTTCTCCTGTACATGATCCTTCTCGTAGTTGTAGGATATCCACTGATCCTTTCCGAGATCGCTATCGGACGTAAATCTCAGAAAGCTGCTATCGAAGCTTACAAGGAGATTCACCCTGGATTCACATTCAACGGTGTTCTTCAGACAATAGTACCTTTCTTCCTGATTGCCTTCTACTGCACATTCGGCGGATATGTAATGAAGTACTTCTTCAAGTCGCTCGGTATGTTCGCAGGCAATCAGTTCGATCCTGGTGCTACATTTGGTGAAACACTCGTTAACACATCATCTGTTATCTGGGTACTGATCTTCCTTGCACTTACAGTAATCATCGTGCTCGGCGGAGTATCCGGTGGTATTGAGAAATTCTGCAAGATCGCTATGCCTGCGCTCTTCATTATGCTCGTTATCATCGTGATCAGATCCTGCACACTCAACGGTGCCGGCGAAGGTATCGCATTCCTGTTCAAGCCTCACTTCGAAGGTCTGTCTACTGTCGGAGACTTCTTCGAAACTCTGAAGCTCGCCGGTTCACAGATGTTCTTCTCACTCTCACTTGCATCCGGATGTCTGATCGCTTACGGTTCATATCTGGATAAGAAAGAGAACCTCGAGAAGGATGCTGTTATCGTTGCTGTTGGTGATACATGTGCTGCTCTGCTCGCCGGTCTTGCTATCATGCCTGCTTGCTCAGCATTCGGTATCGACTTCGGTGCAGGCCCTGGACTTCTCTTCGTATCCATGCCTACAGTATTCAACGACATGAAGGGCGGAGCAATCTTCGCATTCCTGTTCTGGCTCCTCGTATTCTTCGCTTGCCTCTCCTCCTCGATCGGCATGATGGAAGGCGGTATCTCCGCTATCCTCGACAGCCGCATCAAGGCTGGTAAGTCCGCTAACAGATTCGGAGTTACAATGATAATGGCAGCATGGGCGCTCATCGGTAACATGATGACTACTCTCGACGGACTTGGTGAGAGAACAACAATGCAGTGGTTCCATCTCTTCGGAATTCCGGATGTACTCGATGTATGGGATGCTGTAGCTGAAGGTATCCTGATGCCTCTGACAGGTCTCATCGTTCCTCACTACATCGATGACGAAGTTGAGTCAAGCTCGGCATTCAAGTCAAAAGGCTTCTTCAACTTCTGCATCAAGTGGCTTGGACCTCTCTTCATGGCCCTGATCGTTTGGGGACAGATTCAGAGCGTTATCAGCCTCACACAGGGCTAAGCCTGATTTAGTGATCGATTCATAAAGTCCCGGATTCGTCCGGGACTTTTACTTTACACATTAGATAGGTGTATAATACCTCTCAAAACAGGAAAAGGAGGAGCAGTCATGATAGTTGACAAATTCCCCTGGTTGCTTGAGCCAAATCTGCTGACTCTGATAATACGTACACTTATGGCAATAATATGTGCCGGCGTTATAGGCTTTGAAAGAGATGCGCACGGATCAGCAGCAGGTCTCAGAACACACATACTTGTATGTCTGGGTGCAATGATTGCCATGAGCACGGGTGTATTTGCTGCGACTCATTTCAGCGGTGATGCTTCCCGTATAGGAGCCCAGGTCGTTTCAGGCATTGGTTTTCTGGGTGCCGGTACTATCATGGTCAACAGAGGTCATATTAAAGGCCTCACTACTGCAGCAGGTCTTTGGACATCTGCATGTATCGGACTTGCAATCGGCACAGGCTTCTATGAGGCTGCAATAGTCGGTTCTGTCGCTGTATTAATTGTTGAAAAATGGCTCAAGGGCCTGAAAAAAAGAATCATGCGCAAACGCGGACTCTTGGATGATAACGAGCCGATAGAAAATGAGAGCAGAATAGTTGACTGATCCCCCCTGCTCTTTAGATTTTTATGTATCAAAATGCATAATTGCTTGCAATAACTTCAATTTAAGAATATATTGAGGTTTGGAACAACAAAAATAAGCAAAACAAAGGAGTGATAACCGTGGAAACTAATTTATTGAAAGTAGATCGTATCGCATATTGTGCAGGCATGGATCCTGAAGATTACAAGGCAGCAAGCTTCATCGCACCGGATGCTGTCCGCGTTGACTGCGCAAACTATGACAAGACTTATGAGGCAGTTGTATCAGGAGACTGTGACGCCTGCGTACTTCCGTTTGAGCGCAGCAGAAGCGGAATGGTACCTTTCGTTATGGATATGTTTTATAAGGGCGATCTCAGTATAGTAAAAGTATTCAAATGGGAAGCTAACGATGAAGTTGCCCGCTATGCTGTTCTTTCAAGAAAAGAAAATGAATCTGCTTGCGAAGAAGGTTCCCGCTTCATGATGATCTTTACAGTCAAGAACGTTCAGGGATCACTCGTAAAGGCTATCAACGCCATCAGCAGCAATGGATTCAATATCCGTTTCCTTCATACAAGACCTCTCAATTATGAGGAATGGGGATACTATTTCTACACAGAGTGTGATGGTGATGACCAGTCTGCCGAAGGTAAGAAGATGCTTGCTGATCTTAACGCTGTATGTGAAACGCTCAAGTTTGTCGGACGTTATCCTTCGAAGTAATCACATCTGAATCGAACAATCAAACAGGCTCTGAGACGCTGTTATTTCGTCTCAGAGCCGTTTTTTATGTTTGTTTGATATTCTGCCCGTTATTATTTTTCAGCCCAGTATTCGCTCACATTAAGGATAGTCTCGCCGTCTATCTGTACCGCACAAGGCTCAGAAAACCTTACATGAATTTTCTTGCCGGTGATAACCTTTACCATATCTGTAAGCTCTACGTGTTTGCCTTCAAAGATAAGCGGAAATTTCATGAGTGATTTCAGCTTTGACTTGCTCATGTACACTATGACTGTCAGTAAATCTGAATTTCTGTCCTGCCCCGGGGCAAGCATCATACCGCCGCCGCAGTACCTGCCATTCATCGCCGGAGCAAGCCAGCAATTATCAAATTCATATTTCTCACCGTCTACCTCTATCCATGCATGACGCGGCTTAAACGCGTACAGCAGGCCTTTTATTGCTATTGCAGTGTAGTTTATCTTTTTTTTAGGTTTTTTTGCCTTTATTCTATCGGCTTCTTCGCAGCAGTACCCGTCAATTCCGAAGCTCATATTATTGATGTATTTATATTTTTTTCCGTTTACTGTTGCTGTAGGAAGATCTGTCAGATAAGGATTGAGCAGTATCTCCTTTCCGGGTGTCTCACCTATATCATTAAGGAAATCGTTGCCCGAACCGTTTCCATAAAGATAAACATTGTTTTTAAGCGCTGAAGGATCAATATGATTGATAAAGAAGTTTATAGTGCCGTCTCCTCCGATCAGAACAACTTCATCATTTTCTTTGAGACCTGCAAAGAATTCCTGATAATCAGTCTTAGAAGCATCGATCAGCTGTGATCCTTCCGGTATATGAGATTTGATACCGTTATTGGCAAGTGGATTATAAAGATAGTATTTCATCGTATCATCCCCTGATTCTTACACATAAAAGTAACGGCTGACTGCAAATAAATTATAGCATAAACTATTCAATCAGGCTTCCTCCGGATAGATCATGCCCCATTCATACCGCGTATTTCAGGGCGTCCTTATTATCGCCTGAACTCAAAAGCTTAACCTCTCCGCTTACCGCGTCAGTGATCCTGGCCGTTGCCATCTGCCCTTCGTCATTTGAAAGCAGCATAGTTGCCTTCTGTATTGCTGCTATCAGTTTTTGATAAGAGACAGATACACTCTGCGTGTTTGGTCATAGGAAAGTTATCATATGCCTTTATTGATCTGATTTCATATCCGTTTGCACGGAAGCTGTCAAGATTTATGCAAAGTGTCTTCGGGTTGCAGCTTACGTATACGATCTCGTCAATGCCGTATCTGCAAAGCATGGCTACAGCCTTATCGTGGATCCCGACACGCGGAGGATCGACAACGATAACATCCGGCTTTTCAGGGATCTCGTCGAGCTTCTCTTTTACATCTCCGCATATGTAATGACAATTTGAGATCCCGTTGAGTTCAGTATTCGAACGTGCAGCTTCAATGGAGTCTTCTACGATGTCAATTCCATATACATCCCTGGCTTTTGACGCCATGAGCTGCGATATCGTGCCTGTACCGCAGTAAAGATCGTAGACAGTCTTTCCGTTCACATCAGGAACGACTTCGAGCACATCGCTGTACAGCCTCTCTACCGCATCGATGTTGGTCTGGAAGAATGCAAACTCATTTACCTTGAATTGCAGGCCCAGGATCTCCTCGTTGTAGTAATCACGACCCCACAGCACTTTATGGCTCTCATCAATCACCGCATCAGCAAGGCTGTCATTGAAAGTCCTCATTATGCCGACGATCTTCATATCAGCGGTATCAAGGCCGAGCAAAGCATCCCGGAAGCCTTCCTCATCAAAAAATGCATTGGCTCCGTTTGCTTCGCCGTCACTTGCTGTTACTATGTTTACCAGCAGCTCTCCTGTCCTGACTCCGCATCTTACTACAAGATTTCGCAGTAAACCCTCATGAGTCTTGCGATGGTATGGTCTGTACCCCTTTGAACGGCAGAATTCGAGAACAGCTCGGAGAACCAGATTGAAAGATTCCGGTACGAGCTGACATTCATCCGTAGTTATTATAGACATCCAGCGTCCCTTGTAGTGCATGCCCAGCTCAAGTTCCCCGCCTTTCTCAAGGTCGCCGAAAGTATACTCCATCTTATTTCTGTAGCCGCCGGTGCAGATCGCAGGCTCCATGCCAAGATATATAGTCTCATCGATATCGTGTTTACTGAGCAGACGCCTGATTGCTTTATCTTTCTGTCTGTACTGCTCAGCATATTCCACACCCTGATAAATACATCCGCCGCAATGTTCAGCAGCCGGACAAAGCTTATCTGTATTAAGAATTACTGTATTGTTAAAATCCATCACTATCTCTTTCTCTTGGTTATCATCCAGAAAAAAGCGAACACGAGTCTCATCAGTAAAAAATCACCGCCATCATGTATATCTATCGGATCAGCATGCTTTTTTATAAAAGGCATCAATCCTGTTTTTTCACAGAAGAAAAATGCCAGCGCATGAAAATAGATCTCACGCGCCAGCTGCAGTTCGCTCATATTACTGACTTTTCCTTCAGAAATGATCTTCTGCGCTTCAATCATGCACACATCTTTGTTCAGATACTCTTTTCTGACACGTATGGATAACATGATCAGATCTTCCCTTCGTAATATTTTGAATAAAACTCCGCCTTGAAATCCGCAAATCTGTCTTCTTCGATCGAAGCTCTTATATCTTCGCACATATGTGAAAGGAACCTGAGATTGTGTTCGGATAGCAGCATATGCGAAAGAGTCTCTCCTTCCCTGAACAGGTGTCTCAGGTAAGCCCTGCTGTAATTTCTGCAGGTGTAGCAATCACATTCAGGATCAAGAGGACCGAAGTCTCTTGCGAATTTTGCGTTCTTTATGCTTAGGCGTCCGTGACTTGTCATCGCCATGCCATGACGGGCTATCCTTGTAGGCTCCACGCAGTCGAACATGTCTACTCCATGCTCCACAGCCTCGAAAATATAATCCGGAGTCCCGATCCCCATTACGTAGCGCGGCTTATTCTCCGGCAGCAGATCAGGTGCATATTCGAGCACGCCTATATACTCTTCCTTTGTCTCCCCGACTGAGATGCCGCCTATCGCATAGCCCGGAAGGTCGAAGTCAACTATGGCCTCAGCACTCTTTTCTCTGAGATCCTTGAAGAACCCTCCCTGCATAATGCCGAAAAGCGCCTGTTTTTCGGTGTTTTTGTGAGCAGCGATACATCTTTCGAGCCAGCGTGTTGTCATTGCCTGTGATCTCTCGATATATGCATAGTCAGCGTCCGGAGGTGCACACTCGTCGAAGGCCATCATTATGTCAGAGCCAAGGTCTGTCTGGATCTCTATGGACTTCTCAGGAGTAAGCATGTGTCTGCTTCCGTCAATATATGACTGGAACTTAACGCCTTCTTCGGTGATCTTGCGCATGTGGCCCAGGCTGAACACCTGATATCCTCCGCTGTCAGTGAGTATAGGCTTGTCCCAGTTCATGAACTTATGGAGTCCGCCGGCTTCCCTTATTATGTCGCTTCCCGGTCTCAGGTACAGGTGGTATGTATTGCCCAGAATGATCTGCGCACCGGTTCTTTCTACGTCTTCAGGCTTCATTGCCTTTACTGTGGCCTGCGTGCCAACCGGCATGAAAACAGGAGTCTCTATAACACCGTGAGGAGTCGTGATGCGTCCCCTTCTGGCTTTTGTTTTTTCGTCTTTATGAAGCAGTTCGAAAATAAGTGCGGAATTGCCCATTGTATTCTCCTATTTGATCAGCATCGCGTCACCGTAGCTGAAGAATCTGTATTTCTCATCTACGGCGATTTTGTATGCCTTGAGTATTTCTTCTCTGTCGTACAGCGCGGATATGAGCATCAGCAATGTCGACTTAGGCAAATGAAAGTTTGTAATAAGCGCATCAACTATCTTGAATTCATATCCCGGATAGATAAATATCCCGGTCGCGGTTTCTCCGGCCTTCACACGGAACGGCTTATTAGCCGGATTCATGCCTGAAAACGGCTGAAAAGGCATTCCTGCCATGCTCTCGAGTGTTCTGGTTGAAGTTGTTCCGACAGAAATGATGCGTCCGCCCTGTTCGATGGTATCATTGATGATCGCAGCATTCTCTTCGTCAATGGAGCATTCCTCAAAGTGCATCTTATGATCCTCAATGTTGTCGACTTTTACAGGTCTGAACGTGCCTATGCCTACATGCAGAGTCACATATGCTATACGCACGCCTTTTTCTTCAGCTTTTGCGAGCAGCTCCTTTGTAAAATGCAGACCGGCAGTCGGTGCTGCAACTGATCCGTCGATCCTGCTGTAGACCGTCTGATACATCTCTTTGTCGTCATCTGTAGCTGTTCTCGTAATATACGGCGGCAGGGGCATGGAACCTATCTCCTCGAGTCGTTCCATGAAAATACCGTCATACTCAAACTCCACCAGTCTGGTTCCATTGTCCTTGTCATGTATGTCAAGTATATGTGCCAGGAAAGGCTGTTCTATACCGTTTACGAGGGTATATCCTTCCGCAGGATGCTCGGATCCGGCAGGAACTGTGTCTGTCTTACCTGCAAGTATCACCGTATCTCCCGTATGAAGCCTTTTCCCCGGTTTTACCAGACATTCCCATCTGTCTCCTTCTATCCGTTTGATAAGAAGGAGTTCTATATGAGCACCTGTTCCCTTCTTAAGGCCATACATCCTTGCAGGAATAACTCTGGAGTCATTCAGCACAAGGCAGTCTCCGGGGTTTACATAATCAAGTATATCGTAAAAACGACGGTGTTCAACCGTCTTTTCACGTCTGTCGAGGACCATCAGCCTGCATCCGTCTCTCTGCTCGAGCGGAGACTGGGCTATCAGTTCCTCAGGAAGATAATAATCAAAATCGTCAAGTCTCATTATTCAATATCCATCCGGAGCTGCTCCGTCTCAGGCTCTTTGTAGAACCCCATCAGCCCCATGTGTTCGTATGCAGCGCGTGATGCTACTCTGCCCTTCTGTGTTCTGTAGATCAGGCCTGCCTGTATAAGATAAGGTTCGTTTGCGTCTTCTATCGTGACCCTCTCCTCGCCTATTGCTGAAGCGATGGTCTCAATGCCGACAGGTCCGCCGTTAAATCCTTTGATTATAGTAGTAAGGATATCTCTGTCCAGCTTCTCCAGCCCTAATTCGTCCACGCCCAGAGCTTCAAGAGCTTTCAGAGTTATATTTATATCGATATTTCCGTCAGATATGACTGAGGAGAAGTCCCTAACGCGTTTAATGAGTCTGTTGCCTATACGCGGCGTTCCTCTTGATCTCCTCGCTATCTCGTCGAGTGAAGCTTCATCTATCGAAGCATCCAGCACGTTTGCCGTTCTTCTGAGTATCTCTTTTATCTCAGCCGGTGTATAGAACTCAAACTTCTCTACGATGCCGAATCTGTCTCTCAGCGGTCCTGACAGACTGCCGGCACGGGTAGTCGCTCCTATCAGAGTGAATTTAGCAATGTCTATTCTGAGTGATCTTGCGGCAGGTCCCTTGCCGATTATTATATCGAGCACGTAATCTTCCATTGCGGAATACAGCACTTCTTCGACCGAGCGGTTGAGCCTGTGGATCTCGTCTATGAAAAGGACGTCATTATCGTTCAGGTTGGTGAGTATTGCCGCGAGGTCGCCGGCTCTGCCTATGGCCGGACCTGAGGTTATCTTTATATCCACGCCCATCTCATTGGCTATTATGCCTGCGAGTGTTGTTTTGCCCAGCCCCGGAGGTCCGTAAAAGAGGACGTGATCGAGCGGCTCACCTCTCATCTTGGCAGCCTCAATATATATCGACAGATTGTCTTTGGCTGCTGTCTGTCCGCAGTACTCGCTGAGATACTGCGGTCTGAGTGTCATCTCTCCTGCCAGCTCGCCGGGTGTTGCTTTTGTCTGTGTTACTCTGTTGTCCATTTATCCCACTTTATCCTTGAAATATGTAAGTGTATTTATAAGCTTTACAGCAGGAATTTCAGTGATTTCTTTATATATTCTTCTGCGCTGAGATCTTCATCAGGCACTGATGCAACCGCCGTCTCCGCCTCTTTCTTGCTGTAGCCGAGAGTAGTGAGTGCGATGACCGCTTCTCCTCTCTCCCCGCTTCCAGGTGCAGCTGCAGGAGCGATCCCTCCGCTTATATCTGCTCCATCGAACGGCAGCACTGACACCTTGTCTTTCAGCTCAAGAATAACTCTTTCAGCGGTCTTTTTGCCTACCCCCTGAGCCATGGAGATGGATGCAGCATCACCCGATGAAATAACTGCCTTGATCTGGTTTGGAGTACCAATCGACATTATGGCAAGTCCCGCTTTAGGACCTACTCCCTTGACAGTTATGAGCTGTTCGAAAAGCGCAAGCGCATCAGAATCAGCAAAGCCGAAAAGTGCCATGCCGTCTTCCTTCACCTGCATGTACGTATATACGCAGACCTCCTCTCCTTCACGTGCTGTAAGGAGACTGCTGGTATCGGACACATTGACTCTGAAGCCTATGCCCCCGGAAGTCTCTATTATCATGGCTCCCGATTCGTAATATAGATATTGACCTCTCAGAAATCTGATCATACGTGTTTTCCTTTTTTAAATCACAACTCAGCGCTTCTGCAGTGCCGCCAGTCTTCCGCCCGCATGATGTGCGTGGCAGATAGCTGCAGCAAGAGCGTCCGCTGTATCGTCGGGCTTAGGGACCTCGTTAAGGTTCAGGATCATTTTTACCATGGTCTGGACCTGCTTTTTATCAGCTCTGCCATAACCTGTTAAAGATGATTTGATCTGAAGCGGTGTATATTCCGAGATCTTTATTCCGGATTTAGCGCACGCAAGAAGCGCCATGCCTCTGGCTTCGCCTACCATGATAGCCGTAGTAGCATTTGTATTGTAGAAGAGCTCTTCTACAGATGCTTCCTCGGGCCTGAACTCCTCTATGATGCGACTGAGTTCATCGTATAAAACCATCAGTCGCTCCTCGTTGGGAGTGTGTGCTTCGGTAGTAATAGAGCCATATGCGACAGGCGTGAATTTACTGCCTTTGTAGTCTACTATCCCATAACCCATTATGGCATAGCCCGGGTCGATTCCAAGTATCCTCATGCATTGGATTTTACCATTTTTAGTATATATTGTCTATGTTCGTTTTTTGTTCTTTTTTGTAATGAGCCCTTCCGTGTATCCTTTTAAATCGTAAAAAACGGTAATCCATTATTATTCGGCATAAAAAGACCGTTATTCGGCTTTTTATTCACTTTTTTCTTTATTTATTCATTGAAGCGTATTTTTATGCTATACTATGCAGGTAATGGTTTGCAATGAACGGAGGCAGACATGAGACTTTCAAGGCAGAACAAAATATTAGAGATAATCAAGACTAATGAAGTTGAAACACAGGATCAGCTCCTCAACCTGCTCAGAGATGCAGGTTACAGTGTTACTCAGGCCACAGTATCAAGGGATATCCGTGAGCTTCAGCTTGTAAAGGGTCAGGGAAAAGACGGGAGATACAGATACACATCAGGCAATTACGATAATCGGCCTATTTCAGACCGCTTTGTCAAGATCTTCAGAGAGACCACCCTTTCATATGCGTGCGCGCAGAATCTGATAGTGGTCAAAACACTTCCGGGATGTGCCGGTGCTGCCGGAGAGGCAATCGACACACTCAGTCTCGAGCATATGGTCGGCTCGGTTTGCGGTGATAATACTATGCTTGTCATCGTGGATAAAGAAGAAAACGTTCCGTATATCACAGCTGAATTCGATAAGATCCTTAACTCCAACGATTAGTACCCAATGATAGACCGTATAGAGATAAACAATTTCGCGACCATCGAGCACCTGTCTTTTGATCTGGGTGAAGGCTTTAACGTGATCACCGGTGAAACAGGTGCAGGTAAGTCCGTGCTTATAACAGCTGTAAGCACCGTGCTCGGAGATAGAGCTGATACAACGATGGTCCGCACAGGTTCTGACAGAGCATTTATCCAGATCGCAGGCTCCAGAAATGGAGAAGATGTGATCATTTCACGTGAGATACTTGCCGGCGGCAAATCCGTCTCCAAGCTGAACGGTGAGATGGTGACACTCGGTCAGATAAGAAGTTTCTGCAGCGACTGGATAGACATACACGGGCAATACGACAACCAGCAGATCCTGGATCCTGAGAATCATATCCGCATAACTGACAGCTTCCACAGCGAAGTTATTGCACCGGAACTTGAAAAACTGCGGCTCTGTTATGACGAGTATAAGGCAGCTCAGAAGGAATATGAGGATCTTCTTAAAGCAGAAGCAGATGCTGCCAGACAGCAGGACTACTATAGATTCGAATACAAGTTTATACAGGATCTCGGTCTTTATGCCGGTGAGGACGAAGAGCTTCAGGATCGTCTTGCAATGATGAAGAACAGCTCAAGGATTTTCCAGAGTGTACGATCTTCATATGACCTGCTTCAGGGTACTGGCTACGATGGCGGGCCTTCCCTTCTTGATGATCTGAGCCGCGTGGCTTCCGATCTGAGTGACATAGGAAATTACAGCGACAAGATCTCCGTGATGGCCTCGCAGGCATATGATGCTTATTATTCACTTGAAGATATCGCTTCCGGCTTGCGTGACCTTATCTCCTCTCTAAACTTCTCCGAACAGGATATGGACGAGGTCTCAGGCCGTCTTGCTGTGATAGAGGATGCGAAACGCAAGTACCGCAGATCAGTCGAAGAGATCCTTGAATTCAGGGATGAACTGCAAAGCAGGCTCGAGATGATACAGAATTTTGACAGCGAAAAAAAGCGGCTCGCTGAAACAACTCATAAAAAATACGCTGTTCTTGAGTCACAGGCAGAGCATGTAAGTGAACTCAGGCACATAATCGCATCAAGACTTGAATCAGCAATTATAAAGGAGCTCGGAGATCTGGAATTCGCAAACTCCGAATTCAGGATCGATATAAGCAGGCTTGATGAGATAGGCCCACTCGGGTTTGACAGAGTGGAGTTCCTGATCTCAACAAATCCGGGCGATCCTCTGATGCCGCTTACAAAGATCGCTTCCGGAGGTGAGATCTCCAGGATCATGCTGGCTTTCAAGCATATAATCGGCGAAACGGATCGCGTTGAAACTATGATATTTGATGAGATCGACACCGGTATCAGCGGACACACCGCTCTTGTAGTCGGCAGAAAACTCGCCGAAATAGCCGGTCACAGACAGATCATCTCTGTCACTCACCTCCCGCAGATCGCAGCTTATGGTGATGATAACTATCTGATCAGCAAATCTATAGATAACGCCAAGTCATATACCAACATCGATCATCTTGATGAGGAATCAAAGGTGCGTATGATAGCGGCTCTTTTCAGCGGATCATCAGAGAGCGAAAATGCCCTTGAAGCCGCACGCGAACTCATAGCTTCAACTAAGAATTAAAAATCAGCGAGGTTTTCCCGCCGATAAAAACAGGCCTGCCGTCACGGGCAGGCCGATATAGCTATCAACTCCAGGGCAACATCCTTATCGATGTTGCCGCTTTTTATGTCTCTGTCTGTGTTATACAGCTCGGTAAGTATCTTTCCGATGCGCCTTTTGCTGTATCTTCCGGCAGCATTGAACGCTCTTTTGAATCGGAATTCATTTATGCCGGTCTTTTTTGCCATCTGAGAAATACTGTATCCTTTTTCATTAAGCTCGATGGCATCGTACATGATCTCGAACTGTTTTGTCAGAAGTGCCAGAACGGCCATCGAGCCGTCTTCATCCCTTATGATGGCCTCTGCGATCGCAAGCGCTTTTCCCCTGTCTCCTGCAACCAGTGCATCCACCAGGCTGAAAACAAATCTGTCGCTGTCACCTATCAGTATTTCCTCAATAAGCTGCGCATTGACGGTATCGCCGCTGCAGGCTCTGACTATTTTATCGGTGTCCTTCTCGAGCTGTGCCAGATCGTACTGACTTCCCTTGTTGTAGTAGCCCGTCACATCTATCATGTGATCAATCTCCCGCCTGGCTATCATTTTGCCCGCGTTATGGACGCGCTTGGTAATGAACGCTTTGAGATCTGCTCGTTCAAGACGTGCAAATTCATATGAACCGCACGCTTTAGCAAGCTTCTTTCCGTAAGATGTGATATCGGATGAGAACCTGCTTTCTACTACAAAAATGACTATCGCGGAATCCAGCGGCCGGGAAACAAAGCTCAGAAGTTCATCGGCATTGGCATCCGCAGCTTTTCTGAATAGCGGCAGATAGTTTCGCACAACAATGACCCTTCTCTCCGAGAACATCGAGTACGCCCTAGCCTGCGCCATAATGTCGGCGGCTGTTACCTGTTCTCCCTCAAGATGGATCAGATCGATATCTCTGGCAGCCTCATCCACATAGTCGTTCACTATGCTGTCAACAGCCCAGTTCATCAGAAAATCTTCCGCTCCGTAGAAAAGCAGAACATCTTTCAGTATTCCCTTCTTTTTGTCATTAACAAAGTCTTTATATGCCACTGTGGTAGTCTTGGCGGAGGAGCTCGCCTCCGCAGGTCAATGTTTGCTTCATTGCGGCAAAGCCGTTTCAATCAATGCAACATTTTACCGGAGGAGCTCGCCTCCGCAGGTCAATGTTTGCTTCATTGCGGCGAAGCCGTTTCAATCAATGCAAACATTATAACATACCCTTTTCGACTTATCTTCCCTTTCATAAGCCCTGCGGATACAAATCTTACGCCTGCGCTATTTTTCACAGCCTTGGTATTATTTCATTCTTTATAATATCTTCAATAACTCCTGCATTCATAATTCCTTTACTGTCAAATGCAACTATCAGATTATCTCCCGGTATCAAACCTATATCATAATAGTCGTCAAGCTTAATAAAGTTTCTTTTGGCATACTTCGGTTGATCCATCATCCCGAAATAATCCAGATAAAACTTCCTGTAATCCCACCCTTCAAAAGTAAAATCAGGAGCAAAAGTTTTTCCTTCAACTTCAAGTTCTTCTTCATAATGAAAAGGTATCGAATATTTGTACAATGCTTCAGCTATAAGTAGTTCGGATATTGATCTGACCTTCTGGCCGCGTGAGGTCAGCTTTGTCTTATTTTCCGGATGGCCCCAATACTCCTTGTATGGCTTGCTCCACCACTCTTCATGTCGTTTTATTCTAGTTAGCAAATCATCATCAAGCCCCGCAGTTATAATGAACCTGTTGCGGTCAAAGAAATACTCCTCCGGCACTAAAGCATACGCCTTTGTCATTGATTGTATTATCTGCTCCGGATCAAACAGTATTTGCCCGGCTATTGCCTTTTTGAGCACTGCAATATTATGTGTCAGGATCTCTGATGCCTTTGTGTTGAATTCCTTCCTTGCGAGAGCCTTGATTAAATCTGGTTTTTTATTGATTCCCTTCCGGGTTTTCTTGCCATTTTCATCAACGTAATGAAGAAACTGCAAATGTTTACCTTTCATTTGATGCATAAGGCTTCCATCAGGACAATCTTTGAGTTCAATCTTGAATTCGTTTAGTAAATTTTCGTATATATTCAAGATTTCATTTATATTCTTGTCATTTACTGCCATTTTCACCTCCAAATCTTGTAAAGATTCTAATTTATTGCTTATTTTTCAAGACATATTTCAAAAAACCTTGAAATATTCAATGAACAAGGCTGATTTATTCAAGATTTATCTCTAAACACAAATAATTAGCTATGCAAATCTTGAAAATACATACAAATCTTGATAAATCTTCAACCCGTTGGATGCATTATTTGAACAAGTCTGCAGAAAGCCGGCTGCCGTGGATATCTATGCCGACTGCTCCTGAGATATCGGTCCGTAATACCTTGATTCCTCGTTCCTCAAGGCGCTCAAGTGTCTGTTTGTGCGGATGACCGTAGAAATTGTTGCGGCCACATTGAATCACTGCGATTTGTGGCTTTGCTGCATCTAAGAATTCTTCGCTGGAGCTGGTTTTGCTGCCGTGATGCGCGACTTTTAGGATGTCGCATTTAAGGGTGTCCGTATCCTGATAGTATTTGACCATTTCCTTCTCGTCCTCTTCGAGGAGATCGCCTGTGACCATGACTTTCATGCCTTTATAGTGAATCATATAGACTGTGTTGTGTTCATTCGGGTCGTCAACGGCAAGTTGTTTATGGGATACTTCAGCAGGCCATATCGGCTCAATATACACATCTTTTGTGATGTTGATTCTTTCCTTTGGAAAGATGAATATTATGTCCGCAGGGTCATCAGCCATGTTTGTTTGCTTCGGTTTCTCTTTGCTGTAATCTGATACGTTGCTGCTAAAGGAACCTGATTTGTTCCGGTTGTATGATTTTTTAATAGTGTCTGAAAATGATGCTTTGTAATCTGCCGGAATGCCAATGGCGCCGACGGGAAAGACCTCTGACAGTTCTTCAATGCCTTTATAATGGTCTGCATGCAGATGTGTTACGAAAGCAATGTCAACAGCGTCGGCGCCGCCATGCATCAGATACGGCAAGAGTATGTTTTCCCCGACGTTATAACTATCATCTTTTTCGGTTTTATGTGTGTTATCTTCCGTGTCATTTTTCGGGGCTGTCTGACCGCCGCCGTCTATTAGTACATCATGCCCATCAGCCCTGATATGAACGCTGTCGCCCTGTCCGACAGCGATGAATACGATCTCATCGTCGGATATCGTGTCGTACAGGCATGAGAAAAGCATCACTAACGGCATCAGAAGCAGTATCCCCTGTTTCAGTATGCTTCTCATCTGCTTTCTCAGCAGCATCACTCTTGCCCATTCTGATGTCAGCCCAAAAGCGGCAGTATAAATCATAATGGTAGCAAAAACCCCCGGGCCAGCAGTCTTTATAGAAAAACTCCCTCCGAAGCTCATTATGTGATTAACTTTAATTACTGCGTAGGATATCAGTTCGGCAAGATCTATGCCGGCAGCAGGAACTCCGCCTGCCGCTGCCTCCAGCATAAGCATCAATATGCAGACAGGAACCAGTACTGATGCCAGGAGTATCACCGGGACATTGATAAGAATCGACAGTGGATTGATACTGCAGTACGAGTATGCGATCACAGGCATGGTCCCTATCTGCACTGCCAGCATTACCGCAACAGTCTCTCCTGCAACTGCAGCTATAGGTGCGGAAAGGAATGCGATACCGCATAATGCCAGAAAAGAAAGCTGAAAGCCTGAGTTGAACAGCTGATACGGCTGATAAGAAAGTATGAGGAATGCGGCAAGGCTTATTGAAGTCAGCAGATCTGAACACCTTCTGAAATGCGCTGAGCACAGACTTATAGTCATAACGATGCAGGCCCTTACAGTAGCTGCACTCCACATCGTCATCTCACCGTAAAGTAAAATGACCGCAATTATGAGTGCCGAGACCGGGAGAGTTCTTCTGCGGGCAGTCATAAACCTGAGCAGGCCATACAGAAACCCTATGTGCAGACCGCTGACTGCTAGAATGTGCCCGGTCGAGTTGTTATTGAATTCTTCGAGTATGTCCTCATCTATCTCAGACTTGTCGCCGAAAATAACGCCGCGTATGAATCCCTGCGTTTCACCGTCAAATCTGCTGATAAAAGACTCCCGCGTATCGTATAGAAAGCGTTTCGTCCGTGTACTCAAAGATATCTTCGAATCGCAGGATTCTATGATATACGCTTTGAATCTTACCGTAACGCCCTTGCTTTTCATGTAAAGGCTGTAATCAAAGCAGCCCGGATTGTCTGCGGAAGATAATTCTGCAAATTCCCCTCTCGCTTCTATCGTTGCACCAATGTACCCGTAAGCTTCTGTCAGTACGTTTGCTCCGTCATTAATTGTTCCGTCTCCGTCCTGCTGCACAGACCGCTCCACGGCATCCTCATCAAGTGTTACAAGCACCTTTGCCGGACCTGCATCTCTGTTTTTGATGATCAGCCGCACCTTATCATCTTTAACTGAAACGGACGTTACCTTTCCTTTTACATGGTCCTGATCGTGCAGATATGTCAACGCAGCATCGTACGATAATGATCTGGAAGCGAAGGCCAAAAAACCGGCCATAAACATAATTGCGAGTATGGTTCTCTGTGTTTTCATTACGTCTTTTTCAATATCCGGATGTTTATCGATATGCACCATCCCGTTCCGGCTGTCTCTTTTAAAAACAGTGTGAGCAGTGTCCGGCAGATCAGAGAAGAAGATCACAGCAATAACAGCGACAGTGAATCCCGACGCTTCAAGTGCACGCGTTTTTTCGAACATAAAAAAGCCGGCAGTGATACCGGCAATGTAAAGCAAAGTATATAATGCTAGTTTTCTTCTCAGCATGGCAGGTATCTCCTGCCGCTGATTTTATAAATAACTGATTCTCAAAACTGTACAGATTTCGGAATGGAAAATCTGCAGGTTTTCATGCATTTACTGTAGTTTCCCGTGCTAGCCTTTTATAGCAGCTATCTCCGCGGTCCTGTCTGCAGCCTTGAACACAGCTGATCCGGCAACAATAAGATCCACACCTGCATCTCTTACGAGATATGCATTGGCTGAACCGACACCTCCGTCAACAGAAATAACATAGTCGAGCCCAAGTTCCTCGCGTTTTTTCCTGTAATACGCTATTTTAGGAAGACTGCTGTCCATGAATTTCTGGCCTCCGAATCCCGGCTCCACGGACATCACTAGGATCTGATCGATATCCTTAAGATAGTCGTCAAGTGCCTCAGGAGCTGTTCCCGGCTTGATCGATACGCCTGCCTTTGCTCCCGCTTCCTTTATGTGGCTGATCGTATGGGCAAGATCATCACATGCCTCGTAGTGCACTGTGATAAACTCTGTGACCGGCGTTATGAAATTCTCGATATACCTGTCCGGATCCCATATCATCAGATGAACGTCGTAAGGTACCGTAGTAATATTGTTGAGGCTCTTCATGACCCCTGCTCCAAAACTTATATTCGGAACAAAAGAGCCGTCCATCACGTCGATGTGCAGGTAATCGATTCCCCTGCCGCAGATGTCTTTAACGTCCTCTCCCAGTCTTGCGAAGTCTGCCGCAAGTATCGAAGGTGCTATTTTTGCCATTTTCTTACCTCCTCCGTCATTGATATATATGACTCATATCTGGATGCAGATATTTTTCCGTCTTTAAGCGCTTCTTTTACAGCGCATTCAGGCTCGTTTATATGCATGCAGTCCGAATAGCGGCAGATACTGCCTAATCCCCGGAATTCAGGAAACAGATCCCTGACAGCTATAGGTTCTATGCCCGGCATGTCAAGCGAGGTAAATCCCGGTGTATCGTACAGCATAGTTCCGTCTGACAGCGGAAAGATCTCCACGTGCCTTGTAGTATGTCTTCCTCGACCGGTCTTTCTGCTGATGCGCCCTGTAGCAGCCTTCAGCAGAGCTTCTTCTGCTTCTGCAATACCTGGTTCACCGGCATGAAGAAGATTTGTTATGGTTGATTTTCCGACACCCGAAGGGCCTGCCAGAGCTACCTTTTTTCCGCTTATCATCTCGCGGAGCTCTTCAATGCCTTCTCCCGTGACGCCGTTTACGCTTACCGATGGATAGATTCTGGAGTATATCGAGATCGCTTCCGACACTGCCTCAGGTTCTGCAAGGTCAGTCTTCGATATACATATAACCGGATCTATACCTGCCAGTTCGCATCCTGCGATCAGCTTGTCTACTACCGGATAATTCACCGTCGGCTGCACTAATGAAAACACGACCACAAGGATATCCAGATTGGATACCGGCGGTCGTGTTAAGCAGTTCTTTCTTTCTATAACGCGATGAATGACGCATTCACCGTCTTTATCGTTCTCGTCTATGTCAAAATCGACAATATCCCCAACGAAGATGATGTCCTTGTTTCTCTTGAGATTTCCACGCGCTTTTCCCATGACGACAGAATTACCGTCATAAACGAAGTAGAATCCCCCTATGCCCTTGACAACGGTTCCTGTCATACGCGATCCGTTCCGTTAGCCGGTCACATTGCCCGGATCAGGTACTGTGCCTGCATCAGGAGTGGTTTCTGGTACAACCGGCTGTTCAGGAGCCGGCTCAGGACCGGAACTTACCTGCAGATCGATAGCCGTGCCTTTGTCGAGCTGTGAATTGGCCTGATACTGCTGATAAATAACATATCCCTTGCCAATGGACGAATCCCAGTCATATGTTATATTTCCTACTTTGAAGCCTGCAGCCTTGATTGCCTTCTTTGCATCATCAAGTGACATTCTTGTTACTGAAGGAACGATTCCCTTTTCGGTTCCTTTTCCGTCAGAAACAACTATGTCTACAGTGCTTTCCTTATCAAGAGTGGAACCTGCTACAGGGGTCTGCTCAAGAACCATTCCTTCTTTTTCAGGTGAAGTTATGGTCTTTACATTTCCAAGCGCATATCCGTATGCCTTAAGATATGCATCGACATCTCCCTGCTGCATGCCGAGAACACTCGGGACCAGGCCTTCCTTGTTGCCTTTGGAAACATTGACCGTGATGGTTCCTTCCTTAGGCATTTCTACACCAGGTTCAGGATCCTGCATGCAGATCCTGCCTTCTGCATACTCTGAAGAATATATGTCATTGCCCCTCTTGACCTTGAATCCCTGGGATTCGGCAAGTTCAGTCGCCTCTTCGACTGTTTTATCGAGCAGGTCAGGTGCAGCCTTAGTGGATGAAAAGGCTCCCATCTTCCATGCATAGTATCCGCCGCCCATGGCTCCCAGCAGGATCGCGACAATAGTGATGATCGCTATTGTTTTTCTGCGCTTTCTCTTTCTGTCGCGTTCCCTTGCCTCTACGACCTCTTCTATGTCTTTTTCAAGATCCTGTTTGCGCTTATTGCGTTTTTCTACGACCGTAGTTGATTCAAATATTGAATCCGGAGCAATAGCAGTTACAAAGGAAACATTGTCAAGGTCCTGGATAAGCTCGTCGGCATTTGCATACCTGTTTGTCTGGAACTTGCTGGTAGCCTTCATTACAATGCGTTCCAGCGCAGGCGGTATGCTAGGCTCAAGTTCCCTTGGAGGAACGATTTCCTCATTAATGTGCTTGAGCGCTACCGTAACAGGGTTATCACCATCGAACGGGACTTTGCCTGTGAGCATCTCGTACATGACGATACCGAGTGAATAGATATCGGATCTCTCATCAACGTAATTGCCTCTTGCCTGCTCAGGCGAGAAGTAATGTACCGAACCGACGATCTTGCTTCCGGTCGAAAGAGTCGCGTCATTGACTGCCCTTGCGATACCGAAGTCAGCGAGTTTTACGACTCCGTCGTTGGTTACCATGATGTTGTGAGGCTTAACGTCTCTGTGAATGATCTTGTTTTTGTGAGCTATCCTGAGAGCCGAAGCTACCTGCTTTGATATGTCGATCACCTTGCGGTAATCCATAGGTGCTTCTTTCTCAATGATCTTATTGAGAGTGTCACCCTCAATGAGCTCCATAACTATGTAATTGATGTTTCCTTCGCGGCCTACATCATAAACTCCCACGATGTTCGGATGAGAAAGACCCGCAGCAGCCTGCGATTCTCTTTTAAAGTTCTCAACGAACGTCGCGTCTTTTGTAAATTCCGGTCTTAAGATCTTGACAGCAATATAGCGGTTAAGGAGCTTATCCTTACCCTTATATACGACAGCCATACCGCCATCGCCGATCTTCTCCAGAAGCTCATATCGTCCGGATAGTATCCTGCTTGCCATGCTTAATCCTCCAAATCAACGCAGATGACGGAAATGTTGTCATTGCCGCCGTTTTCGTTAGCCATATAAACCAGGTCTTCTGCGCAGACCTTCATATCTCTGTATCTGTTGAGTACCGAAAGAATAGTGTCGTCATCGACTTCATCATAAAGTCCGTCACTGCAAAGAAGTATGCGGTCACCTTTTTCGACCGGAACACTGAAGCAGTCAGGCTCGTTGTTAGCGTTTGCTCCTATTGCCCTGGTGATAACATTCTTGCGTGCGTGGAGATGCGCTTCGTCTCTGGTTATAGCGCCCATCTTCACAAGATCATTGACATATGTATGGTCGTCAGTGATCTGCTGGATCATGTCACCATGAGCAAGGTAAACTCTGCTGTCGCCTACATTCGCGACATACATCTCTTCGTCTCTTATATATGCAAATGTCAGCGTAGTAGCCATACCGGCGTACTGCGGTTTTGCACCGGACAGTTTTATAATGAACTGATTTACATAATTGACAGCAGCTCTGAAATATCTGAATACTTCATCGCGTGATCCCAGCCATTCAGGCGGGTTGTGGCGAACGAATTTCTCAAGAGCATCAAGTGCTGACTGGCTGGCGATCTCTCCCGATCTGTTGCCTCCTACTCCGTCAGCGAGCATAAAGAAATTAAGATCTTCACATGCTCTGAGTGAATCTTCGTTGGTAGGCCTGCGTCTGCCTCTGTCTGTCATGTAACCAATCTTCATGATAATCAGTTCTCCATCCTGTTAAATTGCATTTTTCCCTATAATACAATAATAAAATCCTACTTTGCCATTATATGGCATCAGAGTGGCCATTTCAACAATCCGAGCTGAAGTGCCTTCTTTACTTAATACATGTTTAACAACCGCTTCGTTCTCGTTTTTATTGAGCGTGCAGGTTGAATATTCAAGCATTCCGCCGGGTTTTGTATAGCGGAGCGCATTAGTAAGAATTCTTTTCTGTATGTCTATAAGCCCGTCGTATTCAGACGGATCGGCAGTAAGTTTCAGCTCAGGTTTACTTGCTGTAACACCAAGTCCGGAACACGGAACATCAGCAAGAACATAATCGAAAGAATCTGCGAGCGATTCGTCATATACAGCAGCATCGCGCTCTTCCGGAGCGCAAATGCTCACGCCTAGTCTCTTCATTGCAGCCTGCGTGAGCATCAGCCTGTGCGGATGAATGTCACAGGCTGTGATGCTGCCCTCGTTTCCCATCAGCTCAGCCATGTATCCTGTCTTTCCGCCAGGCGCGGCACAGAGATCGAGTACTCTGCTGCCCGGTTCAGGAGACAGGGCTTTGACCGCTATCATCGAAGACAGGCTCTGTATCGTATAAAAGCCCTGTTTATAAAGGTCACAGCTTACGATGCCGCTTCCTTTCGCATGTATGGCTTCGCTGTTTTCTTCCACTATGCTGCCTTCTATGCCATGCTCAGCAAGCTTTGATATTACCTCATCCCTGTCTGCCTTTAGCGTATTTGCCCTTAAATAGATCTCTGACGGCTCATTCAGGGCTTCCGCTATACGTATTGCTTCATCGCCGTATTGCTCGCTCAGAAGCAAAAATATGTCTTTTCTCATTGAATACCTGATATGAGGCTCCAGCTTGTCCGGAGCAAACTCATCTCTGCGTCTGAGGTAATTCCTGAGCACGGCGTTTACAAAGCGGTCACTTCCCTTTGCCACCGTCTTTGCAAGTTCGACCGCCTCGTTCACGGCAGCGTGATCAGGCACGCTATCGAGCTCATCAATGGCATATATGCCCATTCTCAGAATTATGAGAGGCCGTTGCTTTATGCTTCGTATACCTTTGCCTGCCAGAGAATCTATCACATGATCAAGCCTTATGCTGCTTCTCAATACGCCCTTTGCAAACGAGCGAACGAAGCTCTCCCGCAGCCCTTTATGGCGCGAAACAGCTTCGTTGATTGAAATGTTGGAATATGCTCCGTCAGTATATACTGCCTTTAGCGCTTCAAATACCGCAAGCCAGTCCTTATTCATCCGGCCTTATCTCCTCCTGCCTGCGATCACGAATACTCTGAGAAGGCTGGCGATTGCTGTTGCAAGCGCAGCTACATAAGTCATCGCTGCGGCTTTGAGGACAGTTCTGGATCCGACGTAGTCGTCTTCATTAACGAGCCTGAGCTCTCTGAGGTTAGCCAGTGCGCGGTTCGAAGCGTTGAATTCTACCGGCAGAGTGATCAGATGGAAGAAGATTACAAAGAGGAAGCATATAACTCCGATAAGGAACATAAGGCTTCCGTATGGCGATGCTGCGGACATTACAAGTCCGAAGAAGATCAGCGGCCAGGACACCATCTGGGTAAGATTGACTACCGGTACTATGCCGTTCCTCAGTGCGAGCGGTGCGTAATGTGTTGCATCCTGAATCGCATGCCCTACTTCATGGCAGGCAATACATACTGCTGACACAGACCTCGACGCATACACTTCCCTGGAAAGATTGAGACTCTTTGTTCTAGGATCATAGTAATTCGTCAGAGAGTTACCGCCGTTCAGCACGTTAATTGCAACTCCTGAAAGGCCGTTGGCATCCATCATGGCTCTTGCGGCCTCGGCACCTGTTACGCCGGTGCTGACAGGTACCTGTGAATATGTCCTGTACGCGCTGTTGATCCTTGCCTGTGTGATCATTGTCAAAAGGATCGCCGGCAGAAGGACAAACCATGAATAGTCATAATAGTAATACATTATTTACCCTCCTCTGCGCCGAACCTGTCTCCGGTCGAGAGCTTGTGCCCTCTCATGAAATCTCCGGCGCTCATACGCTTTTTGCCCTGGAGCTGCTGCTCGAGAACTCTCAGCTTGCCGCTCCCGCAATTTATGAAATAACTTTTCTTATCTGTACAGCTTACCGTTCCCGGCTCACCGTCGGGTTCCTCATCGATAACTTCGGCCCTGTAGAACTTGACCTGCTGTCCGTCAAGATAACTGTAGCATGTCGGCCACTCAATGAACGCCCTTATCTTTCTCTCGATGTTCACAGCCGGCTCATTAAAGTCTGTATAACCGTCGGTCTTGGAGATCATGCCGGCATATGTAGCCTCATTATCATTCTGCACCTCGTATACGGCAGTTCCGTCCGCTATCTCACGGATCGTCTCTGCCAGGAGGTCAGCCCCCGCTTCCGCAAGGATCTCGGAAACTTCCGTAAAATCCCTGCCCTTTATGTCGCAGGCACGTTTGCTTATCATGTCCCCGGTATCGAGGCCTTCGGCCATGCGCATTATTGTAACACCTGACTCGTCCATGCCTTGCAGGACTGCAGCCTGCATCGGCGAAGCTCCCCTGAGTTTCGGAAGGAGTGAGCCATGTACGTTTATGCAGCCCAGCCTTGGAATATCCAGGACCGACTTCGGCAGTATCTGTCCGAATGCCGCTACGACTATCATATCAGGAGCGATCTCCTTCAGGCGTTCGATCAGTTCAGGATCCTTCTTTATCCTGACCGGCTGTGCAGTCTCTATACCGTGTTCAAGCGCCATTTTCCTGACATCGGACAGCACCATCCTGTTTCGGTTGCCCTTTCTGTCAGGCTGCGTTACTACAAGTGGTATATCGTAACCCTCATCTATTAATTTCTGAAGTGAACGGGCCGCGAATGCGGGCGTTCCCATGAAAACTATTCTCATCTATTGGTTGCTTCTTTCCTTTTTCATTTCCCAGATCTCGGAGTTGTCTGTATCTGAATCTTCATCGTCCTCCGCATGCTGCTCCTGCAGCTCGTGGAGGATCTCAGAATACTCCTCTACCGTCATCATATCCTTAGCGATATCTGAATACAGTATTCCGTCAAGATGATCGTATTCATGGCAGAATACGGTCGCCTCGAATCCCTCGAATTCGTATTCATGCTCTACACCCTGAAGATCAGTACCTTTTATCTTTATCTTATAAGGTCTGTCCACGAGGCCCATGTATCCCGGTACCGACAGACATCCTTCGCTCGATTCCTGAGTTCCCTCTCTGTAAGTGATCTCAGGGTTGATCATCACATAGATTCTGTCTCTTGTCTCCTCATCTTCGGCGTCCACATGAGGCATAGCAATAAAGAATCTCTTCATGATACCTACCTGAGGAGCAGCAATGCCCACTCCGTCGGCTGCGATCATGGTCTCTACCATGTCTGCACATGCTTCAGCGATACGCGGAGTTATCTCTTTTACCGGTTTGCATTTTTTAGCGAGTATCTCGTCGCCTTTAGTAGTGATATTTCTTAGTGCCATAGTTTCTTCTTTCCTGTGATTTATATTGATCCGTAAGGATTTATGTCTATTTCTATGAAAGCCGGAGCCCTGTTTTCAATCATGCGGTCGCGGAATGCCATATATTCGCTGACATATCCCGCCCTGCTTCCCTGCGGAGCCTTGATCATGAATACCGCTCTCGACCTTCCGTCGCTGCGTCTTTCGTCGAGTCTCGGCATCATCACTGTTGCTCCTTCAGGAGCTGATTTCAGCCCGGTGAGCCTGCTTCTGAAAGCATTTGCGTAAGCCATCGCAGTATCATCATCTTCCGCAACAAGTCCGACGGAGATTATATCAGAGTACGGCGGATAATTCATAATACTTCTGTGAAGGAGCTCTGATTCGTAAAAACTTTCATAGTCTCCCGCAGCTGCTTCGCGAATCACTTCGCTTTCCGGCTCATAAGTCTGTATGAGCACGCTGCTTTCGCCTCCGGTCCTTCCGGCACGCCCTGCTACCTGCGTGATCAGCTGGTAAGTGCGTTCCGTTGACCTGTAGTCAGGGATGTTGAGGCTGACATCAGCGTTTATTATTCCGACAAGACCCACATTCCTGAAATCCAGGCCCTTTGCAAGCAACTGAGTGCCTACAAGTATGTCGGTACGTCCCTTCTGGAAGTCATTTATAACCTTGACCGGATCATCAGCAGCTGATGCTGTATCTATATCGAACCTGTCGACTCCCGCTTCAGACCAGATGCGTTTTACTTCTTCTTCAACCTTTTCGGTGCCGGCGCCAGCATATCTTATAAACCTGCTTCCGCAGTCAGGGCACTTTTCGGGTACCGGGAATTTGCGTCCGCAGTAGTGACAGACCGCAGCGTTGACAGATTTATGATATGTGAGCGATATACCGCAGTCCGGACAGCTCATTACGAAGCCGCAGTCCGGGCAGAGTATGCGTGTAGAGAATCCTCTGCGGTTAAGGAACAATATCACCTGTTCCTTTCGTGAAAGAGCACCGTCTATTCTGCGGGCGAGTTCCCTGGAAATAACACTTGTATTCCCTGCGGCAGCTTCTTTTCGCATATCTATGATCTCAAGTTTCGGCATCACGCTTTCGCCGATGCGTTCCTTCATCTCAATGAGCTCATAGATGCCGGACTTTGCTCTGAAATACGATGTCACACCCGGAGTTGCGCTACCAAGCACCAGCACGGCTTTTGACAGAGATGCTCTTTTAAAGGCAACATCCACAGTCTCATACTTTGGATTATGGTCTGATTTATACGTGCTTTCGTGCTCCTCATCAATGACAATAACACCTATATTGTCAAGAGGCGCAAAGACTGATGTGCGGGCACCTATGACGATCCTTGCTTCGCCCTTCCTTATCCTCAGCCACTCAGAAAGCCGCTCGGATTTCTTCAGTCTGCTGTGAAGCGTAGCTATTTTATCGCTTCCGAAGCGTTCCCTGAAGCGCTGAGCAACCTGCGATGCCAATGCTATCTCGGGCAGCAGTATTATTGCAGTCCTTCCTGTATCCAGCGCTTTTGCGGCTGCCTGAATATATACTTCAGTCTTTCCGCTGTTGGTCACGCCTTTTATCAGATAAGTCTTTGATTCATGCTTTTCAATTGAAGCACATATCTTTGATACTGCTTCTGCCTGCTCATCTGTAAGCTTATAGTCCGGATCAGAGGCCATGATGCCTGTGCCGGCTTTGAGTGCTTTCTCACGCTTGCCTTCAACCGCGAACATCTTGAGACCGTCTATGTATTTGACCCCGTAGCGTCTGCGCATCCACATGGCCGTCTGCACCATCTCTGAGTTGAGAGAGCGTGCGGGATCATAGGTATCGATCTCCTTCACTTTTGAATCATCCAGGGCGCATTCAACATCTGTATCAACACAGTATGCATCGACGCTTTTGCTCCTCCTCGAGAAAGGCACTGTCAGCTTGGTGCCTACTGTGACCTCATCCGGTGCCTTATAGGTATAGAAGCTGTCCGTATTCACGCTTTTATTATCAATGACTACGTCGATATACTGCATTTAAAAGGTCTCACAGATGGTTACAGAAGGAATATGTTATTTGCAGCGCATTCCTCATACATGTCTTCAGGCCATACAGATACCTGAACCTCTCCTATGTGTGCCTTCTTCAGGAAATACATGCAGAGTCTGCTCTGGCCGATACCTCCTCCGACAGTAAGCGGAAGCCTGTTGTTGATAATATCCTGATGGAATTTCAGCTGTTTTCTGTCTTCCTTGCCGTCCAGCTCAAGCTGACGTACCATGGATTCGGCATCGACACGGATTCCCATGGAACTGATCTCGAAAGCGTCTTCAAGAACCGGGTTCCAGAGGATAATGTCTCCGTTGAGTTCCCAGTCATCATAATCAGGAGCTCTTCCGTCATGAGGCTTGCCTGAATTGAGTTTGCAGCCTATGCGCTTTACGAATATAGCACCGAACTCTTCAGCAGCTAAGCGCTCTCTTTCCTTTGAGGTTTTATCAGGATACCAGTTCTCGAGCTCCTGCGAATCAATAAATTTGATCTTGTCAGGAAGGTCGATACCTATCTCCGGATAATGATCATTTACGTAATCAGCAAGGTCTTTCAGGCACCAGTAAATGACTCTTACAGTATGCTCGAGGAACTCATCGTTTCTCTGGTCGGCGGTTATGACCTTTTCCCAGTCCCACTGGTCAACATAGATCGAATGGATATTGTCGAGCTCCTCATCACGCCTGATAGCATTCATGTCGGTATAAAGCCCGCGTCCCGGCTCTACTCCGTATCTCCCGAGCGCCATTCTCTTCCACTTCGCAAGTGACTGGACAACCTCAACCTGCTGCTCGTTCATATCCTTGATGGTGAACTCAACTCTTCTTTCATAACCGTTCAGATTATCGTTGAGTCCTGTCTGAGGGATAACAAACAGAGGAGCCGACACTCTTCCGAGATTGAGCCCGTGTGCGAGTTCTCTCTGGAAGTGATCTTTAATTCTTTTGATGGCTCTCTGTGTTTCCGTCGGATCGAGCAGTGGCTTGTAGTCTTTTGGAATGAATAGTTTGCTCATTGTTTTTTCTCCTTTTATCTTAAGTCCCTTTTGGTTATTTGGCTGCATATCTTGCGAAATCACATCCGCAGAAGTTCTGTCTGTACAGCCCGTATTTCTTCGAAAGCTCTACACTGCGGCCGAACCCGTTTTTCTTCTTGAAATCTATATCGAGAAATTTGACTCCGGTTTCTTCCTCGAGTGCAAGTCCGAGAGCTTTGATCTTGTCATAATTTTTGTGCGGGCTTACCGACATGGTAGTTGTGAAGTACTCCATGCCGAGTTCCTTTGCCATCCTGGCAGTCTCGGTCAGTCTCAGAGCGAAGCAAAGGTCGCATCGTCTTCCGCCCTCGGGCTCATCTGCCAGCGGCGAAGCCTTTATAATGAACCTGTCGGGTTCATACGCGCCTTCGATATAGCCCACTGTATACATATCCTTATGCTCTTCATTGAATGCATCAAGAAAATGAAGCAGTGTGTCGCGCCTCAGATAGTACTCTTCTCTGTCAGTTATGTTTGGATTATAATAGTACAGGGTCAGAGCATAGTCAGGGGCGGTCCTCTCCACGCATGATGTTGAGCATGGTCCGCAGCAGGCATGCATAAGGACTGAAGGCTTTTTAGGCATGAGCGCCACTCCGGAGAGTTCTCCGGATACGAGATTCAGTTCTTCGCAGTTGATCTGCGGTATGCAGCCCGAAGTTTTTTCCAATGCTCTTCCCTTTCCACTTTCTGCGTTCATAGATGTACGCAACAATTCATAATATTGTATCACAAAAGGAGGTCGCGTGATACATGCAGGGCGGTGAAAGATATAATTCCATAGGTGATTATCTTAAGTCAGAGTTCGGACACAAAACTGTAAAGCTGAGTATCGACGCCGGTTTTACATGCCCTAACCGTGACGGAACTGTTGGATTCGGCGGATGTGCTTTCTGCTCTGAAGGTGGATCCGGTGAACTTGCATCTCACGCTTCATCTTCTGCAATAGACTATTCTGCATCGATCAGCGAGCAGATAGACCGGCTCTCGGAAAAATGGCCCGATGCGTGCTATATCGCCTACTTCCAGTCTTTTACCAATACATATGCTCCGGTTGATATCCTTCGCGCAAGGTACTATGCGGCTCTTGACGATCCGCGGATAAGCGGCATTGCCATAGCTACCAGGCCTGACTGTCTGGGAGATGACGTTCTGGATCTGCTCGATGAGATAAATAAAAATCATTTCATGTGGGTCGAGCTTGGCCTTCAGAGCACTCATAACGCTACTCTCAAAGCGATGAACACATGCTACGCATATGAGGATTATGAAAATGCAGCAGAGGCGCTCATCTCACGCGGCATCAGAGCAGTCACTCACCTTATACTCGGTCTGCCGGGCGAGACTCAGGATATGATGCTTGAGTCTGTCAGAAAAGTCTGCAGCCTTCCCGTATTCGGCATTAAGCTGCATCTTATGAACATAGTAAAAACATCGCCTCTGTACAGGGCGATGCCGGAATATGTGCCGTTTGATTCGATTGAAGAGTATGTGGACCTGGTGGTGCGCTGTCTAGAGATCATTCCAGCTGAGGTGACGATACACAGATTAACGGGGGATGTGCCGCGCAAAATACTAGTATCCCCCGAATGGAGCTACCGCAAGCGTACGATACTCAACATGATAAACAGCGAACTCAAAACACGTGACACGCGCCAGGGCGCAGCATCAGCATTATAAAAGGTCTCCTTTCGGAGATCTTTTTTTACGGTAATTTTGTTGAAGCCGGCATTCCTTCATATATCGGTATCTCAAATACCAAAGGCTGATTGAGTATGCCATACTTCGTATATGAATCGTATGTTGAAAGAGCTTCGCTGTATGGCGCCATGATATTTGTCATGTACTGATGAGTACCTGCCTTCGACGCACCGTTCCTTACGTTGAATCTCTGATAGTAAGTTGTGAACTGTCCCTGATTTATGTAGTTCTTGGCCAGTTCCTGTGCACCTCCTGCTGTAGCCTTCGCCGGAGTCGTCCATCCCTTTCCGTAAGCATATATCAGTCCGTTGTACAGCGGATTTGTTCCTCCGAACGCTCCTATGTTGAACGGATTATATACTGCGGTGCCGAGGATCTTGGTCCCGTTTACAGCATCGCCTCCGTTGCCGGTCTCCTGTCTGGCTCTTGAAGCAAGAAATACCGGGCTTACATTACTTGACGATCCTGCATTGACGAATACATTTGCAGTAAATCCGTACGCCGGAAGCTTCGTCGGTGCAAGTATTGTATTAACGACAGTTGCCGTCTGGTAGGAAGGCTTATATGACAGATCCTCAAACATGAACATGCTGTTCTCATTCAGGAAATTACGCGGATCCATGTAGTAGGCTACTACCTTTGTGTTTGCTTTGTACCATCCCGGTTCGTACTGTTTGGTGCCGTCTCTGTATTTTGAAGGATATGATCCCGATACCAGAGACCTTCCTCCGCTCGTCTGCTTTGACAGCGCTGTCGCCCATGGAATGTTTGTCTTATAGCCAACAAAGCCCCAGTTAGGATGTATGCTGTGAAGCGCTATAAGTTTGCTTTTGTAGGAATCCGGAAAGCCTTCACTGCTCAGATATTGCATAAACTGTTCATCAGTCATGGCTCCCGTTATCTTTACCTTGCTTGAGCACACATAATAGTATTTACCACCGGACAGGACCTTATACCATGTGCCGCTGCTGCCTTTCGTGGAAGAGACCGGTTTTGCCTTAAGAACAACAGTTACTGCAGCGC
Organism: uncultured Eubacteriales bacterium; assembly: GCA_902801255.1. Taxonomy (GTDB): domain Bacteria; phylum Bacillota; class Clostridia; order Peptostreptococcales; family Anaerovoracaceae; genus Crickella. The sequence goes on along the minus strand of CADCHO010000021.1, from coordinate 11,592 downwards.
CTTTCCTGAAACTGCCTTTCTTCTTCATCTTAGTTCCGGCGCCTTTTCGGAAAACGACTTTGGCTTTTGTCTTGCCGCTTACGTAACCATAGCTGATATTATCTACCAGGTCAGTTCTGATGTACCCTTTATTTCCATTGGCCGTAACATAATACCACTTATTCTTTTTGGATGTGCTGGTCTTTGATTTGAACACTTCCTTGTGGATCGTTATCACAGTGTTATCCGCCAGTACGCACTTTTTTGCTGATTTCGCGGATGCCGATTTTCTGAGTACTGCTCCGCCCGGAGCGTTGATCTGGCCGGAGGCAGATGGTACAGATGCAGCAAAAGCAGCGTATGAGAATGCTACCATTATCAGCGCAAAAAAGAATGTAACAACGAAAATATTAAGTTTGATCGTATTTGCTCTTTTCATCTTTGTCCTTTAATAATTAATTATTCGTAAACCAAAATAGACAAAGCGGCACTTCGCCATCTTTGTCCGTGATTTTATAACTATTGTTTATCCCTATGAGTGAATATTATCAAATATTCATAAAGAAAAAGCCCCGTCAGGAGCTATTTAAAGCGGTTCTCGTGGATGAATATCTCTTCGATCGGCATGTCAAGGAGATAAGCTATATCCATTGCAAGTTCAAGAGATGGAGTGCATCTGCCGTTCTCAATGGAGCTGATCGACTGTCTCGATACCCCAAGCTGTTCTACCAGATAACTCTGCCCTATCTTTTTCTCTTTTCTTATCTTTGCAAGATTGTTTTCCATAAGTCTCCGCGGCGAACACTTGTGCATATTTATATCACTATTGTAACCGCTGAAGTATTATGTGTCAAGTATTCTTTACGTTTGTGATACTCCTGCGTAAAGAAAAAGACCTGCCGCATCTGCGACAGATCTCCGTGGTGCTCAGGCCCGGAATCGAACCAGGGACACGGGGATTTTCAGTCCCCTGCTCTACCTACTGAGCTACCTGAGCATAATGGTGGGCCATCTTGGGGTCGAACCAAGGACCGACCGGTTATGAGCCGGTTGCTCTAACCTCTGAGCTAATGGCCCATGAAAGTACTTTTTAAAAGTTGGTCGGGGTGGCAGGATTTGAACCCGCGGCCCACTGGTCCCAAACCAGTTGCGCTACCAAACTGCGCTACACCCCGACGTGCTTTTTATTAAATTGTTGGTCGGGGTGGCAGGATTTGAACCCGCGGCCCACTGGTCCCAAACCAGTTGCGCTACCAAACTGCGCTACACCCCGATGTAATTGGCAGGGGCAGTAGGACTTGAACCCACGGCACGCGGTTTTGGAGACCGCTGCTCTACCAACTGAGCTATACCCCTAGAAAAGGTGGCGGAGAAGATGGGATTCGAACCCATGCTGCCCTTATCGAACACTAACGGTTTAGCAAACCGTCCTCTTCAGCCACTTGAGTACTTCTCCAAATAGGCTTCTTGGCGGAGAGGGTGGGATTCGCTTGGCGGAGAGGGTGGGATTCGAACCCACGGTCCCTTGCGGGATCACCGGTTTTCAAGACCGGCTCCTTAAACCACTCGGACACCTCTCCGTATCCATGGGATAAGGTGTATTGGTGACCCATCGGAGATTCGAACTCCGGACACCTTGATTAAAAGTCAAGTGCTCTGCCGACTGAGCTAATGGGTCGCATTTGGCTGGGGTAGCAGGACTCGAACCTACGAATGACAGAGTCAAAGTCTGTTGCCTTACCGCTTGGCTATACCCCATCAGCACGAGACCGGCAAAAAGAAAAATGGTGAGCCCACAGGGATTCGAACCCCGGACACACGGCTTAGAAGGCCGTTGCTCTATCCAACTGAGCTATGGACCCACATGCCCAACTTGCCTTTATAAAAAATTGGAGCGGATGATGAGAATCGAACTCACGCTATCAGCTTGGAAGGCTGAAGTTCTACCATTGAACTACATCCGCAAAAGTGGAGCGGAAGACGAGATTCGAACTCGCGACCCTCGCCTTGGCAAGGCGATGCTCTACCCCTGAGCCACTTCCGCATATATTGGTCGAGGGGGATGGATTCGAACCATCGAAAGCAGTGCTAACGGATTTACAGTCCGCCCCCTTTGGCCGCTCGGGAACCCCTCGAAAATATTGGAGCTGATGGAGGGAATCGCGACCGGGAACGGGCTCGAACCGTCGACCTCCAGCGTGACAGGCTGGCATTCTAACCAGCTGAACTACCCGGCCCAATAGTACTATGTAATGGTGCTGCGCCCTGTTTGTTTTCAGACGCTTGATTATATTAGCACGATTGCATAGTCGTGTCAAATAGTATTTAGTTAATTTTTTATTTTCTTTTAAAGTACAAGATAACGTCCCAACGTTACACTTTCATCAAGCAGTACAGCCTTTCCTGAAGTCATATCAGAGACCGCTGATTTAAGCCTGTCGGTGTCTTCTTTAGGACAACTGATCACAGCACTGACTGAATCCGTGTATTCGATGTCTCCCATATCGAACCCCCTGTCAGCTGCGTAATTCGTTATTTTACTGAGATATGTATAATCAAATGAGTACTTCAGGAGAGAGCTTTCTTTTACATCACATATACCTGCAGCCTCTATTCCCAGCTTTGCCGCATGCGTGTATGCCCTCGCTAATCCGCCTGTGCCGAGTTTTATTCCGCCGAAGTATCTGGTTATCACTATTGCCACATTAGTGAGCTCCCCGGCCGTTATAAGCTTCAGAACGGGCATTCCTGATGTGCCCTGCGGCTCTCCGTCATCACTTGCCCACTGGTGCTCGCTTCCTGCACCGCATACAAATGCAGGTACGTTGTGAGTAGCATCCTTGTACTTCTCTTTTATCCCGGCAATGAAAAGCCTCGCCTCCTCCGGCGTTTCCACCGGGGAGACGTGAGCTATGAAGCGTGATCTTTCTATTACATATTCCGCCTCACCGTATTCATAAACGGATCTGTATAGAAACATTAAGCTATTTTTACAGGATGTATTTATCTACGTCGACTTCTTTGATCTTTTCACCGAGTTTGTCGAGCACGTACTCCCTGTCGATCTTTACGTCCGTTATCTCAGGATCAGGCAGATTGTATGATACGTCCTCAAGAAGGATCTCAAGTATAGTGTGAAGCCTTCTCGCACCGATATTCTCGGTCTCTTCGTTCATGAGATATGCGAGATTGGCGATCTCATCGATTGCATCATCAGTGAACTCAACATTGACGCCCTCTGTCTCGAGCAGAGCCTTCTGCTGCTTTGTTACGGCATTCTCAGGCACTGTGAGGATTTTCTTGAAGTCCTCCTTATCGAGATTGCTGAGCTCAACATTTATAGGGAATCTACCCTGAAGTTCAGGGATCAGATCGCTTGGCTTGGATACATGGAAAGCGCCTGCTCCGATAAAGAGCATGTGGTCTGTCTTGACCGGACCGTATTTTGTATTTACTACGCTGCCCTCAACTATAGGAAGGATGTCTCTCTGTACGCCCTCTCTGGATACGTCAGCACCTGATCTCATTCCGCTTCCGGATGCGATCTTGTCGATCTCATCGATGAAGATGATACCGTTCTGTTCTGCGTTCTGCAGGGCCTCGTCTGTCACCTGATCCATGTCGATGAGTTTCTGGGCTTCCTGTTCTCTGAGAATGCGTCTTGCATCGCTGACCTTGCATTTCTTCTTCTTTGTCTTCTTAGGCATCATGCTGTCGAAGATGTTGCCGATTGCGATCATGCCCTCGTTCTGATTGTCGAGCTGGTTCGTCTTAGGCACGTCGTCAACTTCGATCTCTATGATCTGGTCTTCTAGGAGGCCTGCGCGAAGCTGCTCCCTCACCTGATCTCTGGCCATCTTGATATCAGCGTATTCCCTGCTTGATTCGTATTCTCTCTGCTTGTTCTCTTCGTACTCCTGCCTCTGAGTCTTGTATCCGAGGTTTCCAAAGATGTTTCCGAGCTGTACGCCACCTGCATTTTCATTTTTAGGGCTTGGTATAATGGACTTAACGATAATATCTTCTGCGAGGACATCAGCCATCTCAGCGTTTTCGTCCATTCTCTTCTGCTTGCTGAGCCTCATTGAAGCCTCAACAAGATCTCTTATCATGGAATCCACGTCACGGCCTACATAACCGACCTCTGTGAACTTTGTCGCTTCGACCTTTACGAACGGAGCATCCATGAGCTTAGCCAGTCTGCGGGCGATCTCAGTCTTACCTACACCGGTAGGTCCCATCATGAGGATGTTCTTAGGCGAGATCTCTTCTCTCATTTCCTCGGAAAGAAGGCTCCTTCTGTAACGGTTCCTAAGCGCGATCGCCACATATTTCTTCGCTTCGTCCTGGCCGATGATATATTTATCGAGCTCCGCGACTATCTGTTTTGGAGTCATGTTTTTGATATTGTCTGCCATGGTCTCCTCCTAAAGCTTTTCAACTGTAATGTTATTATTTGTATATACACAGATATTGGAAGCGATCTCGAGCGACTTTCTTACGATAGTCTCTGCGTCCAGATCTGTGTTCTCAAAAAGCGCCACAGCAGCAGAATAGGCGTAATTGCCTCCCGAACCTATAGCTACTACATCCTTGTCCGGTGAAATGACTTCACCGTTTCCGGATATAACAAGCAGATCATTCTCATCCGCTACAATCATAAGAGCTTCAAGGCTCCTCATAGCCTTATCGGATCTCCAGTACTGTGCAAGATCAACAGCCGCTCTTTTAAGGTTGCCTGCATGCTCGCCAAGCTTGTTCTCGAATTTCTCAGTAAGTGAGAAAGCGTCAGCAACAGAGCCTGCAAAGCCTGTGAGCACTTTATCCTTGTATATCTTCTTTACTTTCTTTGCGCCGTTCTTCATGATGGTTGTCTCACCCATCGTTACCTGTCCGTCACCGCCGATGGCGATGTCTCCGTCAGGTCTTCTGACTGCGCAGATTGTCGTTGCATGAAACTGTATCATTTCTTTTTCTCCTTGTATTTGCACTCAGGGTTGGAGCACTTTACCGTGCTGCTCTTACCTTTGGTTTGTACCAGCATGGATCCGCAGTCCGGGCATATATCGCCTGTAGGCTTGTCCCAGAACACCACGTCACATTCAGGATAACCGCTGCAGCCATAGAACAGCTTTCCTGTCTTACGGCCTTTCTTTTCGATTATGTCCTTGCCGCACTTCGGACACTTAACGCCCGTCGATTTCACGATAGGCTTTGTGTTCTTGCATTCCGGATATCCCGTGCATGCCAGGAACCTTCCGAATCTGCCTTCTTTTATAGCCATTGGTTTTCCGCAGATCTCACAGACTTCGTCAGAAAGGACAACTTCCTTCTCTATGCGTTCGACCTCTCTGTCAGCAACCTTGAGTTCTTCACTGAATCCCTTGTAAAAGTCTGCTATGACTTTCTTCCATTCCTTCTCGCCGAGTTCAATACTGTCGAGGTTGTCTTCCATCTCGCCTGTGAACTTCACATCCACGATATCCGAGAAATAAACCTGCAGTATACCTATGACATCAAATCCGAGTTTTGTAGGCTCCAGGGCCTTTTTAACGCGTTTTATGTACTTTCTGTTGACAAGCACGGATATGATGGATGCATATGTGCTCGGCCTGCCGATGTTCTTTTCCTCCATCTCCTTTACAAGACTCGCTTCGGTGTATCTTGCAGGAGGCTGAGTGAACTTCTGCTCTTTTATGAGCTTCTCGAGGTCAAGGACCTGTCCTTCCTCAAGCTTAGGCACATTGACTTCTCCCTCAGGAGCCGAGGTCTTGTAGACCTTCTTCCAGCCGTCAAATGTCATGCGTGCCCCGTTTGCTTTAAACTGATATCTGCCGTTGTTGATCAGCACCTGCATGGTGTCGAATTCGGCAGCTGCCATGCGTGAAGCGACAAATCTCTTCCAGATAAGGTCATAAAGCTTGTACTGATCCTGTGTCAGTGAATCCTTTATAAGGGATGGCTCGAGCGTTACATCTGACGGTCTGATAGCCTCATGCGCATCCTGCATAGCCTTGTTCTTGTTGGAGAATACGTTGTTGCCTACGTAATCCGCTCCGTACTTTTCTTCGATATATGAAGAAGCTGCCGCGATAGCCTGTGACGATACTCTTACGGAGTCTGTCCTGATATATGTGACCAGACCTCTGGCTCCTATGCCCTTCAGATTTATTCCCTCGTAGAGCTGCTGAGCTATCTGCATCGTCTTGCTTGTCTGGAATCCCAGCTTTATTGAAGCATCCTGCTGCAGACTCGAAGTGGTAAACGGTGCATAAGGCTTGGTCTTCCTTTTGCCTTCCTTTATGGAACCAACGATGTACTCGCCCTCAGCCAGCTCAGCTTCTATAGCATCTGCTGTCTCCTGATTTTTGACCGAAGCCTTTCTTCCGCCTATCTTGCTGAGCTCCGCCACGAAGCCGTCGCCGAAATCAGCAGCTATGCGCCAGTATTCTTCAGGGATGAAATCGAGTATCTCACGCTCCCTGTCACAAATCAGTTTCAGAGCAGCGGACTGCACACGACCTGCAGAGAGTCCCCATGCTACCTTTTTCCAAAGCAGCGGGCTTATCTGATACCCTACGAGTCTGTCGAGTACTCTCCTTGCCTGCTGTGCGTCTACAAGACCGGTATCGATCGCGCGCGGTTCCTTGATGGCTTCCTGCACGGTCTGTTTGTTGATCTCATTGAACATTACACGGCATTTGGCATCAGGATCGATGTCCAGGAGATGTGCGAGATGCCATGAAATAGCCTCGCCTTCACGGTCAGGGTCCGTTGCGAGCAGCACCTTGGACGCTGCCGCAGCTTCTTTCTTGATCTCCTTGATAGTATCGCCCTTTCCCCTGATATTTATGTATTCCGGCTCGAAGTTGTCGTCTACATTTACGCCTAATCTGCTCTTCGGAAGATCTCTCACATGACCTACCGATGCTATGACTTTATATCTCGAACCGAGGTATTTGCTTATTATCTTTGCCTTTGAAGGTGACTCGACAACCAGCAGTGTTTTATTTGTTTTTGCCGGTGCTTTCGTCGCTTTTTTTGAAGCTGCCATTAACTTCTCCTTTTATATATAATGTAGATTTTTTACAATTTGAAACTTTAGCACATTTTATGAATGTGTCAAGTGTTTTATTCTTCACATTATCCGGCATATCATCTGCTGAGATATATTCTTCCGGCGTAGCTCTCGACTACACCCTTTATCTCCATGACTGTTACGAGCGAGTTCGCAAGCCCGGGACTGAAGCCTGTTCCGCTGATGATCTCCTCCATCGTTGCCCCGCTCAATCGTCTTACAACATCGAAAACAATGCGCTCATCCGAATCCAGATCATTATTCACTGAATCCGTTTTCTTCGGCGTTGCTCCTATATCTCTTATCATATCGTCTATTATGATAAGAGGTATTGCTCCGTCCCTTATGAGTAGGTTGCAGCCTATGCTCGTCTGGCTGTTTATGTTTCCCGGGACAGCATAAACAGTGCGGCCCTGGTCAGTCGCATGTTTTGCAGTTATAAGAGAACCGCTGTTAAGACCTGCTTCAACCACCACCAGAGCTTCTGACAGGCCGCTTATTATCCTGTTCCTTGCCGGGAAATTGCCTTTAAAGCCTTCCTCTTCAGGTGGATATTCGCTTACAACGAGCCCGCCTTGCTCCAGTCCTCTCCTCATCAGGCTGCGGTTGCGCTGAGGAGTCATGTGGTCGATGCCGCTGCCAAGCACTCCTATTACCTTTCCTCCGGCTTCAAGAGCGCCTTCATGAGAATAGCCGTCTATCCCAAGAGCGAGCCCGGATGTCACGATCAGTCCGCTTTCCGCAAGTCTCCTGCCTATCATGAGTGCCACATTCTTTCCATACACGGTATTCTTCCTTGCACCTACCACAGCTATCGATCTCTCATTCAGCAGACCGATGTTTCCCGTGCAGTAGAGCTGTTTTGGCGGATCAGGTATATCTCTCATTCTGGCCGGGTATTCGACCGAATCTATGTCTATTCTTACTGTTTCAATCATCTTTCTACTCCTGCAGTCTGTATCCCAGGGCTTCTGCAAGATGCTCTGTCTTTATTTCTTCACTGGATCCCAGGTCAGCTATCGTCCTCGCGACTCTCAGTGTCCTGTTATATGCCCTTGGCGACAGGCTGAGAGCATCGTATGCCCTGTTCATGAACCTCGCTTCTTCAAGTCCGAGCCGGCAGTGTTTTTCCAGTTCATGATCCGGTATCTCTGAATTGAAAAACTGGCGGCCTCTTTCGGCTCCGAACTTCAGAGCTGCTTCTACCCGGCTTCTCATTTCACGTGTCGTGAGACCCTTGCTGCCGCCTGTAAGCTCATCATATCCGACTTTCTTCATCGTGATCTTCATATCTATGCGGTCCATTATCGGGCCGCTGAGCTTACGCCTGTATCGTTCCAGATCAGCTTGTGTACATGTGCATTCCCTGTCAGGATCACCCAGAAATCCGCACGGACAGGGATTTGCTGCCATGACCACCTGGAAATTGCACGGAAATACGAACGCTTCCCCTTTTCTGAAATGAGTTATCTTTTTTTCTTCCAGCGGGATCCTTAGTGATTCGATGACATCCCTATTGAATTCACATATTTCATCCAGAAAAAGCACTCCGTTGTGTGCAAGTGTTATTTCTCCCGGTACAGGATACGCTCCTCCGCCAACCATCCCGGCTTTACCGATAGTGTGATGAGGTGCCCTGAAAGGTCTTTTGTATCTGAGGCGGATGCTGTCGGATCCGCGCCCTGCGACTGATCGCACTATAGCTGTCTCCAGAAGTTCACGCTCGTTCATGGCCGGCATTACACCTGCCATTCTGCCCGCTATCATGGTCTTGCCGCAGCCCGGGCTTCCGACCATAAGCAGACCGTGCCTTCCTGCAGCTGCGATCACTACAGCTCTTTTGGCATTCTCCTGCCCCGCTATATCTGCGAAGTCTGCATTATTCAGATCAACATCTTCGCCGTTATCTGCCCGCATCATATCCATGGCATCCTCCGGCCTTACCTTGCAGAGCAATTCCTCGGATGTTGATTTTTCCGTAACCTCCTCAGGATCCATGGACAACAGGATCGCGCATTCCCGCAGGCAGGTCACCGCGTATATGTTGCCGCCCGCAAGTGATGCCTCTGCCCTGTTAGCCTCCGGCACTATGATGCCTTTGAGGCCTATATCGTTCATATGCAGTATCATGGGGAGTGCACCTTCTACGCCAAGAACTCTTCCGTCAAGTGCAAGCTCGCCTATGATACCCCACTTATCGAGCATCCTTGACCTTATACATCCCTCACTTGCCAGTATTCCTGCAGCGATAGGAAGATCAAGGCAGCTTGAGTTTTTTCGCAGACTCGCAGGGGTCAGATTTACAGTTATACGGCCTTTTGGGAACTCATAGCCTGAATTTATGATGGCGTTCCTGATCCTTTCGCGCGACTCCATGACCATGGTCGATGCGAGCCCCGACATACCGATGCCCGGCAGGCCTCTGGTGATATCCGTCTCAACAAAGACTTCTCTTCCTTCCATACCAAGGCACACTGCCGATCTTGTTCTGCTGTACATGACTCACCTCACATGCAGTCTTCAATGAGCTCTGTCATTATCTCGTATACGTCGAACGATACCCTGTTCCAGTGCATTCTCCGTCCCTGCAGGTATTGCTCCGCCGCTTTCCTTATATGCATCTGTTTAGTCGCAGTAACGGCCTCGGATGGATAACCGTACTGATCACCGTTTCTGGTCTTGACCTCCACGAAATGAAGTGTCCCGTCTTTGATTGCTATTATGTCTATTTCGCCGGCTTTCGTTCTGTAGTTTCTTTCGATTATCTGATAACCCGAGTTGCTCAGAAGATCTGCCGCAAAATTCTCACCTATGTCACCAACATTCTTTCTGTATCTCATAAGAAATGCCTCCTTCGTTCATTGTGCGATAATGGTAGCAACACATCGTAAAACTGTCGAACGTAAAAAGCACTTATTCCAACAAAAAATGACCTTCTTCAGGTCATTTTCACGGTTTTTTGTTTTAGCCCCCAGACTAACGTTTAAGGACGAATTTTTCTATTGCAAGAGCGACTCCGTCGTCATCATTGCTTGCCGTGATGTAGTCGGCATGATCTTTCAGTCCTCCCCAGGCATTCGCGACCGCAACGCCTATTCCTGCGAGCTCAAGCATGGCCATGTCGTTCGGCGCATCACCGCAGCACATGAGTTCATCAGTGCAGATAGCCAGCTGATCCATCAGCCACAGGAGAGCTGTTCTTTTGCTCGTGTTAGGGCCGCCGACCTCAAGATTGCTCAAGAATGACGATGTGACATTCGCGTTCTCTATTGCGCAGACTTTCGGTTTTGCCTCTTCCAGCAGCTCAAGAGTCCGGAAGACAAAATTTACGTTTTCTATCTCATCCTTATGCTCCAGCATCAGAGCAGATACGTCAGGTACAGGTTTTCTGCTCCACAGAACATAGTCTGCATTTCTGAATTCGCATCCGTTCTCCTTTACGTCGTCATAGTACGCAGCATCCACATACGCCTTGCCGTTTATGAAGACCTCGATGTCCGCTCCGGTCTCGATTTTGAGTTCCGCTACCTTTTCAACAGCATGAGGATCAAGGAAATCGCTGTAGATCTGCTCGCCGCTGTGAAGACGGTTTACATGAGCACCATTTGAAGTGATCGCATATTCAATGCCGGAAACATCCTTTATATGCTGAGGCAGCGATGCGTAAGAACGGCCTGTAGACACGACGATATGCGCGCCTGCAGCCGCAGCTTCTTCGAGCGTTTTTACAGTCCTCTCAGATATGCCGCCTGCGCTGTCAAAAGTGGTTCCGTCCAAATCAAGAGCGACCATCCTGATATTCTTTTTTAACAGATCTTCTTCGTTTTTCATATTCAGTGTCAGTAAATAGCCGCACCCTAAAGGATGCGGCCGTTTATTTCTTATTTTGGAATATTGACTATTCCTCTTCCTTTGCCTCTTCTGCTTCTGCTGCAGGAGCTTCTTCTTCTGCAGGTGCTTCAGCAGGGAGAGTTGCCTTGATGCTCAGGCTGATCCTTCTCTTGTCAGGATCGATCTCCATGATCTTAACGTTGACAGTCTCGCCGACCTTGAGTTCGTCGAATACGTTCTCAACTCTCTTGTTAGCGATCTCGGAGATGTGTACGAGTCCGTCCAGACCTGCTTCGAGTTCTACGAATGCACCGTAGTCCTTGATCTGTACGACCTTACCCTCAAGAACATCGCCTACCTGATACTTCTCGCCTACGAGAGTCCATGGCTCAGGCTGAGTCTGCTTGAGACCGAGGCTGATCTTGCCCTTCTCTTCGTTGAGTGAGAGAATCTTGACATTGATGATGTCACCGATCTTGAGAACTTCTTCAGGGTGTTTGAGCTTGCCCCAGGAGATCTCGGAGATGTGGAGAAGTCCATCGACTCCGCCTATATCTACGAATGCGCCGTAGTCAGTAAATCTCATTACCTTGCCCTCGACGATGTCGCCGACGTTCAGGTTCTCCCAGATCTCAGCTACAGCTTTGCGCTTCTCATCAACCAATATGGCCTTTCTTGAGAATACTGCTCTGTTACGCTTGGTA
>CADCHO010000020.1 GCA_902801255.1 uncultured Eubacteriales bacterium | reverse complement strand
GGAAATGCGCGATGTCGTAAAAGCGCTCAACGTCGAGCTGTTCAAAATGAATTATAAGGCCGGCGTCCGTCTTCCTAATCTTGAAGCTTTTCTTGCCGGAGATGACGATGCGTTTGCATATGATCCGAAGGCAAAAGAAAGACTCGAAAAGATGCTTGAGCAGGAAGTCAAGGCGAGCAAGAAGAAATAGAGAGTTGCTCAGTTAAGTGAATAGTCCGCGGTCATGTTCGTGGTTGCAAGTCCATGCCAGATACGGGCAAAGGGACCCACGTAAGCAGCAAGCAAGAGGCGGCTGTGATCATGGCGTATCTTAGATGTAAGTCCTCCGCAAAGCGGGTAAAGGCAAGTGTGGGGTCAAAGACCAGGTCGAATGGCCGCGGTGCTAATCATTAACAACAATCAAGGGGGAGAACATAATGAGTATAATGAAAGATCCTACGATGGATATCCCGATGGAAGAACTGGAACTTATTCTGGCTGGAATTTCTGATGATGGAAAGATCAGCAAGGAAGCAGAGAAAGCTCTTCTCGCCCGCATAAAAGAAGGGAAAGCAAAAGACTTTATCAACCCTATGGGCGAAGTCAAAAGACAGTTCAGATGCAAACTTGGTCCTGCAGAGGGCAAAAAGATTGCTGATGCTATAGATAAGCTCTGGTAAAAACTATCAGTAAAAACAATTATATTAAAATCTATATATTGTGTGCTTCTTCACAGAAGGAGCACACTAAGTTAGGAAACTATGACATCAGGAGGATAAGTGTTATGAAGATAAACATTTCATCAAAAAATTATCCAATGAGCGAGAAGCTCAGCAACTACATCGAAAAGAAGCTTGACAAGATCGGCAAGTACTTCGACGAAGACACAACTGCAAACATTGTAGTTTCAAAACTCAGAGAAACTCCGAAGTTTGAGGCAACTATCAACGCCAAGCAGGCCGTACTCAGAGCTGAGATGGCAAATGACAGCATTTATGATGCAGTCGACCTGGTTACAGATAAACTTGAATACCAGATGAGTAAACTCAAGGGCAAACTTGAGTCAAGATATAAAGAAAACAAGGCTCTTAAGCTGGAATTCATTCCTGAGCCTGAAGATGAGGACTTTGAAGAAGAGATGACCATTGTAAGGAGAAAGCAGGTCGAGCTTACTCCTATGGTGGCAGAAGAAGCTATTCTCCAGATGGAGATGCTCGGACACGATTTCTTCGTATTCCTTGATATGGATACTGACGACGTCAGCGTTGTATACAAGCGTAAGGGCAATGCTTATGGCCTGATCGAAACAAAGAGATAGGATTGGTATATGGCAAACAACGACTGGGACCTCGACGATCTTCTTGATTTTAAATTTGACCGCGAGGTCCCGGAGAAAAGCAATAAGATCGAAAAGGATAATGAAAGAAAGCTCTATGAAGAGCTGAGAAGAAAAAGCAAGAGCAGCAGTGCTCCGTCTTTTGATGCGCCTGAACCTCCGAGCAAGCATAAATGGATCGATGAGGACAGCGACATATTTGCTCAGTATGACAGGGAGCATGCTTTTTCGCGTGTACCTGATAATGCTCCTGTAGAAGAGATAGATGAGTATCCTCATCACAACATCAAAGAGATCGAAGCCATCAAGCAGGCATCACAGGAAGCATACGACAGGTACAGAAGCAATTATACAAAGAACAAAAAGAAACGCACCGGCCGCAGAAGAGTCACGGGATTCCACAAAGTTCTGACCATGATATACCTGATAACATTCGGTATATTTGCGGCCTCAATGTTATATATGAATGTGCTTCCGCTCGGTATGAGCATAGCTTTGTTCGGAGTATTGATCCTGCTGAGTCTTGTGATCCTGATCCAGACACGAAGCAGAAAAAGTAAAAACTGGGCCAAGCTGCTTGCGACTTTCGGGGCGATGCTGCTTATTGTGTTTTACGGAGTAGGCACCGCATATTCCCTTGGAACCTTATCGTTCCTCAGCGGAAGCTCAGTCAAAAACGCCAGTGCGATATCTGATGTGACGAGGAAACCGTTTAACTTTATTATCACAGGCATAGATGTTGACGGTACTATCGATGCTGAGGGCAGAAGTGATGTCAATATGGTGGTAACGGTTAATCCGAAGACCCACCAGATACTTATGACTTCCATTCCGCGTGACTATGAGATATACATGCCGGATTTCGACAACGCGCTGGATAAGCTCACACACACCGGCTTTTATGGTGTTCAGACTACTATAGGGGCTGAAGAGCAGTTGCTTGACATGGATGCTAACTACTACGTCAAGGTCAACTTCACCACAGTCGAAAGGTTTATCGACGCAATAGGCGGAATCGACGTCGTATCTGAATATGAATTCACACCAGTCAAGCTCAAGAGCTGGACTGTACAGGAAGGCCCTAACCATATGAACGGCAAGCAGGCTCTTGCTTTTGCCAGGGAGCGTAAGGCGTTTCCGTCAGGAGACCGTCAGAGGATCAAAAACCAGCAGCTGGTATTCGAAGCGCTGATAAAGAAGGCTACAAGCAGCCGCACCATGATACTCAGCTATAATAAGGTGCTCTCGAGTCTGCGCAATTACTTTGAGATGAGTTTCAGCTCGCGCGAGATCAGAAAACTGGTCAAATTCCAGCTGGCGAAAGATCCTGACTGGAAGATATTTAAAAACACTATCGTAGGCGGAGACGGATCGCTGCCTACATATTCTACCGGCGGAGAATACGCATACGTTATGACGCAGGATGCGGAGAGCATAGAAAATGCAAAAACTCTCATTAATGCTGTACTTGACGGGCAAAACCTGCAGACGGATGAGGACGGTACAGTAACTGTGGTACCGGGCGAATAGGTAAAACAAACAAATCAGACAGAAAGGTAAAAAATGCTTGATAATCTAATGGGAATTCTCATGAGCATAAAGGTAACCGATGTCCTGGACATCGTTATCGTTGCGTACCTGCTGTACACGCTGCTCGGGTTTATAAAAGAAACCCGTGCGCAGCAGCTGTTCAGAGGAGTTCTTTTGATTATCGCATTTTTCCTTATTTCGGAGATCCTCAACCTGAGCCTGCTCAACTGGCTTTTAACCAGACTTATCACCGTAGGTCTCATTGCGGTTGTTATATTGTTTCAGCCTGAGATCAGAAGAGGCCTTGAGCAGATCGGACGCAGAGGGGTTCTCAGCTGGCAGTTCAGGGACATGGGCAAAGAGGAGATGTACGCAACGGTTCACAAGATAGTCGATGCGGTAGATGATTTCTCTTCAACTCAGACCGGAGCACTGATGGCTATTGAGCGTGAAACGATGCTCAGTGATATAAGCGAAAGCGGGGTTATTGTGGACGCTGAGATATCAGTCAGACTTCTCGGCAACCTTTTCTATGAGGGATCGCCTCTCCATGACGGAGCCGTGATCATCAGAGGTGACAGAGTACACGCCGCGAGCTGCGTTCTGCCGCTTACAGAAAGACAAAACATAGGAAAGAATCTCGGCACAAGACACAGGGCGGCACTTGGGCTCAGTGAGGTGTCAGATGCTTTCGTTATCGTGGTTTCCGAGGAGACAGGAGCCATTTCGGTCGCACAGAACGGCGAATTCAAGAGGTTCCTTGATCTGAAAACGCTTGAAAAGATGCTCCTTGATATCTATCTGCCTGCTTCTGAAGACCGCGATCTGCTTTCAAGGATCGGAATACTGAAAGGAAACAAGCGTGATGAGTGACAGCGGACGTAAGATGTTTAATATAATACTAGCCCTGCTCGTCGCCACAGGAGCCTGGTTCTTTGTTGTCTATAACTACGATCCAATGACGAGCGAGAGGTATTCAGGTGTACCTATTACATACACGGGCCTTGATACTCTTGCCAACAGAGGTTATGCGGTTTCAGAGGCCAATTACAAGAACGTGGAAGTGACACTCCAGCAGAGGAGAATCGATACGGCAAATATATCATCAGAAGATATTTCTGTAACGGCAGATGTAAGCGGTCTCTCCACCGGGGAAAACACCGTTTCACTTCGCGTTGACGGACCTGAAGGAACTCAGGTAATGGATTCGTCCGTGAAAAATGTCACAGTCGAGATAGTAAGTGCAACTGCTGTTGAATTCCCTATAAACATCGAGTATTCGGAAAAACCTGACGATGACGCTGTGCCTCTTGTTGAGAATATGTCTGTAAATACGGCTACAGTAATTGCTTCTGATGAAAAACTTTCCGAAATAGACAGGGTAGCAGCGGTCATCGATCCGGAAACTATAGATGAGCAGTACAGGGCCATGACTCTTGAGGTCGCTGCTCTCGACCGTGAAGGGAACAAGGTCATCAATGTTGTCATTTATCCGGAGACGGTATCATTCAGGGCCGCAGCGGGCAGTACAAAGGAAGTAAGGCTGGTAGTGCCGGTAAAGGACGAGTCTGATGATTCTTATGAAAGAACATATACAGTACCTGAGACTATAGTAATAAAGGGTAAAAAGAGCACGATCAATACATTTACGGGCATAACAGCAAATGAAATCGATCTGGCAAACTATTTCGAAGATGCCGAGATACCTATTGAATTTGATTTGCCTGAGGGTGTGACCATCGATGAAGATCAGGAATTGATGCTTAAGCTGAAGGTCGTTGAAAAAGCAGAGGAAGAAGAGGAAGGCAACTAAATAAGGCGTGAGGGATCGCAGTTCAGGGCACGCGAGAGTGCTATGAGATACTCAGCGCGGGCTTTTGCAAGATCTTTCTGACGCTGTTCATATTGCTGGATCGTTCTGAGAGGAATACCACTGGCCTTAGCCAGGCCGCTCTGGCTAAGGTCGTTTTTTATGCGCATTTTTTTGAGCGGAGTTTCTTCTGTTACTCCTTTATTTATCCCGGAGGTTGTTATCTGGATGAAATGCGATACGGATTCATCAGTATACTGTCTTCCGAATGCTGTGATACCTGATGAACGGTCTCTGTCACTTATGTCAAAAGGAAGACTGTCAAGAAAGGAAAGCCTGCTATTAATGTATTCTGAAATGAAAACCTGAGGGGAAAAGGATCTCACTATCTGATCGAATGGAAGGCAGGTCTCCCACTGTATATGTGCCAGTGCATAACCGTACCAGAATTCCGGACTGAGACCTTTTGTATAACGGGGCGGTGTTCTCTCGAAGATGATACCGCTTTTTTCGAGCACCTCATATGACAGCTCAACGCCTGACATTCCGGCAATGACTCTGATATCTCCATGCTCAAAAAGAGAGGCAACCCCGGAAGCAATAAACAGATCTGTCATTGCAGATATATCATAGTGAAGGCTGTAAGCAGAATAATCGAGCATGCGGCCCAGGGAGCCGCCGGCTCTGTCTAAAAGTATCTTATCGTAGGCGTGTGTCATAAGGCTTGACCTCTCCTTCGATCAGATCAGTAATGAAAAAATCGCTTCCGCCGGTAAACGGCTTTGCATTTTTCATATATTTTATCTCGCGGCTCTGCCTGACAGGGAAGGAAGCTTCTCTCAGCGCCGGTTCGTATCCGGTAAAGATAATCCTGTCGAATGCGCGGTTACTCTTAAGTACGAACTGCCTGTTGGAATCATCGCCCTGGAGAGCGCTTCTGAAACTCATATATGAAAGCTTTGCATCAAGGAAGTCCTGAGCAAACATGAAGCATCTGTTATCGGCGCGGTAGCCGATTATACAGTCACTCGCCTGGTTATCTATGGGAAAATGCTTGTTTATATATTCTCTGGCTCTGTAGGCGGTATCCGAAGAGAGATCGAATTCGCGATAGTTGAAAAGCAGTCCGAGCCAGTGGAGCGGATTGTACTGCGAACTGCATAGATTGACTATGCGAAGACCGTCAGTATCAATTGAATATGAAGATACGAAACCGTTTCTTCCCGGTCCCACGGCCCACTCTGCAGCATACTGAGAGTATTCCGTGCAATAGAATCCCAGGCCGAAATCATTGTATTGCCGGCCGATCCCGAACGCAGGGGTTCGTACTATTTTTTCTCCTCCATGGTAGATTTTTTTATCCATAAGATCTTGTTGAAGCGGATTGCTTACGCTTTGTTAATAGTATACTCCCAAGGGAGTATATTTTCAAAATATTTAGACCTGCCGCATTTACTGAATCTGGCATGGATGCTATAATTCCTTCGGATTTTAATATAGTGGGGGTCATACAGTGTCCCGACTTGAAACGAAAGGAGAAAAAATGAGGGTAGTAATTCAGGACGATTATGAAAAAATGTGCAAGTGGGCTGCGGACTACATAGCAGATAAGATCAATAACCATAAAGAAGACAGACCGTTCGTACTCGGTCTGCCAACGGGATCATCCCCGATCGGTGTATATAAAAACCTTATTGCAAAGAACAAAGCCGGAGAGCTTTCTTTTAAAAACGTTGTTACATTCAACATGGATGAATATCTCGGACTGCCTCATGAACATGACCAGAGCTATTGGTACTTCATGCATGACAATTTCTTTGATCATCTCGTAGATATGAATCCTGCAAACATCAATATCCTTAACGGAATGACAGATGATCCTGAAGCTGAGTGTGCAAGATATGAAGAGAAGATCGCTTCTTACGGCGGGATCGATCTCTTCATGGGAGGCATTGGAGTTGACGGACACCTTGCTTTCAACGAGCCTTTCACATCGCTCACATCGCGCACAGGGCTCAGAGATCTCACAACAGATACAAGAATCGTAAACTCAAGGTTCTTCGGAAACGATCCTGAAGCCGTTCCTGCCCAGGCGCTGTCTGTCGGTATCGGCACAGTCACGGACTCGAAAGAGGTACTCGTTCTCATCAATGGCCATAACAAGGCAAGAGCAATGGCAGCCGTAGTAGAGGGCGGGGTCAGCCAGAAGTGGACCTGCTCTGCGCTCCAGTTGCACAACAATGCAATCATCGCGTGCGATGAAGCAGCCTGTGGTGAGCTGACAGTAGACACATACAAGTACTTCCTCGATATCGAGAAAAAGGAGAGACTGTAATGGGTAAGTATTTCGGAACAGACGGCTTCCGCGGCGAAGCAAACAAGACTTTGACATTCGATCACGCTATCAAGATCGGCCGCTACCTCGGCTGGTATTACGGCAAGAGACTCGACCGCAAGGCAAAGGTCGTTATCGGAAAGGATACAAGAAGATCGAGCTACATGTTTGAGTATGCGCTCTGCACAGGCCTTATGGCATCCGGGGCTGACGCTTACATCATGCACGTTACTACGACTCCTTCGGTTTCGTATATAGCCAGAGTCGATGATTTCGACTGTGGTATCATGATCTCTGCTTCTCACAATCCGTACTATGACAACGGAATCAAGATCGTCAACAACAACGGAGAGAAGATGGACGAAGAGACACTGCTCAAGATAGAGGCTTATCTCGACGGAGAGATGGAAGTCCCTATGGCAGAGCGCGAAGAGATCGGACGTACGGTAGACTACGTATCCGGACGTAACCGCTACATCGGATATCTCATTTCGATGTCCAAGTTCAGTTTCAAAGACGTTAAGGTCGGCCTTGACGTCGCCAACGGAGCAGCATGGCAGATCGCAAGAGGCGTTTTCGACGCTCTTGGCGCTAAGGTTTATGTCATGAACGACGAACCGGATGGTTACAATATCAACACCAACTGCGGTTCCACACATATCGAGCATCTGCAGAAATTCGTAGTGGACAAAGGACTCGACGTAGGATTCGCTTATGACGGCGATGCCGACAGATGTCTCTGCGTAGATGAGAAGGGCAATGTGGTCACAGGCGATCATATCCTGTACATTTACGGAAAATACATGAAGGACAGAGGCAAGCTGCTTAACAACAAGGTCGTCACTACCGTAATGTCGAATTTCGGTCTCTACAAAGCGCTCGATAAAGAGGGAATCGAATATGAGCAGACCAAAGTCGGTGACAAATACGTATATGAGAACATGGTCCAGAACGGCCACCGTATCGGCGGAGAGCAGAGCGGTCATATCATCTTCACCAAGTACGCTACAACAGGTGACGGAATCCTCACATCACTCAAACTGATGGAGGCAATGCTGGCAAGAAAGAAGAAGATGAGCGAACTCGCTGCTCCTGTAGTGTTCTATCCACAGGTGCTGAAGAACGTCAGAGTAAAGAGCAAAGAAGAGTGCATGAATGACCCTGATGTACTGGCTGCTGATCAGGCTGCAAAGAAGGCTCTCGGCGACAAGGGCCGCACACTGCTTCGCGAATCGGGCACAGAACCGGTAGTAAGAGTCATGGCTGAGGCACCATCAGAAGAGGAATGCGAAAAGTACGTCGATCAGATCATAGATGTGATCCGCGCAAAAGGACATCTTGTAGATTAATTTATAAAACAGATGGCGGGATTTTTCCGCCCCGCTTCTATTAATGAAAGGAATAAATAATGTATACGATCAAAGACCTGTATGATCTCGATCATACTTTAGCTAAGGACTACCTCAGCCAGTTCACTTATCCTTGGGAAGCGCTGAAGGGTATTAAGGATTTCATACTTGAGCTCGGTCCGACTCTCGATCCTGAGGAATATGAAGAGGTAAGCGAAAACGTATGGGTACACAAAACTGCAAAGGTGTTCCCTAGTGCTTATCTCGGTGCTCCATGCATCATCGGACCTGAGACTGAAGTAAGACACTGCGCTTTCGTAAGAGGTTCGGCTCTCGTCGGACGCAAATGCGTGGTAGGCAACTCCGTTGAGCTTAAGAACGTCATCCTTTTCGACAATGTCCAGACACCGCATTACAATTATGTAGGAGACTCGATCCTCGGACATTACAGTCATATGGGCGCGGGATCTATCACATCGAATGTGAAAGCTGATAAGAAACTTGTTGTAGTTCATAACGGAACAGAGCAGATCGAGACGGGCATCAAGAAATTCGGTGCAATGCTGGGCGACCACGTCGAGGTAGGCTGCAACGCAGTACTCAATCCGGGGACTGTTATCGGCCGCAACTCGAACGTTTACCCGACAACATGCGTCAGAGGGGTGATTCCTGAAAACAGCATCTGCAAAAATGGCGGAGATGTAGTCGAAAAAAGATAAATAAACAAAAACTGAAGACCGGTGCAGAAATGGCAAATGCTCAATGGACGCACCGGTCTTATTGTATGGTATAATAATTCAGTAAAGCCATTTCGTAACATCAAAAGAGGAGTCTGTTATGAGAAAGACTAAAATCGTATGTACTATGGGCCCAAGGGAATCAGATGACCAGATTCTCGCCGAACTCGCGAAAGAAATGGATGTTGCCAGATTCAATTTTTCGCACGGAACGCATAAGAGCCATCTTGAGATGCTGACACGAGTCAGAAAAGCCGCAAAGGAAGCCGGCAGACCTATCGCCATGCTTCTTGATACCAAAGGACCGGAGATCCGTACAGGATTGCTCAAGGATCACAAAAGCGTAAAGCTTGCAAAGGGCGGTGAAGTGATCATTTCCTATGTAGAAGACCCCGCTGCAGAAGGTAATGCTGAGCATCTTTATGTTACTTATAAAGGCATTGCAGAAGATCTTTCCCCTGGAGATACAGTACTGATAGATGACGGAGCTATTGAGCTTAGAGTTGAGTCTATCGAAGGCGGTGAGCTGAAATGCCGCATAATCAACGGAGGTGTTGTTTCCGAGAGAAAAGGTGTCAACCTGCCTGGTATCAAAGTAGGACTTCCTGATCTTACGGAAAAAGACTATGAAGACATCAGATTCGGTCTTGAGAATGAATATGATTTCATTGCTGCTTCTTTTGTCAGAAACGCCGGCACCATAAACAAGATCCGTAAATTAGCTAAAGAATACGGTTCACGCATTAAGATAATCGCCAAGATAGAATCCGGAGAAGGTATTGACAACTTCGAAGAGATTGTAGATGCTGCAGACGGCGTCATGGTAGCAAGAGGAGACCTTGGTGTTGAGGTCGAAGCCAGGATGATACCTCAGCTTCAGCGCGAGATGATAGCAAGATGTAATGAAAAGGGCAAGATAGTCATCACAGCAACACAGATGCTTGATTCCATGATGAGAAACCCTCGTCCGACAAGAGCGGAGGTCACGGATGTAGCCAACGCCGTATATGATGGCTCTGACGCAGTGATGCTGTCGGGAGAAACCGCAAGCGGTGAGTATCCTGTAGAAGCGCTGAAGATGATGGTTTCAATTACAGAGTACACAGAAATATTTGCGAGAAATGAGCACATACTGCGTAATGACGGAATTACATCGGTCTCGACAACCACATGCATGGCTGCCGTAAAAGCGGCAAAAGAGCTCAGAGCAAGAGCTATCCTTGCGCCGACTTCTTCCGGAGCTACAGTCGTGCAGGTATCCAAATGCAGACCGGACTCTGACATCTACGCTTTCTCACCTGAACCTATGGTTGTGAGGCAGATGAATCTTCTTTGGGGAGTAAAGCCTATGCTGTCCGAGAGAGCGCATACCACCGATGAGCTTATGGAGGACTGTCTCGAGACAATGAGAGAAAAGGGACTGTCGGCTACCGGAGATATCATGGTGTTCATTGCAGGTGTGGTAAGCGGAAGACACAGCTATCAAAGATCACAAACCAACACAATGAAAATAATAGAGATATGATTTAAGTATAATACAGCCGTCCAAAAAGGGCGGCTGTATTATTGAAGTAGAGTATCGCTGGTGATAAAATTATAAGGTCGTATAAATAGAAGAATACCTCAAGGGTGAAAAGGGGAGGAAACATGAGCACAGAAAGAAGAGTAGGAACTGTATCACGCGGCATAAGATGTCCGATTTTCCGTGAAGGAGATGATCTGGCACAGATGGTAGTTGACAGCGTGCTTGAGGCAGCTGCATCGGATGACGGATTTGAAGTCAGAGACAGAGACATAGTCTGCATCACTGAGTCTGTCGTGGCAAGATGCCAGGGCAATTACGCAAGCGTTGAAGACATCGCTGCAGATGTAAAGGCAAAGCTCGGCGGAAAGACTGTCGGAGTTATCTGGCCGATACTTTCAAGAAACAGATTTGCTATCTGCCTGAGAGGAATCTCTATGGGCGCGGAAAAAGTGGTGCTCATGCTCAGCTATCCTTCGGACGAGGTAGGCAACGCACTTCTCACAATGGATCAGATAGATGAATCCGGAGTTAATCCTTACAGAGATGTACTTACCTTAGATAAATACAGAGAGCTTTTCGGAGAGAATAAGCACCAGTTCACAGGCGTTGATTACGTAGCATACTACGGCGATCTTATCAGGGCTGCAGGAGCAGAGGCAGAGATCATTTTCGCCAACCATGCCGAGGAGATCCTCAACTACACAAATAATGTCATCAACTGCGACATTCACACACGCGCACGTACCAAGAGGATCCTTAAAGAGAAGGGCGCCAATGTTTACGGTATGGACGAGATCCTGAATGCACCGGTCAACGGCAGCGGATATAACGGAGATTACGGACTGCTCGGTTCCAATAAGGCTACCGAGAATACAGTCAAACTCTTCCCGAGAGATGCTCAGCATATCGTGGATACCATTCAGGCAAAGATGCTCGAGAAGACAGGAAAGTGCGTAGAGGTAATGATCTACGGAGACGGAGCTTTCAAGGATCCTGTAGGAAAGATCTGGGAGCTCGCTGACCCTGTGGTATCACCTTTCTATACACCTGGCCTCGAAGGAACACCAAACGAACTCAAACTCAAGTATCTTGCAGATAATGACTTCGCAAATCTTACCGGAGAGGAGCTCAAAGAAGCGATCTCCAAGGCGATCGCTGACAAGCCGCAGGAAAGCCTTGTAGGCAACATGGTATCGGAAGGTACGACCCCAAGACGTCTGACAGACCTGATCGGATCGCTCTGCGATCTTACATCCGGTTCCGGCGACAAGGGAACACCGGTCGTATACATCCAGGGCTACTTCGACAACTACACAACAGGTAAATAAATAACTACATATAAAGATCCCGCTGAGCATAATGCTGCGGGATCTTTTCTTTTTGATTTAATCAGATGGTATTAATGCTGTACTGCCTGAGATATCAGTCCCAGAGATTGAGCGGGTAGGTACCGTCGGCTTTGAGTGCTGCAAACTTTGCGACCACTTCAGGCTTATCCTCCTTGTATGTGACGCCGAACCATTTATCTGAGGAAGTGAGTACTTCATAAGTAGCTGAGCCATCGGCTATCTGATCGTTGATCGGAGTCTGGATGTAGTATTCGCCCTTCATTGGGTTTTCTGCCATGATCCTGTCAAGCGCCTTTACAAATCCGGCTTTCAGGACATCCATGTATTCAAGTCCGAATCCCCATAAGTTCATGGAGACCGGTGAATCTGCCGGTATGATCTCCTTACTGCCGTCCGGAAGAGTGTCTGTTACTGTGCCGTCAGCTTCTCTTCCGACTTTCAGATGCTCAACGATATCCGTCAGCATGCCGTCTTTAGCCTTGCAGATACCGCGCGATACAGTACCGTTCTCCGAGAGTGTCTTTTCTACTTCGAAGCCCACCATGCAGTTATGGGAAGCGTCAGCTTTTGTTGTAAGGAAATCATGGATCTTTACAAATCCTTCCTTGCCGTAGTAATCATCTGCGTTGATGACTGCGAAAGGAGCGTCTATGATGTTCCTTGCAGACAGAACAGCCTGACCAGTTCCCCAAGGTTTTGTACGGCCTTCCGGAAGTGTGAATCCCTCAGGCAGGTCTGTGCCTTCCTGGAAAGCATAGTATACCTGATACCTTTTGCCTGCGCCGTTCTCTATGTGTTCTCTAAAGACTTCTTCAAAGTCATGCTTAATGATGAAGCAAACTCTCCGGAATCCGGCCTGATAAGCATCGTAAAGGCTGAAATCCATTATGATATCACCCTGATCAGTTATCTTATCGAGCTGTTTGTTGCCGCCGTATCTGCTGCCCATACCGGCAGCCATAATTACTAAAATTGGTTCCATTTTTTTCTCCTTGACTTACTGAAGTGCTGCCTGCAGACGTGCGCGTACTTTTTCTTCACCCATTATCTGCTGTATCGCCCATACGTCAGGTGACTGAGCGCGCCCCATGAGTGCTATTCTTATTACAGTGCTGACATGTCCCACATGCCCTTTGTAATCTTCCGGATGTTTTTTGAAATCCTTAGGCTTAGCGGCGTATCCCATGGATACGGCGATCTCTCTTATCTTATCGAACCACTGTCCGTTGTCATCTGAGTGATCATAAGAATCAAGGTATGCTCTCAGGATATCCTCTGCATCTGCTGCTGCCTCTGCGGGATACTCATCCTTGATCTCGAAAGATTCATCGAAGAAATAACTGATGAAATCCATGATCTGCTTCGCATATACAAGGTCAGCTCTCGGACGTGCATCATGTCTGCCAAGATCAAGTATATCTGCCAGATGATCCATATCTGCAAACATATAGCCGTATTCAGGAGCAAATTCGTCTGACCACGACTTCAGCCATGCAGCCAACTCGTGTGCATCTATGTGCAGCAGGGTATTCTTGCTGACATCGTTGAGCTTGTCGAGGTCAAAGAGAGCTCCGCTGCTCGACATCTTCTCTGTCGTAAACCTGAAGTCCTCTGCAGGAGCGTCCGGATTCTCTATGCGCCACTCTTCATAATTGGAGTTGAGTATCGTGAGCAGGTATTCCCTGACAGCTGCCGGGTGATAGCCTTCATTGCGGTAAAAATCGAGCGAGAGCTCCGGGTCTTTGCGCTTTGAAAGCTTGCGCTTGTTTCCATCCTCACCGATCTTCATAAGCTGTGCGGTGTGGCAGTAAACCGGAAGATCCCAGCCGAGATCCTCAAAGAGTTCCACATGAATCGGAAGCGAAGGGAGCCATTCTTCCCCTCTGACGACATGAGTTGTACGCATCAGATGATCGTCAACTACATGTGCGAAGTGGTATGTAGGGATGCCTGTCTGCTTTATGATGACCACATCCAGGAAGTTGTCAGGAACTGAGAGTTCACCGCGGATGGCGTCGTTAACAGTGTGTCTTGATGTCTCCTCTGCGGAAGCGTTTGGTGCGCCGTTCGATTTGAGTCTTATGACAAACGGCTCGCCGGCTTTGATCTTCGAAACCACTTCGGCCTCAACTGCCTCATTTTTGTCCCAGTCTCTGTATTTTGACCAGCCCGCATAGATGCCGGGTGCGATCTTTTCGCTCTCCTGCTTTTCTCTGATGGCGCTTATCTCTTCTTCGGTAAGGAAGCATGGGTAAGCCCGGCCTTCTGAGAGAAGTTTCTTTGCATATGTGCGGTAGATCTCGCCGCGATGGCTCTGAGTGTAGTCGCCATAGTTTCCGATGTCACCGGTTCCGGTTACACCTTCATCAAAGCGGATGCCGAAGAAGTCAAGGGAACCGATAATGGTCTCCACGGCGTTTTCTACATAGCGCTTATCATCCGTGTCCTCGATTCTTAGGAAAAAGGTACCGCCACTCTGGTGTGCCAGCCTTTCATCTACGAAAGCACCGTAGAGATTTCCCAGGTGGATGAATCCCGTAGGGCTCGGACCGAGCCTGGTGACCATCGCGCCTTCAGGAAGATCTCTCGGAGGATATATCGCTTCATATTCCTCAGGAGCATGTTCGAGTGACGGATATATGAGTTCACTTAATTCTTTATAGTTCATAATGATTTTGATTTCCTTCTTAATAGTGTAATCTGCCTCATGTATTCTAACATACAAAGTGCATCCAATTCACGCAAACCTGCAATTATCGTGAAAAAGAGATGGATGGTTATGCCACTATGTTTTGATGTGAATGTGTATTCCTTATTGATAGAAATGGATATTCGAATAGAGAACAAAGATATGTGGGCTGCTGAACAAAAGGAATATGTGTTATTTGTATTATTGTACAAAAGAAAACGCTAAAAAACGCAAAAAACAAGGCCCGCAGCATTGACTGGAAAAAGGGATGAGACTATAATCGTAAATGATTTTTGTTTAACAAACATATTGAAATATCAAGCAAGAAAGGGTCGCAGACCGCTATAAGCACGGCGGACCAGAGACCTGACAAGAAGGGAAAACAAGAAATGAAAGGTAATTTAATTATTGGACAGTCCGGCGGACCTACCGCTGTAATCAATTCCAGCCTTGCAGGCGTTATCAAGGCCAGCTGGAAAGAAGGCATCAGAAGAATCTACGGAATGCATTACGGCATTGAGGGCTTTCTGAATGAAGACATCATTGATATTGAAGACTATATCACCAGTGGACAGGATCTTTCTCTGCTCAAGAGAACACCGTCTTCGTTCCTCGGCACATGCCGCTATAAACTGCCTCCAATCGAAGGTAATGAGAAGCTCTATGAAAAGATCTTCGACATACTCGATAAAAAGAATATTGAATTCTTCCTCTACAACGGAGGAAATGATTCGATGGATACAATTAAGCAGCTTGCTGACTACGCAACTATGCATCAGAAAAAGCAGAAGTTCATGGGTATCCCAAAGACCATCGACAATGACCTGCCTATGACTGACCACTGTCCGGGTTATGGTTCGGCTGCGAAGTACATCGCAACATCGATGAAAGAGATCATCAGAGACAATGAGAGCTATGGCGTATCAAAGCCAACTATCTGCATCGTTGAGATCATGGGCCGCCACGCCGGATGGCTCACAGCAGCTGCTGCAATGTCGAAGGACATCGATTGTTCAGGCCCGGACCTGATCTACCTGCCGGAAGTCACTTTCGATATCAATGATTTTATTGAGAGAATAAAGAAACTTGCGAAGACCAAAAAGTCGGTCGTGATCGCCGTGTCTGAAGGACTCAAGACTGCAGACGGTAAGTTTGTATGTGAGCTCGGAACCGTAAATGATCATGTCGATGCTTTTGGCCACAAACAGCTTGCCGGCACTGCAGCTTATCTTGCAAGCCTCGTAACTCAGCAGACGGGACTCAAGTCGCGTTACATTGAGTTCTCATCACTTCAGAGATGTGCTGCACACCTTGCTTCGAGAAGCGATTCTGATGAAGCATATAATGTTGGATACCTTGCAGCAAAGGCTGCTTTTGAGGGCAATACCGGTAAGATGGTAACGATCCAGGTTCAGTCAAGAGAACCATATGTAGAGACATATGATATGTTCGATATCCATGAAGTAGCGAATATTGAGCGCAAGGTACCTCTGGACTGGATAATCAATGATGGCACATATGTAAGTGACGAGTACCTGAAATATGCAAGACCGTTCATTATCGGACGCGTCCCGCCTTATACAGCCGGCGGACTGCCTGTACATCTGACGATGACAAAAAAGAGAAATCACAAATAACGAACGGAGCATCTCTTGAAAGACAATATAACGATCAAAGAGGTAAAGACTAAGGCGGAGAGGAGAGTCTTCGTGGACTTTCCGAACCGCCTTTATCGTGACCATGAAAATTTTGTGCCGGCATTTTACGGCGATGATATTGATGACTGGGACGAGAAGAAGAATCCGGCGTTTGAATACTGCGAGGCAAAATCGTGGCTGGCATACAAAGGAGACGAGGTAGTCGGCCGCATAGGTGCCATCCTGAGTCACGCTTCGAATGAGAAGTGGGGCACAAAGCGCATGCGCTTTTCTCAGGTGGATTTTATAGATGACAGAGCGGTATCAAAAGCACTCTTCGATGAGGTGGAAAACTGGGCAAGAGAGAAGGGCATGAATGAAGTGCATGGACCGCTCGGCTTCTGCGATCTGGACAGAGAGGGCATGCTGGTAGAAGGCTTTGACAAGCGCAGCATGTTCTACACCTATTATAACGATCCGTATTACATCGACCATCTGGAAGCCCTTGGCTACGTAAAGGATACCGACTGGATCGAGCATCTGATCCCGCTTAACGGCTGGGATGATCCAAATTACAAAAGACTCAAAAGGATCTCCGATGCCATGCTCAAAAGAACCGGCTTCCACAAGGTTGAGGTAAAGCATAAGGCACAGTATAAACCTTATATCAAGCAGGTATTTGAGCTTGTTAACGTAGCTTATGCACATCTCTACGGAGTCGTGGAGCTGAACGAAAAGCAGATCAAAAAATATACAAACAAATTTCTTCCGCTCGTTGACCCGGATTTTGTCTGCCTTATCGTAGATGACAATGATGAACTTATGGGGTTCGGAGTCGGTGCACCGTCAACGGCAGAGGCCATGCGCAAGTGCGGAGGACACCTTATGCCATTCGGCTGGATAGGTCTTCTGAAGGCTCTTATGCAGAAGAAAGATACTCTCGATCTTCTGCTGATTGCG
Organism: uncultured Eubacteriales bacterium; assembly: GCA_902801255.1. Lineage (GTDB taxonomy): Bacteria > Bacillota > Clostridia > Peptostreptococcales > Anaerovoracaceae > Crickella. The sequence continues at coordinate 16,539 of CADCHO010000020.1, read as the reverse complement.
GTAAGACCTGAATACCAGAAAACCGGACTCAATGGAGTAATAATGGAGCACCTGTTTACCGGGTGCAATAAGAACGGTATCCGCAGGGCCGAGACAGGACCGCAGTTAGAGTGGAATACAAACGTACATCATCAATGGAAGATGTTCAATATTGAGCCTCACAAGCGCAGACGCTGCTTTGTGAAACAGTTATAGGCAAACAAAGAGCCCGGTTTCCGGGCTCTTATGATTTATATAGTCAGATTATACATGTCTGCGTAGATACCGCCTTTTTTAAGGAGTTCCTCGTGAGAACCTTCCTCTGCGATGCCGTCTTCTGTCAGCACCACGATGCGGTCAGCGTTCTTTACTGTCGACAGCCTGTGCGCGATGGTGATGGTGGTGCGGCCTTTAGCGAGTTCGGCCAGTGACTCCTGAACATAGCGCTCGCTTTCGTTATCAAGTGATGATGTGGCCTCATCAAGTATCAGAATAGGCGGATTTTTGAGAAAGACCCTGGCAATGCTGATGCGCTGCTTCTGACCGCCTGACAGCCTGGCCCCGCGCTCGCCCACATAAGTATCATAGCCATCAGGGAGCTCGTTTATGAATTCATCCGCACCGGCAAGCTTTGCTGCCGCAATGATCTCCTCGCGGCTTGCACCGGGTCTGCCATACTCGATGTTGCCTGCTACAGTATCAGAGAAAAGGTAAACCTCCTGCTGCATCATCCCGATTTTTGTGCGGAGTGAACGCACCTTGTAGTCGCGGATATCTCTTCCGTCTACCAGAATGACGCCATCGCTCACGTCGTAAAAACGGGGGATCAGATTGCAGAATGTCGTTTTGCCTGCACCGCTCGGACCTACAACGGCAACGTTTTCGCCGCTCGCAATACTGATGTTTATATGACTCAGCACCTGAGTGCCGGCCGGAGTGCTGTGTTCAGCTGTATCTTTACCTGCTTCGTATGCGAATGAGACATCGCGGAACTCGATTTCTCCGCGCACTTCGTCAGGCATGTCGATGGCTCCGGGAAAATCTTCGATCTCTATCTCCGTATCCATTACTTCGACAAACCTTTCGATGCCTGTTATACCGCGCTGGAACTGCTCTGTGAATTCGACTACGCGGCGTACGGATTCGAGCAGCACCGCCACATACATGAGATATGCAATGAAGTCTCCTGCGGTAATGAGCCTGCGGATGAGAGCCAGCGATCCGAAGAAAACGATAGATATATACATGAGCCCGTCAAAGAGACGTGTGACACCTCTGAATCCGGCCATGTTTCTGTAACCGACTTTTTTCGTAGTGAGGAACCTCTCGTTGCCTTCTTCGAAACGTTTCTCCTCTACATCTTCATTGGCGAATGACTTCGATACCCGTATACCCAGCAGGCTGTCTTCAACGTGGGAATTGATCTCGCCGAGCTCAGAGCGCTGCCATTTGAAGGCGTTGCGCATTCTCACCCTGAACTTCATGGCACATACGAGCATGAGCGGTATAAGCGCGAAGAGCAGCAGGGTAAGAGGTACATTTACCTGTATAAGCACAGTGAAAGCTACTATGATCTTGACTGCCGCGATGAAGTATTCTTCCGGGCAATGGTGGGCAAATTCGGTTATATCGAACAGATCTGTAGTGATTCGCGATATCAGCTGGCCGGTCTTATTGCTGTTGTAGTATCCGTATGACAGCTCCTGGAATTTGGCGAAGAGATCCCTGCGCATGTCTTTTTCGATCTGCGCACCCATTATGTGACCGCGATTCTGCATATAGTAGTTGGCCGCAACATCTATGATCCTGAGAATTATGTACAGCAGGGTGATCTTTACGACAAGCTCAACCGTAAGATCACCGGGTGATGTCGTAACAGTATTCGTTATAAATCTTACTATTACAGGCAGCACAAGATCGCATACACTCGTGAGCGAAGCGCAGAACAGATCGAAAACGAGTATGTGCCAGTATGGCTTGAAGTAGGGATAAAATCTCTTAAGCAGATATTTTGTTGACATTTGTTTCTGTTCCATAATGAAGCAATTATACATTATTTGTTGAAGATTAAGGCCTTTTCTAATAAAATTAATCAGTTAGAAACTATATTATCCGGAAGGCGCAGAAATGGAACTCAGCAAAAAGAAGATAGACCGTGTTCTGATGACGGTGATCGGAAATCTGCTTTATGCAGGCGGCGTAAATCTGATGATCAACCCGATACATTTATACAGTGGAGGGTTCACTGGTATCGCCCAGCTCATAAGGCTGTTCCTCACCGGATTTCTGCATATACCGGAGATCCCCGGCCTGGATTACATGGGCATAATATACTTTGCCATTAATATTCCGCTGTTCTTCATGGCATATAAGGTGATGGGCCGGAAGTTCTGCATTACCACACTCATCTCGATCGCCATGGCTTCGGCATTTCTGGCAATCATACCGGTGCCTGCAGTACCGATAGTCGAGGACCGCATACTCGCGTCAGTCGTGGGAGGCCTCGGAAGCGGTGTCGGAGCAGGACTGGTGTTAAGAGCGGGAAGCTCACAGGGCGGTCAGGATGTAATAGGAGTATGCCTTGCCAAGACACACCCGAATTTCAAGGTAGGGACTATAGGAATTATAATAAGCATATGCATTTACACGATATGTCTCTTCATTTATGACATACCGACAGTGCTGTACTCCATCATATTCGCGGTAGTTACAGGACTCGGCATCGACCGGGTACATGTTCAGAACATAAAGCAGGAGTGCATGATCTTTACAAAGAAGCCGGGCCTTTCCGATGCAATACTGCATGACCTCAACAGAGGTGTCACGGTATGGGAAGGTAAAGGAGCTTACACCGGTGAGGATACGCATGTACTTGTGACTGTCATCAGCAAATACGAGGAGCCTCATCTCAGAGAACTCATCGCAAAGCATGATGAGAACGCCTTTATGATAATCAGCGATAACATCAGAGTCATAGGACTCTTTCAGAAGAGATTCACGGAGTGATAGAATACATACATGGTCATCTTTAAGGTTTTACTGATAATACTGATAGCACTGCCGGTCATCGCGCTTGCGTCATACTTCTATTCACAGATGCTCAGCTTTATCAAGGCAAAAAACGCTATCGAGGACGAAGCGATCAGACAGAGCGTTGACGAATCGAAAGCAGATAAGAGCAGCAAAAAGAGCAAAAAGAAGAAGGAGAAGAAGAAATGAGGGGCTTGTTCATTACCCTTGAGGGCGGCGATGGCTCCGGCAAGTCGACACAGATAAGAAACATCGAAAGGTTCTTCACTGAGAAGGGCCTTGTTGTGGTGCATACAAGGGAACCGGGCGGATCACGCATAAGCGAGAAGCTCAGAGAGATCCTGCTGGATACCGAGAACACGGAGATGGAGGCAGTGACTGAGATGTTCATCTATGCCGCTGCGAGGGCTCAGCATGTGAGGGAAAAGGTGATCCCGGCTCTGGAGCGCGGTGAGATAGTGATCTGCGACAGATTCGTTGACTCCTCAATCGCTTACCAGGCATACGGCAGACGGCTCGGAGACATGGTGGCAGAAGTCAACAGGCATGCTACAGGCGGACTCAGCCCTGATCTTACCATCTGGCTCGATATAGATCCTGAGACAGGAAAGGCCAGAGCTTCAGGCGATAAGGGACCGGACAGGCTCGATCTTGAGTCTTCGGAATTCCATGAAAGAGTCCGTGAGGGTTATAGATCCATTTCCGAGGCTGAACCGGAAAGATTCAAAAGAGTCGACGCTACCGGTTCCATAGAAGAGATAAAAGAGAAGATCTACAGCTGTCTGGAGGAGCTCTGCAGGGAAAGATGCATCTGAACGCCATCATCAAAAGCATCGCGGGAGGAGCAAGTTCTGCTCACGCGTACATAGTGGAAGGCAAGGCCGGGACAGGAAGAGAAGTATTCATAAGGAATCTGTCTATGGGCCTTGAGTGCCGGAGCGACGATATAACGTCAAGGCCATGTGGAGTCTGCGATGCGTGCAGACAGGCCGCAGCGGGTTCATCGATGGACATCGTCCATATGCAGATGAGCGGAAAGAACGGTTACAAGACAGAAGACGCTAACGCATTCAGCAGCAGACTTGATATGGGCGCATATGGAAGATATCTGATCGGTATCATCGATGACGCAGACAGTCTCAGCGAGACCGTTCAGAACAAGCTGCTCAAGACACTTGAGGAACCGCGCAGGGATGTCATACTGCTTCTCGGGACATCAAACCCGGATCACCTTCTGAGCACTGTAAGGTCGAGATGCAGTACTATCAGACTGCAGCCGGATCAGGAGGCTCCGGACGGATCTGAAAGCGAAAAGTCAGATGCTTTCAGGACAGCTGCAGCAATGCTTGGCGGCGAAGGTGCGTTCTGTGAGTTCAGAGAGGCTGCTGAGAAGTGCGTCAAAACACGAAGCGATGCACTTATGCTTATAGATTATGCGGAAGAAGGATTCCGCGAACGGATGATGTCGGGAGACTCGCCCGGGGCAATGGCTGAAAGGCTTGAACTTTGCGAAAAGGCCCGGGCTGACATAGAAAGGGACATGGACAGAAACAAAGCTCTTAAGAGGCTCCGTCTGGAGCTCACGGGGCATTGACACGGGAGGAGATACAATAATGGTTGAGATAGTCGGAGTCGGATTCGCGAAGACCGGCAAAACATATTATTTTGACCCGGTAGGGAAGAAATTTGAGCTGGGAGACATGGTAATTGTCGAAACGGCAAGAGGCATGGAACTCGGTCATATTTTAATTGCAAACAGAGAGATCGATGAATCAGAGCTTGTGGCAGAGCTGAAACCGGTAGAGCGTAAAGCAACCGATGCGGATCTTAAGAAATATCATGAGAACCTTGCCAAGAGAGAGGATGCTCTCAGGGTGTGCGCTGAAAAGATCGAAAAACATGGGCTGGATATGAAACTCATCGATGTTGAGTTCATGATCGATGGCTCCAAGATAGTGTTCTATTTTTCCGCAGATGGCAGAGTTGATTTCAGGGAGCTTGCAAAAGACCTCGCGGGATACTTTAAAAACAGAATAGAACTCAGGCAGATCGGAGTCAGGGATGAAGCCAGGATACTCGGAGGGATCGGTATATGCGGAAGACCGCTTTGTTGCAGCAAGTGGCTTTCGGATTTCCATCCGGTATCGATCAAGATGGCTAAGCAGCAGAATCTTTCGCTCAATCCTTCAAAGATATCAGGTACCTGCGGAAGGCTCATGTGCTGCCTTAACTTTGAGGATAAAACTTACAAGGAACTCCGCAAGGGCATGCCGAAAGACAATGAGAGAGTCGAAACACCTGACGGACTTGCGAAGGTAGTCAATGTTGACTATTTCAACGGAAAGGTCAATACCCGCGCTATCGAAAAGGATCCTGAAACAGGAGAGGAAGTCTTCTCGCAGGAGATCCATTCCTTCAGAAAAGAGGAAATCAAGCGTATCGGAAAGAACGCAGGGAAAGAGCGACTCGATGATCTCACTCTTGAAGTCATGTTCGATTCTGAGGTTGATGATGAAGAGATCCGTGAGCTCGAGGAACTGATGAGAGAATTCTGATGGAAAGGATCGACGACACCGGATTCGGAGGCATCAGGGTAATACAGAACAAGGGCTCAGGCTATGGAGTAGACGCTGTACTGCTTGCGGCTTTTGCGGCAGGAGATACCGGTGCAAAAGGGCTGCCTAAATGCTCCGCTGTAACGCTCAGGATAGCTGATCTTGGCACCGGATGCGGGGTTGCCGCGTTTATTCTTTATCATAAGCTTGACGGTGCGGTGATTACGGGCTATGATATCAGCTCTAATGCAATAGACAGAGCGCGGAAGGCATGTGATATGAACGGGCTTTCATCGGATGTGGATTTCATCTGCACCGATATAAATGATATCGAGGCTTCAGCTGTATTCGATGCTGTGATTACCAATCCTCCGTATTTCAGGAGAACACCGGATGAGCCCGGCGCGGCTGATCCGGATGAAAGATATGTGGCAAGACATGAGACTACTGCAGACATCGCAGCTTTCGCTGCGGTATCAGCAGGTATGCTGAAAGAAGGCGGGCACCTTTATATGGTGCACAGACCTGACAGGCTGGCAGATATATTCAGCGGGATGAGAGATGCAGGCATAGAGCCAAAGGAGATGCAGTTTGTTATCCCGAAGGAAGGCAAGGCTGCGAATATAGTCCTCATACACGGAATAAAAGGAGCAGGGTCAGAACTGCGCATGCTGCCGCAGATAGCCGTACATACAACTGACGGCGGCTATACTGACGATATACTTAAATACTACGAGAGAGTATGAAAGCCCGATTCTGAAACTCCGCGGGACCGGAAACCAAATCGGGTTTTATTGTATCCTTTTTTGCTTTGCGGGCGGTGCTTTGCTTGAATAGAGAGGCACTTCAATATATAATATTATTAATAAGTGCGGGCTTTTTCGGATAGCTTGCTATTTACGTAAAGAAGGAGAATGCATATGATTTCAGTAAGTGTGAAGGGCGTACTGATCGGAATACTTCTGATCGCCCTGATAGTGCTTGTCGTATTCCTGATCGTACTGGTCTCGAACCTCACTGACACGATCAAGAAAACCAATGCAATAATCGACGGAGGCACAAGTGCCGCAGCAGGCGCAAAGGCAAAGATCGACAATGCTTCCGAAACCGTTAAAGGCAGCGTTTCGAGAGTCACAGGCATTGCAACCGGCGTGGTGTCCACAGGAACACAGATTGCCGGAAAGGTGATCGACAAGGTTGTCAAGTAGGGAATAAGGAGAATAGAAATGACTATCAATCAGATAATTGCATTCTGTCTTGTGGCCGTTCTTATAGGCTTCCTTGTTGTTCTGGCAATCATGGCAAAACATGCAGTAGAGCTGCTCAAGAAGACAAAGACTCTTGCCGATAAGAGCAACGAAGCAGTAGATGATGTAAAGGGCAGGTTTGACAAGCTTAGCGATGATGCTCTGGGTGCAGTAAGTGCAGTAGCCGCCGATACTTCCGGTGCTGTCAAGGCACTTACTTTTGCCGGCGCCGGGCTTACAGCTCTTGGGTTTGTAAAGTTTCTTCTCAGACTGTTAACCGGTTCGAGCGTCTTCTCTTCGATGTCGACAGCAAGAGAACGTAAAAAAGCCAGGAAAGAGATCAAGCTTTCCAAGCAGACTATAAAAGAACTGAACAAACAGGCGGAGCTCGAGAAAAAAGCCCGTAAAAAGGCTGCGAAGAAGACCGCGAAATACGAGAAGCAGGATGCCAAAGCAGCAGCGAAGGCCGCAGCAAAGGCCGCAAAAAAAGATAAGAAAAACGCAAAGGCAGAAGCTGCTGCATCTAAAAGGAAAGCAAAAATAGATAAAAAGGAAGCTGCCGCTGCTGCAAAGGCAGCTGCCGCAACTGCTGCTCTGATGCTGAAGAAAGAAAAGGCAGAGCAAAAGAAAGCCCTCAAAGCAGCCGCTGCCGCTGCCGCGGTAAGCGCAAAAGTAGCGAAGACAGAGAAGAAGGCTGCAGAAAAGGCTGCCAGGATCGAAAAAGCTGTAGCAGCCAAGGCGGTCAAGACAGAAAAGGCAATTGCTCTTAAAGCAGCGAAGGCTGAGAAGCAGGCAGTTAAAACTGCTGCGAAGGCCGAGAAGAGTGCCGCTCTGCTTGCAGCAAAGCTAGATAAAAAGGCCATAAAGGCGAGCGCAAAAAAAGCAGAGAAGGCAGTCAGAAAGACCGGTCAGAAAGCGGAGAAGAAGCTTCGCAAGGCCGTAAAGCCGATAAAGAAAGAACAGAAAAAGCTGAAACTGGCAAAGACCGGCGCAAAGGTTGCCGCTGTTGCTGTTAAGACTGAAGCCAAGGTTCTTTCAAAGGCTGCAAAGGAGGCCGGAAAACTGGTAAAAAAGGTTCATGCAAAGCATGCCGAAAAAAGAGCCGCAAAGAAAGCGGCAAAAAAAGCTGCAGCTGCAGCAGCATAAAAATACTATCATCACAGGAGGCCATTAATGGCAAAAATCCTAGTTAATAACAGCGGACCGCTTCACGGTGAAGTATGGATAAGCGGGGCAAAGAATTCAGTGCTTCCGCTTCTTGCCGCAACAATAATGACAACAGACACCTGCGTGATCGAGGACGTCCCCGATCTCGCAGATGTCAACGTTATGAAGAAGATGCTCTCTAAGTATGGAGCAAAGATTGATGATACTGAAGAGGGTATCATCAGGATCAGTACGCCCGAAATAATATCCTGTGAAGGCGACAGAGATCTTGTGCAGGAGATGAGGGCGTCTCTTTTTACTATGGGACCTATGCTCGCCAGACACGGCAAAATAGTTATGCCTATGCCGGGCGGATGCACAATAGGAAGAAGACCTATAGATCTTCATTTGAAGGGATTCAGAGCTCTTGGCGCTGAAGTCGTGGAAGATGTCGAAAACGAGCTGGTCACTGTGTCTGCCGGACCGGATGGCCTCAAGGGAGACGTCATCTATCTCGACTTCCCGAGTGTAGGAGCAACAGAAAACATCCTCATGGCGGCAACAACCGCGAGAGGAACAACAATAATCGAAAATGCCGCAAAGGAACCTGAAATAATCGACCTTGCAAACCAGCTCAACAAGATGGGCGCAAGGATCAAATATGCCGGTACTGATATGATCCGTATCGAGGGCGTTCAGAAACTTTCAGGCTGCATCCACGAGGCTATCCCTGACAGGATAGAGACCGGAACATTCATGCTCGCAGCAGCCATCACACGCGGCGATATTCTTATAAGGAATGCTCTCCCGGGGCATGTAAGGCCAATTATGGCAAAGCTCAAGGAGTGCAATGTAGATGTTGAAGTTACCCCTGAAGGTATTTATGTTGACGCGAGAGACAGGAATCTTATTGCGACTGATATCAAGACGCTCCCATACCCGGGATTTCCGACAGACATTCAGTCGCCCTTTATGGCTTTTCTAACCACCGTCGAAGGCAGCAGTGTTGTAAGAGAGACTGTTTTCGAAAACAGGTTTATGCACGTTGTTGAGCTCAACCGGATGGGTGCTGACATAATAACTGAAAACAGAGAAGCTATAGTACCGGGAGGCAAACACCTCAAAGGAGCAAAAGTAAGAGCAACTGACCTAAGGGCGGGAGCTGCAATGGTGCTTGCGGGACTTTCCGCTACGGGGACTACAGAGATAAGCGAGATATATCACATTGAAAGAGGCTACGAAAACTTCGTAGGCAAATTCAAGGCTCTTGGAGCCGACATTATGAAGATTTCTAACGATTGAACAGAGTAAACGGAGGAACGTCATGCCTGATATCAATTATCTCAAGCTTCTCGCAGAGAAGTATCCGAACCGCAGAAGTGTAAGGACCGAGATCATCAACCTCAGAGCGATCCTTGCTCTTCCGAAAGCCACTGAGTTTTTCCTCAGTGACATCCACGGTGAGTACGATGCATTCCATCACTTCGTCAGGAGCGGCTCGGGTATGATCCGCATGAGAATAGACGAAGTATTCGGGAACATCCTGACCGAAAGTGAGTGCGACGCGCTTGCGGCACTTATCTACAACCCTGAGGCGGAGATGGCCAGAAGGGAGAAAAGTGAGACAAATTTTGATGCATGGTGCAAGGTGTCGATCAGAAGGCTGATCGCGATTTGCCGCGTTGTATCCAACAAGTACACCAGATCGAAGGTGAAGAAACGTCTGCCTATATTCTCATCATATATAATGGACGAGCTTCTTTTTGCCGATAATGTTCTGGACAGACACAAATACTATGATGAGATCATCGATACAATCATAGAGTATGATGCGGCCAAAGAGTTCATCGTTGATATCACAGAGACTATAGCTAACATGGTTGTCGACAGGCTCCACATTATCGGAGACATTTTCGACAGAGGTCCTAAATCCCATGTCGTTCTGGATTACCTTATGGCAAACCGCGGAGTAGATATCCAGTGGGGCAACCACGACATTTTGTGGATGGGAGCAGCCTGCGGAAACAGAGCGTGCATAGCCACGATGATCCGTATCAACGTGCGTTATAACAACTTCGATATGCTCGAGGTAGGCTACGGATTCAACCTGCGTCCGCTGGCATCACTGGCACAGCATATTTATAAAGACGATCCGTGTGAATTCTTCATGCCTAATGTGCTTGAAACGAATAAGTATGACCCTATCCCGCCTAAACTTGCTGCAAAGATGCACAAGATGATCTCGATCATCCAGTTCAAGCTGGAGGGACAGGAGATCATGGCTCACCCTGAATATCATCTCGAACACAGGAATCTCCTCGAGGCTATCGATTTCGAAAAGGGAACGGTAATGGTTGACGGAGTTGAGTGGCCGATGAGGGACATGAATTTCCCGACTGTTGATCCAAAGGATCCATACAAGCTTACAGAGCAGGAAGAAGAAGTAATGGTAGCTCTCGAGTCTTCGATACTGAATTCGGAGAAGCTTCAGAGACACATCAACTACATGTTTACTCACGGCTCGCTCTTTAAGATCATGAACGGCAATCTTCTGTATCACGGCTGCATGATTTTGACCGAACGCGGCAACTTCAAAGCTGTGGAGATCGATGGAAAGAAGTACAAAGGCGCCGCATACATGCGTAAGCTCGATCAGATGATCAGAGACGCCCGTGGTAAGCAGGCTGATGGCAGAACTTCTGCGGAAGCCGCATCAATTATGTGGTATCTGTGGCTGTCCGAGGATTCCCCGCTGTTCGGCAAGGATAAGATGACGACTTTCGAGAGATACTTCATTGCAGACAAATCAACACATAAAGAGAACAAGATTCCTTACTATAAGCTGATCGATAATGAAGAGATCGCAGTAAAGATTCTCAAAGATTTCGGCCTCGACCCAAAGCATGGATTCATACTGAACGGACATGTTCCGGTCAAGCTCTCCAAGGGTGAGACACCTATCAAGGCGAACGGAAAACTGTTCATTATCGACGGAGGCATATCGAAGGCATATCACAAGACGACGGGTATCGCCGGCTATACAGCCATAATGACTTCTAAGCACATGTATATTGCAGAGCATCAGCCATACGAACCTCTGCGTGAAGATGGCACTCAGGTCTTCCACAGACCGATCATGCATCTGGTACACACTGAGCCTGTCAGACTGAGAATCAGAGATACTGACAATGGCGCAGAGATCCGTGAGCAGATCGCTACGCTGGAGGCTCTGTATGATCAGTTCGTAGGCGGCGGTATCAGAGAGATTTATTAATACGAAAGGGGGCAGACATGGCAATAATTTTAAAATTACTCGGAGGAGTGCTTCTTGCCTGCTGCATCTGGTACATACTTCTGCTTTATAAGAACAACAGAGATAAACTCTAAATCACACCGGAATATACAAAAATGAAAAAAGGGGATAAAAAATGGACAGGAACCTTATGGCCCTGGCGATAATACCGGGTCTGCTGTTAATCATATATGTATACAGAAAGGATAAAGTAGAAAAGGAGCCGCCGCGCCTGATCGCGAGGATCATACTGTTTGGCGTACTTTCCTGCTGTGCCGCAGCCTATATTGAGCGTTTCGAGAGCCAGTTTCTCCCTCAGTATCCAAAGGGCTCGCTGGAGTATGCGCTGACCACGGCATTCTGCATAGCGGCGCTCGTTGAAGAGACCGTGAAGTTTCTGGCCATGAGGCTGGGATCCTGGAATTATCCGGGTTTCAACTACAGGTTTGACGGCATCGTTTACGGAGTGTCATCGGCAGTAGGCTTTGCCATTTATGAAAATCTCGGTTATGTCGCAGTTTACGGTCTTCAGACTGCAGTAGTAAGGGCATTTACAGCCATACCGCTCCATGCGTTCTGCGGAGTGTTCATGGGCGTATTTTACTCATATTCAAAGAAGGCGGCTATCCTTGGAAACAAAGGTGCTGTAGTGGGATATACATTGCTCTCACTGATAGTGCCTATGCTGATCCATGGAACATATGATACATTTGCGTTCCTCGGCAATAACGGTACAATGCAGCTGCTCATCTTCGTCGTGATACTGTACATTGCAGCTATTGAAACGATCAAAAGAATGTCAGCCGCTGATTACAGGTCCGGATTCTATCCACGGGCACGCACCATTGATTACAACGTTGATATTTGATACTGAAAAAAGGTGGAACCTATGAGCAGCACAAAAGAGAAACTCACAAACGAACTTCTGTATCTGTACAATACAGGCAAACTTCACCACGCATACAGGACCTTCGGAGCACATATTGCAGACGGCGGTGTTCAGTTCACGCTGTGGGCTCCTGATGTAAGGTCGGTCAGAGTGACAGGCGATTTCAATGGCTGGGATGCGTCAGCTGTGATGGAGCATATCGGGGATACAGGTGTATGGACCTGCTTTGTTCCCGGAGCCAAAGCAGGCGATCATTATAAATATGAGATCGAAACAGCAAAAGGAGCGCATCTTTTCAAAGCAGACCCGTTTGCATTCATGTCCGTTAAAAGGCCGGGAACGGATTCAATCGTGACCGAGCTCTGGTATGAATGGCATGATGATGAGTGGATGAAGGCCAGAGAAACAAGGAATAACTTTACTTCTCCGATGAACATATATGAGTGCCATCTGGGGTCATGGAAGCGTCCTGACGAGGAAGAAGCATTTTACTCTTACAGGGAACTTGCAGACATGCTGGTACCTTATGTAAAAGAAATGGGCTATACACATATCGAGTTCCTGCCTGTCATGGAGCATCCTCTTGACGCTTCATGGGGATATCAGGTAACGGGCTTCTATGCTCCTACTTCAAGGTACGGATCCGCACACGGACTGAAGCATCTTATCGAGGCATTCCATAAAGAAGGCATCGGCGTCATACTCGACTGGGTACCGGGGCATTTCTGTCCTGATGATCATGGTCTGAGGGACTTTAACGGAGACAAGCTTTATGAGAGCATCGTTCATCCGGACTGGGGTACATATAAGTTTGACTTTGGAAGACCCCAGGTGAGGAGCTTCCTTCTGTCGAACGCGATGTACTGGCTTGACGAGTATCATGCTGACGGCCTGCGTGTTGACGGTGTCACAAGCATGCTGTATCTGAACTTCGGAATCAGCGATAAATCCAAAATGAGATTCAATAAAGACGGCGGTGAGACTGATCTGGAAGCAGTCGAGTTCCTCAAGGAATTCAATTACATGATTGGCAATGAAGTTAAAGGAGCTATTACTGTTGCTGAAGAGAGTACAGCCTGGCCGATGGTGACACAGCCGCCTTCAAACGGAGGTCTGGGATTCCATTTTAAGTGGAATATGGGCTGGATGAATGATACACTTGAGTACATGTCTACGGATTTCCCTTGGAGAGAGGGCGCACACAACAAGCTGACATTCTCCATGACATATGCCTACAGCGAGAACTATGTGCTTCCGCTTTCGCACGATGAAGTAGTGCATGGGAAGAAGAGCCTTATCGGACGCATGCCGGGAGACATATGGCGTCAGTTTGCAGGCACAAGACTTCTGGCAATGTACCAGATGACATTCCCGGGCAAGAAGCTCAACTTCATGGGGCACGAGATAGCACAGTTCATAGAATGGCGTGAATACGAAGGCCTCGAGTGGTTCCTTCTCGGATATGAAAATCATGAGAAACATCAGAGATTCATAAAGGATCTCAATCATATTTACACCGATCATCCGGCTCTGTGGTCAGATGACAACAGCTGGGAGGGCTTCAAGTGGATAGATCCTGACGACAGAAGACAGAAGGTGCTCACATATTACAGACGCGCCAGAGGCACCTCTGAAGGTGATCCGGGAGAACTGCTTATATGTGCACTTAACATGGGCGTTGAGGCGTTCGATGAATTTGAGATTGGTGTCCCGGAACCGGGTTACTATAAAGAGATAATCAACTCCGATGACGTAAAATATGCCGGAAGCGGCAGGGTCAATACACGTCAGGTACGTGCCAAAAAGAAGCCAAGACATGGCATGCCGTATTCGATAACTATAAAGATGCCTGTTGTTGGAGCTGCTATATTCAGAAAAAACTATAATAGAAAGGGTCATTAAAGGATTCAGATGATTAGAAACAAAGACGATTTCAAAACAGAGTACAAACGCATTTCAAACACGATGTTCAGAAGAGATCCTGAGCATCTGGACGACAAGGACAAATTCGCTGTTCTCGCTAGACTGGTGGAACGCGAAGCTCAGGAAAGAACAGGCGCAGTAGAAATACTGTCCGGACGCAAAAAGGAAGAAGATAAGAAAGTGTATTACTTTTCGATGGAATTCCTCATCGGAAAGCTTATGGAAAATTATCTGCTGAACCTTGGCATCCGCGATTACGCAGCTGAAGGTCTGGCGGAAATGGGCACATACCTCGACACATTGCTTGAGGTAGAGCCTGATCCGGGCCTCGGTAACGGCGGCCTCGGAAGACTTGCAGCGTGCTTCCTCGATTCGATGGCAGCGCTCGGTATCAGGGGTGATGGTATGGGCCTCAGATACAAATTCGGTCTCTTTAAACAAAAAATAGTCAGCGGTCATCAGATCGAAGTGCCTGATGCATGGCTTGACGAAGGATATATATGGGAAAGAGCAAAGCCGTATGACTCCGTGATAGTAAAATTCGGAGGAAAGGTAGAGAGGTCCCTAAAAGACGGTCAGATGGAATACAAGCATGTAGACTATACGACTGTCAGGGCCGTACCTTATGATGTGCCTATCCTCGGCTTCGGCGGACGTACTGTCAATACCCTTCATCTCTGGGATGCTCAGCCGGTACACGATACGATCGATATGGACGCTTTCAATGCAGGTAACTACAGCGATGCAATGAAGGAGCGCAGTGAGATCGAGGCGCTTACCAGCATTCTTTACCCTGATGATACAAACGGTATCGGCAAGCAACTTCGTCTCAGACAGGAGTACTTCCTTGTTGCCGCAGGAATCGGCATGATAATCAGAGAATACAAATCACGCTATGGAACAAAACAGTGGGATAAGTTCGCTGACAGGATACAGATCCACATCAACGATACGCATCCTACCATGTGCATCCCTGAGTTGATGAGAGTATTCATCGATGAAGAGGGACTCGAGTGGAAAGACGCATGGCAAATCGTAAGAGCAGCGGTTTCCTTCACGAACCACACCGTGCTGCCTGAAGCTCTCGAAAAGTGGAACATTCCGCATTTCCAGCAGCTCCTGCCTAGGATCTATATGATCATTGACGAGATAAACAAGCGCTGGCAGGAAAGCCTTCCTCTGGAAGCTGATGACTGGCATACGCTGAGCCGCGAGACTTCACCTCTCTGGGACAATGAAGTAAAGATGGCCAACCTGTCAGTAGTCGGAAGCCATTCGGTCAACGGTGTTTCGGCTCTTCACAGCGATATCCTCACAAAGACGATATTCAGCAAGTTCTATGAACTGCAGCCACAGAAGTTCAACAACAAGACTAACGGAATAAGCCACCGCAGGTTTATGATGCAGGCAAATCCGGGGCTGGCACAGCTTATCGACAACACCATAGGCACCGACTGGCAGACGGACTTTGAGCAGATCAAGAAGCTTGAAGAATACGCGCAGGACAGTGCATTCCTCGATGATCTCATGGCTGTCAAGAGGCAGAACAAGGAGAGGCTTGCTAAGTACATTGCAGACCGCATGGAAATAGAAGTCGATCCTGACTCGGTGTTTGACGTTCAGGTAAAGAGAATACATGCCTATAAGAGACAGCTGCTCAACGGATTAAAGATCCTGGACCTCTACAACAGGCTCAAGGAGAATCCTGATCTGCCGATCCACAACTATACATTTATCTTTGCAGGTAAGGCTGCTCAGGGTTACGCCTTTGCAAAAGAAGTGATCAAGTTCATCAACAGCCTGGCAGACATGGTCAATTCCGACCCTGTTGTCAGCCAGAGAATCAAGGTGATATTCATAGAGAACTTCTGCGTATCAAACGCACAACTTATCTACCCTGCAGCTGACATAAGCGAGCAGATATCCACAGCAGGCAAGGAAGCGAGCGGAACCGGAAACATGAAGTTCATGATGAACGGAGCGGTCACACTCGGTACGATGGACGGAGCAAATGTTGAGATCAGCCAGCTTGCAGGCATGGACAACATCTGCATCTTCGGATATTCGTCTGAAGAGACAGACAGCTATTACAAGCACGGAGGTTATTTCTCGCAGTACGTCATCAGTGAGGACCCAAGACTTCAGCGCATGACGAACCAGCTCATAGACGGCACATTCAGCCGCAGCGATTATAACTTCTGGGGCATCCATGATGCTTTGATCAGAAGCAATGACGAATACTTCGTGCTCGGAGATTTCGATTCGTATGTAAAGGCGTGGGAAAACATGGACGGGATATATAAGGACAAGGAGAAATGGGCCCGCATGTCGCTGGCAAATATCGCCAATTCCGCATTCTTCTCCAGTGACCGCACCATCTCAGAATACGCAAAAGATATCTGGAATATATAATTTAATAACACAGGAGGCTGATGAGTATGAAAAAGAAAAAAATGTTAGCTATGCTCCTGGCCGGAG